>JAJCZR010000060.1 GCA_029262295.1 Deltaproteobacteria bacterium | reverse complement strand
TGTCTTTTGAGTACAGAGTTTTGGAAAAAAGCCATAGTTTATAATTATATAACTTTTGGAAATTATTTAGAGTGAAACTAAGTATTATGAAAGTTTATAGCATATTTGAGATGAAAGGTTAAATGGATTAATTTTGTCACCCTCGAGTACATTCAACGCTGCTTAGTACAGGCTGTGCGAAGGGTCTAAAGAAAAGAGAGATTCTTCACTTCATTCAGAATGACAATGATGCAGGATTCAGGATGCAAGATGTTATGATGAAAAAGATTAGATTCTTCGTTTCACTCAGAATGACAAGAAACACTGGATCCCCGATTAATGCATTCGAGGATGACAATAAGAATAGATACTGAAATGATCCCCAATACAAACATTTGAGGACAAGGTTCAGAATGACAATAAGACAAGATTAAAGATGCTCCTTAGACCTTTCGATAAACTCAAGACTTCGCTGGCTGCGGGAAGGACTAAAAAAGGTACTGGCAAAACTATAAAAGCTTATTAAATTCATCAATTGTTAATCCAGTTTGTTTAATAATTGATCTTAGTGTGCCTTTAGCAATTTCTTTATGATCCGGGATAACAATTCTTCTGTGTGGAGCAGCTGTTTGTCTTAATATGATATGACTTCCTTTCTGTCTATCTTTGGTATATCCGATTTTCGAAAGAGCTTTTACCGCGTCACGTCCCGAGACAACTGGTAGTTTCGCCAAAACTTAAACCTCTACTACTTCCTCTTCAATCGACGGAGGTATGGGTTCGCCATGCTCATTCAGACTTTCAAGATAAAGCTCAATAGCCTCTTTTATATTTTTTAAAGCTTCTGATCGAGTATTTCCCTGTGAAATACAACCGGGTAAAGAAGGTATTTCCACAACAAAAACCCCATCTTCGTCTTGTTCTATAATAGCCCTGTATTTCATAATAACTCCTCGATCGACTATACAATCAATAAGGCAAAGTAAAACATAATAAATATACCTATAGTTTTGCTTCCATTTAATTTTATATCATATTGGTTGAAAGGTTAAATGAAAAAAAGGATACATGATGCAAGATTCAGGATTCAGGATTTACTATACAGGGTGTAAGAGTTTGTCACCCTCAAGTACATTCAACACTGCTTAGTACAGGCTGTGCGAAGGGTCTAAAGAAAAGAGAGATTCTTCACTTCATTCAGAATGACAATGATGCAGGATTCAGGATGCAAGAGTTTGTGATGTCATGATTTCAGTAATGATTAATATGTTTGCCAGTTTTTGCTTTTGTAGCAATCTAGCGAATCTAGAGATGTTTTTATAGTTTTAGTCAAAATCCTGGATACCGGATCGGAGTCCGGTATGACAAGAGATAGATTCTGAAATGAATTCAGAATGACCCTTCGACAAGCTCAGGGCAGGCTAACAGATTATGGATCCCCGACTTAAGCATTCGAGGATGACAATGAAAAAAGGGATAATCTATATATTGTTTAGAAATCCTGATTTATTATTTATTAAAACTACATGTCACTCAAACTAATGAAGAAAAGCAGTTTCATTAAAAAACTAGTTTTTAAACTCTGGCTCTGGGATGCTAAAGAAAAATTTAGATTTATTGAAAATTATCTTGAACCACAAGATAAAATAATAGATATCGGAAGCGGCCCGGGAAGTGTTACAAAGGTATTAAGGGAAAAGGGCCACAATGTAACTCCAATTGATGTGGAAGATCTTAGTTTTTCTCCTGACTTAGCTCCTAATATATTTGATGGAAAAGAAATTCCATTTGAGAATAATTCATTTGACGTGGCATTATTGCTAACAGTGCTTCATCATACAAAAAACCCTCCTAACTTGATCTCAGAAGCAAAAAGAGTGGCAAAAAAGGTAATTATTATTGAAGACGTTTATGACAATGTTTTTCAAAAGTATTTAACTCTCTTTACAGATAGTATTGTGAATTTAGAGTTTATTCATCATCCCCACAATAACAAAACTGATGTTGAATGGAGAGATTTATTTGCAAAAATGAGCCTTAATATTGATGATATACAGTTTAGGAAGTTGTTAATTCTTTTTAAACAGGTGGTATATTTGCTTTCAAAATAAAAAAGTGGATAAAAAGTGGAAAGAATTCACAAAACTTCTTACATCTCTAAAATGCTGCAGCCTAAGTATCTATAAACATTCAATATTTTTAGGATAAACGGTTGTTAATAAAGCTGTTAAAAATTACGGATTTCTGTGGATAACTTGTGACCTAGTTTAAATTTTCAATAAAAAACTTGCCTATTTTTACTATTTCCGAGCCATCTTTAAGATTATTCAAAATTTCTTTTACTGACACTTTAAACTTTGGATGGACCAAATCTGATTCGATTTCGAGTATTGGTTCCAAAACAAAACGTCTTTTTTGAAGCTCTTCGTGTGGAATAACAAGATTATCACTTTCAATAACTAAATTATCATAAAAAAGTATATCCAGATCAATTATTCTTGGCCCCCATCTAAAAGTTGTTTCCCTGCCCATCTTTTTTTCTATAAGTTTAAGTGAATTTAACAGGTTATGGGGAGAAAGGTCAGTCTCAATTTTTACAACTGCGTTTACAAACTTTGGTTGTTCTGTGTATCCTGCAGGTTCGGATTCATAAAGGGAAGACATGGACGTAACTTCGCAAAATTCGGAAATATACTCCAAAGCATCATTGCAGTTTTTTACTTTTTCTCCAAGATTTGATCCTAATCCAATAAAAGCTTTATTCATAGTAATTTTTATCCGTTTTTTGATCTATACTATATAATTCAAAGTAATAACAAATTTTTCAAGGAGAATTATTATGCCGCTATTAAGTGATGAACAGATTACCAATGAGCTAAAATCGTTGGGTGGATGGGAAAGAAATGAAAACGAAATAATAAAGACTTTTAAGACTAAAAACTTTGTGGACACAATGGGCCTTGTAAACAAGATAGCCCTTCTTGCAGAAAGGGCAGATCATCACCCTGATCTTGGCGTTCACTACAGTAAAGTGGTAATCAACCTTTCCACTCACAGTGAAGGGGGAATTACTGAAAAGGATATCAGTCTTGCAAAAGAGATTGAAGAAGCAAATTAGGAATTGGCTTATCTTTTTATGATTTTTTTGTTTATTATGTAATAAATTGTACCAGCTCCAAGGAGCGAAAGCCCTAATTTAATAACTTTGTAGTCAATGTAAAAAGCAATAAGGATACAAAAGCAAAGCCCAATGAATGAAATTGATTTTGGGAAAAACCTCTCTTTTTTTGAAAGCTTGAGGGCAGAGAGGTTTGTTATGCCATAATAAATAAGTACAGAAAATGCACTAAGTGACCATGTTGTTTTTATATCTCCAAGTATCACAATAATGCAGATTATAAGGCCACTTGAAACTATTGAGTAAATGGGTGTTAATCTGTTAGGTGAAAGTCTTGATAATAAAGGAGGGAGGTCGCTATTTCTACCCATCGCAAAAATAACCCTGGAGGTTCCGAGCATAAGATTTAGTAGCACGCCTGTGATTGCAAATAAAGCCCCCGCTGCAACAATCCATACTGAACCACCAAAAATGAATTTTTTCGAAACGCTAATTAATGGGGCTATTTCTTCATTTGCCGCAATTGAAAACTGCGTGTAACCAATCAGTTTTGTAGAAATAAGTGCTATTGCTGAGTATAAAATAAAAGCTACAAACAGGGTTATTAATATTACTTTTGGTATATTTTTTTTTGGTTCAACTATCTCTTCTCCAAGAGTGGCAATACGTCCATACCCAGTGAAAGCAACAAACATAATTGCTGTTGAGTAAAGCACATTTTTGAAAATTTCTTCATTGCTATAGATTATTTCCCTGCTTAATCCTGAAAAAGCGCTTTGTTCTGAAAAAAATGTTATCGCACCAATTATGATAAAAAAGAGAATTGCCCCAAGGCTAATAAAAACAATTACATTATTTGCAGAAGTGGTTTTTTTAATTCCATAAAGAAGCACGACGGATAAAACTAATATTAGTATAAGTGCAATAAGGGTTGTAAATAGTTTTAGATCAAGGCCGGTAATGGAACTAAGATAGCCACCAAAGGTAAGTGCAGCAGCAGCAGCAGAGGCGCATTTTGCGAATATAAATGTCCATCCCGATATAAACCCAAAAAAGTTGTTAAGATACTTTCTTCCATATTCATAAGTCCCGCCGCTCACGGGATGATTGGCAGCAAGCTGGGCACTTGATATACCATTGCAAAGGGCCAGCAGGAATGCAAAAAATATTGAGATTAAAAGATATTTCCCAGAAATTCCGGCTGCAATTCCAATACTTACAAAAGCTCCTGTGCCGATAATTGATCCAAAACCAATCATCATTGCACTAAACTTTCCGATTTGACGAGTGAGTTTTGGTTTTGACATTTTTTAAGAGTAGTGGACGGAAACTAATATTTCTTTTATTTTAGTAAGCAGTATAGCTGTTGTAAAAGGAAATTTTAAACAGATGAATTGGTTTGAGAATGAAGAGTTGTGGACCTTGTTTTATGAATGGATGTTTCCATCGGATTCCTTTTCTGAAGCTGTGAAACAAGTTGACCAGATAAAGAAACTTTTGGGTATTGAATCAGGAAATATCCTCGATCTTTGCTGTGGCCCTGGAATGATAAATCAAACTACTTAATAGCGTTTGCATTCAAATGGTTTTGTTTGACAATTATTTACTTCGGTTTACTCTTTGTTTTATAAAATTTAAAGAACGCAAAGGGGAGTTGTAAATGTTTAAAAGACTTTTATTGGCATTAGTTACAGTACTTATTCTATTAGCTGTGGTCGGTTTAATGATACCAAATGACTATGAAGTTTCACGATCTGTTGAAATTAATGCTGACAAAGAAAAAATCCATAAATATGTAGGTGATCTCGAAAAATGGCCAGCATGGTCACCATGGAAAGAAGGCGACCCAACTATTGAAACAAAGATTGGCGAGAAAAGCACAGGTGTGGGAGCGTCTCAAAGCTGGACTGGAAAGGAAGGTGATGGGAGGCTTGAGTTTGTAAAGTCTAATGAAGATAAGGGGATTGGCTATGATCTGTTTTTTATGGGTGATAAAAATAAATCCTATGCCGAGATGAATTACAACGATGCAAATAATGATTCAGTTGAAGTGCAATGGATTATGGTTGGTGAGATAAATATCCCTGTAATTGGTGGATATTTTGCTTTGATGATGGATCGCATGGTGGGCCCTATGTTTGAGAAAGGGCTTGGAAACTTAAAGACAGTTACAGAGGGCAGTTAGATATAAATTTAATCTTTAATAATTTTGTAATCATCTTTTTTAAGGGTGATTATATCATCAGATTTTTTCTTGTTTATCTTGTGTTTTCCTTTTTGTTTTGGAAAAATCATTCTTAAAAAAGCTGCACCAATTCCAAGGGCACCAAAGAACAAAAATGCCAAAGCCCCGAATAAGGCAAAAAAGATTAAGCCCAATAATACTATAAACATAAAGATTGGGAGCGAAAAAGAACTCAGTTTACCATTGTAATAAAATATTTTTTTACTCATATTATTCCTTTTTAAATTGGCACTTTTACTGTTTTAAGGAGATCTTCAAAAACATTGTTCTCATTATCACTTCCAGAAAAGTCTGCTTTCATTATTACCCTGTGAGAAAAAGCAGGTATAACCATTTGTTTCACATCATCAGGAGTGCAGTAATCCCTTCCGTTTAAAAAAGCCCTTGCCTGTGCAAGGCGTTTAAGTGAAATACTTCCCCTAGTGCTTACCCCAAGTTCAAAATAAGTGCTTTCACGTGTTTTACCGCAAATCTCAATTATATAATCAAGAAGTGATTCATCAATTTTTATTGTTTCAATATAGTTTTGAATATCAATAATCTCGCTTGAGTTTAATATAGAATCAAAACCTTCCCATTTTCTTTCATGGCTATCAATTGATAGAATATCCTTTTCGCTTGAAGAATTTGGATAACCCATCTTTATTCTGATAGCAAACCTATCCACCTGACTTTCAGGCAGGTGAAAAGTCCCCTGGTTTTCATAAGGATTTTGTGTGGCAATCACCAAAAAAGGGTTTGAAAGCCCGTAAACTTTTCCATCGATAGTTACTACTGCATCGTTCATAGCTTCGAGCAGAGCACTTTGTGCTTTGGGAGTGGCCCTGTTTATTTCATCTGCAAGTAAAATATTTGTGAAGATTGGACCGGGCTTAAAAACAAAATCTTTTAGCTGCTGATCAAAAATGGATATGCCTAAAATATCAGATGGCATAAGATCACTTGTGAACTGTATCTTTTTATACTCAAGCCCCATAGATTTTGAAAGTGCATAGGCAAGGGTTGTTTTTCCAACCCCCGGAATATCTTCAATCAGGATATGTCCTTTAGAAAAAAATGCACAAAGACAGTTAAAGATCACTTCATCTTTACCTTTTATGATCTTTTTTATGTTGCTGTTAAGTAATTCTATTTTTTCGCCGACAGATGGAATATTTAAAGCTGTTTGTTCCATATTAATTATTTACCATGACACTTTTTATATTTTTTTCCGCTTCCACATGGGCACGGATCATTTCTTCCAACTTTCTTTTGGGCACGTCTTACAGGTTTATTAACTTTTTCTTCCTGCTCACCTGGTCCCCCAAAAACCATCTTTTGCTCTTCGAGCTTTCTTTTTCTCTCAAGATCTTCTACATCTACTTCTCTTACGGGCTTAACCTTGAAAAGGTTTTCACAAACTTCTTCATCGTATCTTGCCATCATAGAAGAAAACATATCAAACCCTTCTCTTTTATACTCTCGAAGCGGATCTTTTTGAGCGTATCCTCTTAGGCCAATACCTTCTCTCATATGGTCCATGTTTAATAGATGATCTTTCCAAAGGTAATCGATTGATTGAAGCATTACATACCTTTCAACCTGTCGGAGTATATCGGAGCTAATTTCTTCTTCTTTTTCCTGGTAGTAATTTAAAAGCTGTTCATTAACATAGTCTGTAATCTCTTCTTTAGTTTCTTTCCCAGCCTCACTTAAATTCACTTCAACATTAAAAATTCTTTTAATAATCTCTTCAAATTCTTCAAGGTCTGTTTCAGAGCGCTCACCTTTTTTCGGAATATTATTTTCAACAAGGTGATCCACAATATCATTTACAGTTGAAAGAAGTATTTCTTTCAGGTTCTCACCACCTTCAAGTATTTCCCTTCTTTTATCGTAAACAACTTCCCTTTGAGTATTGAGTACATCGTCATATTCAAGGAGGTGTTTTCTAATATCAAAATTTCTACCTTCAACTTTCTTTTGGGCATTTTCAATAGATTTGGAGATCATTTTGTGTTCGATGGGCTCGCCTTCTTTCCAGCCAAGTTTGTCCATAATTCCTGTAATCTTTTCAGAAGCAAATATACGCATAAGATCATCTTCGAGTGACACATAAAACCTGGAAGCACCTTTATCACCCTGTCTTCCAGCCCTACCTCTAAGCTGATTATCAATTCTTCTTGATTCATGCCTCTCAGTGCCAACTATTTGAAGTCCACCCGATTCTTTCACCTGATTTTTTTCTTCATCACATATAGCCCTTGCTTCAAAAAGGGCATCTTCATACTGCTGCAGAGTGGCATCTTCAGGATCAACATTATATTCTTTCTTTATTATGTCCCTTGCAAGAAATTCAGGGTTTCCTCCCAGCAAAATGTCAGTTCCCCTTCCAGCCATATTGGTTGCGATTGTTATTGCTCCAACTCTTCCTGCCTGGGCAATTATTTCAGCCTCTTTTTCATGGTGTTTTGCATTTAATATTTTATGTGGGAGTTTATGCTTTTGAAGATAACCACTTACTTTTTCTGATTGCTCAATTGAAGCAGTTCCCACCAATACAGGCACACCTTGTTTGTTGAGTTCTTTTATTTCCTCACAGGCGGCATTTATTTTTTCATGTTCCGATTTGTACACGGCATCGTTAAAATCCGTTCTTGCAAGTGGCATATTTGTTGGAATAACTGCAACATCCAATTTGTATATGCTTTTAAATTCAGAAGCTTCAGTGTCGGCAGTTCCAGTCATGCCGGCAAGTTTTCTGTACATTCTGAAATAGTTTTGAATTGTTATTGTGGCGAGAGTCTGGTTTTCACTCTCAATATTAGAGCCCTCTTTTGCTTCAACTGCCTGGTGAAGACCATCACTCCATCTTCTTCCTGGCATTAATCTTCCAGTAAATTCATCCACTATAACAACTTTGTTACCTTCCATCATGTAGTCGACGTCTTTTTTGAAAAGGGAGTGTGCTTTTAAAGATTGGTTTACGTGGTGAAGATATTTAAGATGCACCGGATCATAAAGATTTTCAATTTGTAGCGCATTTTCCACTTTTGAAGTCCCTTCTTCAGTAAGATCAACCTGCCTTGTTTTTTCATCCAAAGTAAAATCAACATCTCTTTTTAAACCTTTAACCACATTGTCGACTTTATAGTAAAGATCAGTCGAGTCCTCTGAAGGCCCTGAAATGATAAGAGGAGTTCTGGCTTCATCTATAAGGATACTGTCGACCTCGTCGACGATGGCAAAATTATGGCCGTTTTGTACATAGTCTTTAAGGGAAAACTTCATATTGTCCCTCAGATAGTCAAAACCAAACTCGTTGTTTGTGCCATAGGTAATATCTGCCCTGTAAGCTTCCTGCCTTGAGCAGGGCTGAGTGATTGTCTTAAATGAAGAGATAACATCGAGGTTTCTTTCAGGCGGGATTTTGCTGTCTGCATACTCTATTGGCCACGCACTTTGATTGTCTTTTATCGCTTTTCCCACCAGTTCCGGTTCTTCCCATTCAATAAGATAAGAAGTGTCATGGTTAACAACACCTACGTTTAAACCAAGAAGCCTGTAAATAGGGCCCATCCAGCTTGCATCTCTTGCAGCAAGATAGTCGTTAACAGTAATAAGATGTGCCCCGAAACCTGTGAGCCCGTTCAGATAGAGTGAGAGTGCAGCAACAAGTGTTTTTCCTTCACCCGTTTTCATCTCCGTTATTTTTCCGCTGTGAAGCACCATTCCGCCTATCATTTGGACATCAAAGTGCCTCATTGCAAGGGTTCTTCTCGAGGCTTCCCTTACAACTGCGAAGGCTTCGGGCAGTATCTCTTCGAGCACATTTTCAATTTCAATAAAATATTTTTCGTCATCAAAATGGCCGTTTTCACCAACCTTCGATTTTATTTTTTCTTTAAACTGTTCAGTTTTATTTTGAAGCTCAATAGTGGATATTTTTATCAAATCCTGTTCAAAATCGTTGATTTGCTGCACTACTGAGCCAAGTTTTTTAATCTCTCTTTCGTTTTGAGAGCCAACTATTTTTTTTATTACATAAGAAATCATTTAATTTGAATCACTCCGGAGGAAATATTAACTAAGTTTACATCCTTATTTAAAACAATGTAATTATCATTGGAAAATAAACAAGGTATTTCTCAAATGTTTAGCTGTGGCGGGTAAATGTTAGTTAAGCTCAACACTAACAACTTTTGATGTGACTGATCTATCAGAAGTTATACCTATAAGGGAGTCAACTTCCTGCATTGTTCTTTTATTATGGGTAATTATCACAACCTGGGATTCAGCTGATATTTCCTTCATTAGTTTTGAGAATCTTACTGTGTTGAGTTCATCAAGTGGGGCATCTATCTCATCAAAAAGTAAAAATGGCACTGGCTTAACAAAACATGCAGATATAATAAGTGCGATTGCTGAAAGCGCTTTTTCCCCACCTGAAAGAAGGCTTATGGGCTGAAACTTTTTACCGCGTGGTTTTACCATTACCTCGATTCCGGTCTGAAGAATATCATCCGGGTTTGTAATAAGAAGTTTTCCTTCGCCGCCATCAAAAAGCCTGCTGAAGATCTGCCTGAATTTATTATCAATTACCTCGAAAGCCTCTTTGAATTTGGTTACTGATTCCCTATCCAGTTTTTTAATTGCTTCTAATAGTGAGTTCATAGCTTTATCAAGATCTTCAGTTTGTTCGGCAAGAAAATCGTTTCTTTCTTCAAGTTTCTTGTATTCTTCAGGTGCAAGGAGGTTTACAAGGCCAAAATTATCTATCTGCCTTTTTATTGTCTTGTACGTTCTTTCCGCTTCCACAAGATTAAATTCTTCGTCGTCTATAGTGTCATCATGGTTGATGGTCTCTGTTTGTGGTTCTTTATTTGCTTCAAGCCTTTGTTCCTCAAGGTGGCCAATCTCCATATTTGCACTATTAAGTTTAATCTTCAGGTTGGAAAGGTTTGAGTTTTCAAGGGCAAATTTTTCATTTATTTCAGAAATGATATCCCTGTTTTCTTCAACAGTTTGTTTTATATTAAGCCTTTTTTCTTTAATATCGGATAACACTTTTTCTTTTTCCAAAAGAGAAGTATTTAGATTATCCAGATCTATCACTGCTTTTTCTTTGGTGACAAGAAGGTTGGTTCTCTCTTCATTCTTTACTTCTATTTCTTTTGATTCTAAAGATATTTTTCCGCTTGTAATTGATTTTCTTTTATCAATTTCAGTTATTTCATTTTCAAGCGAACGTTCTTTTTCAAATATTGATGCATTTTCAATTTTTAGTTTTGTGATTTCCTCTTCAAGTTTCTTTTCTTCCTCATTAATGCTAAGCATTTGTTTCTCATAGTTTTTAAACTGCTCATCGAGCTGCTGTTTTTTGTTTTCAAGTTCTGAAAGAAGATCGTCTATTTCACTAAGTCTTTCGTTTTTGTTTCCGAGTTTGTCATTAATATTTTTGTTTTCGGCTTCAATGCTATCAAGCTGGCGCTGAGTGTTTTCAAGTTTATTCTCGAGATTTGATTGGTCTTTAATATTTTCAACTGATTTTATTTCATATTTTTTCAGTATTTCTTCAAGTTCTGCTGATTTAAGCTCAGACTCATATATTTTTTCTTTAATGCTGTTTGTTGAGTCTTTTGCCAACTCAAGTTTTTCTTCTAAATCGTTTACTTCTTCACTTAACTCTTCAATTTCCCTTTTTCTTTCAAACACCCCGCCTGAAGAAAACCCGCCTGTAATTGCACCTGTGGAATCTACAAAATCCCCATCGAGTGTGGCAAAGCAGGCACCATTGCCCATTGTAGCCTTTGTATTTAGGGCTTCCCGCAGATCATTGGCCACATAGGTATCACTCATCATTGATTCGATAAGTTTCTCATCAACACCATTTACGTTTATAAGTTCATTTACTGAAGTTATATCATGTCCGTTTTTTCCATGACTGGGCTTATTTATACTATCTTTTACAGGTATAAATGTTCCCCGGCCAACAGAAGATTCCCTTAATGATTCTATTGCATAGATTGCTTCTTTATTTTCTTTAACAACTATCCAGTTGAGTTTTTCACCGAAAGCGGCTTCTACTGCCCTTTCATAGTTTTTTGGTGCAAATATAAAATCAGATATTACACCAAGAACGCCGTTTCCTTTTTGTTTCAGAACAAAATCCCTTGTAACTTCAGGAAGCCATTCGTAATTTGCCTGTACCTGGCTAATTATCTCTATTTTTGAGTTGCACTCATTAATTCTTGATTTTATCTGGCTGAGTTCGCCAGTTCTTTTCTCGTGTTCCACCCTCAAATCATAAAGAGCAGAATCAATTTTTTGTTTTTTCTCTTTATTTACTTCAAATTCGTTTTTAATCTTTCCTTCTTCTGATTGAAAGCGGCCAAGCTCCTTTATTGTCCCTTCTTTGTCTGTGGTGAGTTCTTGAAGTTGTGTATCCAGGGTTTGTTTTCTAATTACAAGTTCTTCAAGTTCCTTTTCAAAAGCAGATTTTGTGCTTCTGAGGGAGCTTTGTTGATTTAACGTATCAAAAATGGTTTTTCCTGCCTGGTCGAGTGAGTTTTTACTGTCGGCAGATTTTTCTCTCAGATTTCCAAGAGTGCCCTCTTTTTCGGTAAGGGTATCAAAACATGAGGCCTTACTTATTTTTATCTTCTCTAATTCTTTTGATTTATCGGTTTTGCTGTTTTCAAGAGCTTCAAGCTCTTTTCTTAAAACTTCTATTTCGCTTTTAAGCCTGCCTATATATTGATCTATTGCCCCAGCTTCTTTTACGGCAAAGCTTTGATAAGAATTTTTTTCCTGAAGGTCTGATCTTAACTCGTAAATCTCCTTTTCACTTTGCCCGACAATAGTTTCCATCTCCGAGTTTTCCCCTTCAATATCATTTAAAAGGGAGGTTTTTTCATTTCTTTTTGAAGCTAATTCGGTTATCCGGGTTTCAATACTTTTTTTCTCTTCAAGTAGCAGCTTTTTCTTTTTAGAAAGTTTTTCAAGTTTTGTATTCAGTATTTTGTGTTCAAGGAGTTTTGATTCTTTTGTGAGGTCTTTATACTGCCGAGCCTGCTCGGCCTGCTGGCTAAGTGTTTCCATTTGTTTGGAAACCTCATTTTTCATATCTAAAACCCTGTTGAGGTTTTCTTTTGTAGATTCGATCCTGCTTACAGTTTCTTTACGTCTTGTTTTGTATTTAACAATTCCGGCTACTTCTTCAATCAGTTTTCTTTTTTCTTCGGGTTTCGCTGTGATAAAGGATTCAACACTTCCCTGCCCAACAATTGAATAGGCCCTGGCCCCCACTCCTGTGTCTAAAAACATTTCCGTAATATCTTTGAGCCTGCATTTAACCCCATTGATCGAGTATTCACTCTCGCCAGATCTGTAGAGCCTTCTTTTGATTACTATCTGTTCAAAACCAGAGTTTGGAACCTCTTCAAGGGTTAAAGCCACCTCTGCCATTCCGAGTGGTTTAAGTTTTTCACTGCCGTTGGCAATTACATTGTCCATTCCCTCAGCTCTCAGGTTTCTTGAGTTCTGCTCACCCAATACCCACTTTACTGCATCAAGAATGTTGGATTTTCCGCAACCATTCGGGCCGACAACTGCACTTATATTGTCGTGAAAGTTTATTTTAGTCCTGTCGTAAAAGGACTTGAACCCGGCTAATTCAAGCGATTTTATTTTCATGTAAGGCTACAAAAATAATTAAGAAAAAACGTCCCGATTTTTTCTATAGCTACCTTTGAAAATTAAAGGCAGTCTATTTTTTGAAAAGGCCAGACCAAAATCTTTTCTCTATGCCTTTTCCTTTTAAAGAACTTGCTTTTTGGCTTTTACGCTCCACTCTACGATTAACTATCAATCGGAGTTCACGTTTGGCCTCTATTAAAGTTTTATCTATTTCTAGAGCTTTTTCAAAGTTTTTTTCTGCTTTGTGCAAATTATTATTAATTTTGTATACGGATCCGAGGTAATAATAGTTCATTGCATAACCCTTATCCAGGGAAATTGCCTTTTCAATAATCCCTATAACTTCCTTTGCCGCAGACTCTTTATTGTCAGCTGCATAAAATTTTGCACTTCCGTAAGCGCCCATATAAGCAGACTCTTCGGGGTTTAGATCAACGGCATTTTTAAATTTTGTCACCGCTTCAGCATAATTTCTTCGCCTTAAAAGTGCTTCGCCTTCGTTGAAATTTACTTCAGCCTCATAAATGTCGCCAGCTTTACCCTTGAGATCATCAAGTTCAGTTCTTGAATCATAATTGTCTCTGCTGTTGTCATCAATCAGGGTTTCATAGGCAAAGGTCAATTTTGAGAATATCTCCTCAGCCTTGTCCCTTACTTGATCCGGGTAGTCAAAAATTTTATCAGGATGAAATTGTTTAACCAGGTTTAAATATGAGTTTTTTATCTCATTGGCTTCTGCATTTTCGCCAACATTTAAAAGAGAGTAAAAATCATCTTCAAGTTTATTATAAAACTCATCAATTCTAGCCATTACTTCCTTGTGAACCCTTTCTTTCTCTTCCTTTAATTTTTCTTCTGAAATTTCTTCTGTCTTTATTTCAGGCCCTTTTGTTTCCACAGTTTCATTTGTTGGCGCATTTACTTTTTCGGGTTCAATTTCTTTTGTGGTTGGTACTGACTCAGATGAGGTTTCTTTAACTTCTAGAGTGATCTTATCTTCCTGGTTTTCGGAGGAGGGCTCTTCAATTTCAAGCCCTTCTTTCGGTCCGAGCTGCAATTTCTCATTTTCCAAGTCTTCCAGATTTAAAGCAGTTGCCTCTTCTTGTTCAGGATTTATTTCTTGTTCGAGTGCAATAGTTTCTTCTCTCTCGCTTTGTTTCTCGGCTTCTCTGCTCTCAACATCTGAACTTGCTTCAAGTGTTAGTTCTTCTTGCATAATTGAATCTTCATCAAGCACCAAAATATCTTCTTCACTGTCAGTTTTCTCAGGTTGAGATTCTTTTGCCCCTTCCTTATCGCTATACAATTCAGAATTCATTTTGCTAAATGATGCTTTTCCAATGTTATCAATTGAAAGTCCTTCAAGAGTAATAAGTTTATTAAAAGCCAGAAAATAAAGAAGTTTTAATACACGTTCTTTATCTATATTTACGTTTGCAAGTATTTCGATTAAGGAATTTTGTTTGCTAAGCATTTGAGTGACTCTTAGCTCTTTGGGGCCGAGGTGCATATTTTTTGTTTTTTTAAAAAGATTTGTAGATGCACTTATTTCCAGGTTGGAACTATCAAGGCCTGAGACGTCAATAAATCTCATCATTCCTTCATAAATTATTTCGTCAACATCAAATTTAAACGGATAGATATCTTCTGGAATTTCTACATTATATTTAAAGCTGAATTTTCCCTTTGTAAGAAGAAACCCTGAGATAATCTTCTCTCTAATTTGAAGCTCAAGGCATTTATTTAGGTCATGAGGGGATATGTAGCCTTTTGAAATGAGTATTTCGCCGATTTTTTGGCCTTTTCGGTTTCCATCAAGTTCACTTATTACTTCGTTGTATTGCTCAGAATTTATTTTGTTGTCGCTTAGTAGCATTCTTCCAAGCCCGGTTTCAAGATTTGATCCTTCACTGTAGATAGGTATGCCTTCTTGAAAATATATTTTTGTCTCAAAATTGGAATTCAGAACTAAAAGACCTGATCTTTTCTCGCTCTCTATCTCTTTTAAAAGCCTTGGCAAGAAAACGTTTTCAAGATCCCCGGTTTCATCAGGCTGTGCATCCTGCTTTTTAAAATCAATATTTTTTAAAGCTTTTTCAATATTATCGTAAAGTGATTTGACTTTGTCATAGTCCTGAAGCAGAAATACAGGGTAGTAACCACTTTCAATGGTGTACTCTTTTTGATCGACAAGTTGGAGCCTGTCCGATTTTTTTATACGGCTTAGAAACGAAGCGCTGATTGCCTCTGAGGTAAACTCAAACACTGTGATATGCGGTTTTTCAAAAAACAGTTTTTCAAATCCTTCACTGTAGTTTTGAACAGTAGTTGTAATATGCCCCCTGAGTTCAAAAAACTCTTTTATCTGATCACAATATGATTTATTTGTTCCAACTATAAGAACCCTTATTGTCAATTTTTAAAATTACTCCTTTTGCAAGTTACCCTTGAGCCGGAAATAAATTTTTATTAGGGACAATCTTTGCCTGGCTCCTTATTTTATCCAACCAGTTGCTAAGGATTTCCCTTCTCTGGCGAGATATTTCTTGTTCTTTTACTGAAAACTTGTTTTCTTCAAATTCATTTGTCTCTATGGGTTTTTTTTCCTTTAGTGAAGCAATAATGAAATTTTCACCTGAGTTATAAACCTTTGGTAAAAGTGGATTTTCAGGGGAAAGCTGAAAGGATTCGAGAATTATATCTTCTGAGTTAATTTCCGAAGGCCCTTTTGTTCTGTTGAAAAAAGCTGTTTCATTAACTGTGAACCCCAGATTTCTGGCGGTCTTTACAAGATCATTATTTGAACTCTCTACTTTTTTGAGTGTCTCATCAGCGGATACCCTGGCAGCATTTTTAGCTTTTTCTTTCTTTAATATTATTGTTATTTCCTCTTTTACTTCGGAAAATTCTTTTTCCTTATTTTCTTGTATTTCAACTAACCTTACTATCCAGGAAGTTGAGTTGTCAAAAACAATTGAAACATCGTTTTTTTCTATAGAATAAGTTTTATCAACTACATTCTTTGGTATGTCTGCTGAATCCGTGCGGCTGAAAAATTCACTCATAGCTACTTTGCCAAGTGAGTTTTCAGCTGAGAGTTTTTCAAGGGATTTGACATCGCTAACCTCAAATCCTGAAACAAATTCATTATAGACTTTTTCCACTCTTGTTTCTTTAAGTTTCTTTTCGATCTCTTTTTTTACATCTTCAAAAGGTTTTACCTTGTCATTTTCTTTAAACTCATCTGTATACGCACTGTAATATGCTTTTAGCTCTTCTTCTGATACGACAACAGCCGATTCAAAATTAGAGGGCCCAAAATTTAAATATTCGATTTTTCTTTTTTCCTCGGTTTTAAAACTATTTTTATTTTCTTGGTAATAATTATTTATTTCCTGTTCGTTTGGGTTTATGGAGTTGATGAAGCCCTCTGCAGTAAAAGAAATATAGTTGAGTTTAACTTCTTCATTTTTCATCTTATAAAGGCTTAGCAGTTCTTCATCTGTTACTTTTGCTGATTCATTGATTATGGATACAAGCTTTCTGGCCAGAAGTTCATCTTTGTAGCTTTCTTCAAAGTTACCTACAGTCTGGTTTAATCGCTGCGTAATAAAGCTTTCATAATTTTCTTTTCCTACAAAAACACCATCTAGTTGAAAAGCAGGGTTGCTAGTAATATCTTTGGCAAGTTCCTCATCTGAAATCCTAAGGCCTAATTCTTTTGCTTTTTGTGATAATAGTTTAAGTTCCACCAGGTTATTAAGTGCAGTGTAATTAATATAATCCAGCGCCTGTTGTGGTAATTCGCCTTGATTTTGTGAAAACTGCCTTCTTAAAGAATCTTTCAGGTTTTTAAACTGGGCATAAGTTACTTTTTCACCATTTACTTCAACCGCGGTTCCTGATGCTGTGCCCTGCCCACCAAGGTCAATTCCACCGACATAGCCAAAACCTATAACGAAGGTTAATGCAAGCATTATTAGTAAAGCTCTTGTAAGCAAATTCTGTTTGTTATCTAAAAAATCAAATCCCATCCTTTATAATCCCTCTTTATTAAATTTTAATTTATACAATGTTCTTCAACTTTCAATACAGAAAGCGACATATTAAAACACTAAATTATACTTTATTTATACATAATTATAAGCTATTTCAACTTGACACATGCAAACTGCTTAAATATTTTAGAACGTACTACCGAAATAATGTTTGTTTTTAAAACAAAAAATTAAGGAAAAAATATGATAACAGCCCTGGGTGGTGGTGTGGGAGCCGCAAAATTTTTGTTGGGCCTTGCACAACTTTGTTCTCCCGGAAATTTGAATGTGATTATTAATACAGGTGATGATATCGACATTTACGGTTTAAGGGTCTCACCTGATATTGATACTGTTATTTACAGACTTTCTGGCAATATTGATAAAAAGAAAGGTTGGGGGCTTTCTGGCGACACATTTAACTTTCTTGAGTCAATTGCCAATCTTGGTGTGCAGACATGGTTTAATGTGGGGGATAAAGACCTTGCTACCCACCTTCTTAAAAACAGTCTCAGGCAAAAGGGGCTTAGTCTTTCCGAAATTACTAAAATTGTTGCCGACAAGTTCGGTATTCGGGGAATAAACCTTATACCTATGACGGATGATAAGGTTGAAACCTGGATTAATACAGAAATTGGAAAGATGCACTTTCAGGAATACTATATAAAAAATGCTATGAAACCAGAGGTCCGGGGAGTAGAAATACGTGGAAGTGAGCTTGCAAAGCCTGCCCCCGGGGTAATTAATTCGATTATAAATGCTGAGATTATTATGATTTGTCCAAGTAATCCAATAATCAGCATTGGCCCGATACTTGTGATAGATGGGATTCGGGAAAAGATTATTAATTCTAATGCAGTGAAAGTTGCAATTAGCCCATTAATTGGGGGAAAGCCGCTTAAGGGGCCGACAGACAGGCTTATGAAAGGGTTGGGCCTGGAAGTATCTTCCACTCAGATTGCAAAACTTTACAGCGATTTTCTGGATATATTGGTGATTGATAATTCTGAAAAAGATGAAATTTCGGAAATAGAATTACTTGGAATAAAAGTTTTGGTTGCTGATACCTTAATCCCTGATAAAAGAAGGTCAAAGCAGTTGTCTGAAACTATTTTGGAATTTATTGAAACAAAGTGGGCTTAAAAGATCTTATTAAACAAAAGCTTTTTCAAAAAAATAAAAATCCCAGCCGAAATAAGGGTGAAAACATTGCCTGCGCTTTTTTAAAGAAAAGTGGATATAAAATAATCGAAAAGAATTTTAGAACAAGATACGGTGAGATAGATATAGTGGCTTCCGAGTTAAACACTATTTGCTTTGTAGAAGTAAAATCAAGATCAAGAAAAGACTATGGGCTTCCTGAGGAGTTTGTAGATAAAAATAAACAAAAAAAACTGATTAAGGCTGCTCTTGCCTATATTTCCAAAAACAAGATAGAAGATCAGGATATGCGATTTGATATTGTCTCAGTTGATCTAAATACATCGGAATCAAGGATTATTAAAAATGCTTTTGATGTTGATACTTAATTTTATTTATTACCCTGCAGTATTTTCTAAAACCTAATCCCTAGCCACTAATACCAAAATTGGTATATACTAATATATACCATGTTTCTTTTAAAAGTCGCCGATGTTTTAGAGAAAAGTGAAGTGGAATATGCTATTGTTGGAGGATATGCTGTAGCACTTCATGGGGCTGTTAGGGCTACAGTAGACATTGATATAGTAGTTAATATTTCAAAGAAAAGCTTTATTAATGCAGAGATAGCACTTAACTCAATTGATCTATATTCAAGATTGCCGGTTGATGGACGAGATGTCTTTAATTTTAGAAATGAATATATCAAGAATCGAAATATGATTGCGTGGAATTTTATTAATTCTACAAATCCTTCAGAATCAGTAGATATTTTGATTACCGAAGATTTAAAAAAGAAAAAAGTAAAAAGAATTGCCATTGGTAATCAAACTATAAAAGTAGTTTCACTTGACGATCTTATAAAAATGAAAGGGAAAAGCAGCAGGCCACAGGATATGGAGGATGTTAAATCTTTGAGGAAACTTAAATAATGAAATCAATACAGTATTTTACTGATGATTATCTTGAACAATGTTCTAAAATGACGCCTGGGCAGATAGTAAAGTTTCTTGATGATTTTAGAATAATGTACTTTGAGGTAAAAGCTCAAAAAAGTAAGTTAATCAGTATTAAAATTCCTGAAAACTTACTTGAGTCGTTTAGGGTTAAATCAAAGTTAAATGATGTTCCTTATCAAACCCAAATTAAAAGACTCATGAAAGACTGGCTTTATAAATAAAAAAATCCCGATATTCTGCCACCTTAAAATGGGGAAATTCCACTATTTTTCAGTATTACAAGTAAGGGCCATTCTGTCATATTTCCCTGCCAACTACACACAGGGACAAGTTTGGACGGAATCTGGTTTTTAGTTTTTTAGATCTCCGACTAAAGCATCCTGAATCATGCATTCCTTCAACATAGTCTATCCTGAGTTTATCGAAGGACTCAGGACAAGTTTGAATCCTGCTTTCCCCTATCTACTAACCACTACCTACTAAGCCCCTGCATCCTGCACCTATTCTTCACTTTTGATTCTCAACTATTTTCAAACTATTTAACATTTTAGGGTTTTAATACTATAATTAATCTTCAGAAATGATTTCTAAAACATTAAGCAGTGCAGTACTTGGAGTGGATGCATACATCGTGGATGTGGAAGTGGATATTGCAATGGGCCTTCCGCAGTTTACAACAGTTGGCCTTCCTGATGGAGCAGTGAGGGAAAGTAAGGAAAGGGTGCGCTCTGCAATCAAAAACTGCGGCTATGGTTTTCCGGCAAGAAGGATAACTGTAAACCTTGCACCAGCTGACATAAAAAAAGATGGTTCTTATTTTGACCTGCCAATTTCACTTGGCATTATATCGGCTGCAAACCAGGGAATGTTTTATGATCTTGATAATTACCTGATTCTTGGGGAACTCTCACTCGATGGAAAAGTAAAACCAATTAAAGGGGCACTTCCTGCTGCAATATCAGCCAGAAAAAATAAGCTCAAAGGAATAATACTTCCAAAGCAAAATGCAAAAGAGGCGGCAGTAGTAAAAGGAATAGATGTTTATCCTGTAAGCTCACTCCATGATGTGGTTGGTTTTTTTTCCAGAAAATCCACACTTAAAAAAGAAGAAGTTGATATTGATTCTTTTTTTAAACAAAACGAGAAATACGATGTTGATTTCAAAGATGTAAAAGGGCAGCAGCATGCAAAAAGGGCACTTGAAGTGGCTGCAAGTGGTAGCCACAATGTCCTTATGATTGGATCCCCTGGCACTGGGAAAACCATGATTGCGAGAAGAATCCCTACAATACTAACAGATATAAGTTTTGAAGAAGCCCTTGAGACTTCAAAAATTTACTCAGTAACGGGGCTTTTGCCTAAAAACAGTTCTTTTATTTCTCAAAGGCCTTTTCGATCGCCCCATCACACAATTAGTGATGCCGGACTTATCGGTGGAGGGGCAATTCCACGACCAGGTGAAGTTAGTCTTGCACATAATGGAGTTTTATTTCTGGATGAACTTCCGGAATTTAAAAAAAATGTAATCGAAGTGCTAAGGCAGCCAGTTGAAGACGGAAAAGTTACAATTTCAAGGGCAACTACTTCAATTACTTATCCATCAGATTTTATGCTGGTATCGGCTATGAACCCATGCCCATGTGGTTATCTTGGCGACAGAAAAAAAGAGTGCACATGCACTCCTATTCAGGTGCAAAGATACAGATCAAAAGTTTCAGGCCCGCTGCTCGACCGTTTTGATATACATGTGGAAGTGCCATCAGTTGATTATAAGGATTTAGCAGATAATAAAGAAATCGAAGGATCAAAAGCAATAAGAAAAAGGGTAAATGAAGCAAGGGAGGTACAACAAAGAAGGTTTAAAGACCACCATATCTTTTCCAACTCACAGATGTTTCCGGCTTTAAGAAAAAAATTCTGCAATCCTAACAAAGATTGTCATAAGCTTCTTGAAACAGCAATTGATAAACTTGGGCTAAGTGCCAGGGCTTATGACCGTATACTCAAAGTCTCAAGGACAATTGCAGATCTTGATAAATCGGAGTCTATTAAAACTATTCATATCTCAGAGGCTATTCAGTATAGATCCCTTGATAGAGTGGTAATCTAAATCCGGGTTAAATTAGCTATCAAGACCAAAACAATTTGCAATAATTTTATTTTTTAGATTTATAATTATATCTGTTCTCAACCTTTTTCTTAATAAATATAGTGGGGGAGTATGAATTGAATAATAATTTGCGTTCAAAAGCTATCATTATTTTAATAACAATAATATTTTTAGCTTTTCCAGCAAAGGCTGCTGAAAAAACCCTGTTTGATATGTCGATCGAAGAGCTTCTTGACATGGAAGTGACGACGGTTTCAAAAAAAAGCGAGAAACTTATTAACCAGCCGGCAGCAGTTTATGTAATAACAAATGAGGATATAAGAAGATCAGGGGCAAAAAATATTCCTGATCTTTTGAGAACAGTTCCAGGGGTGCAGGTTGCCCAGATCAATTCAAATCTTTGGGCAGTATCAATAAGAGGATTTAACGATGCACTTGCCAACAGGCTCTTGGTAATGGTTGATGGCAGAAGCGTGTATTCACAGTTTTTCTCTGGTGTTCTATGGAGTAATGTTGACACACTTTTTGAAGATATAGAAAGAATCGAAGTTGTAAGGGGGCCAGGCGGTGCTGTATGGGGGGCAAATGCAGTTAACGGAGTAATAAATATTATTACAAAAAGTGCCGAGGACACCGAAGGCGCGTTTGTAAGTGTAGGCGTGGGAAATGAAGAAAGGGCTTTTAGTGATTTTAGGTACGGGGGGAAAGTATATGAGAATATTTACTACAGGTTTTTTGGAAAATTTACGGTAAGGGACAATTATGATTTTGCCCCACTTGCCCTTCGCCCCGAACCGGATGGCAGGGCAAATGATAATTGGGAAACATACAGACTTGGTTTCAGGCTTGATACAGATTCTTCTTTGAATAATAAATTCAGCCTCATAGCAAATGCATTCAGGGTTAATTATGACTCATCTATAGATAAACCCATTTTTGATACTTTCACAATTGAAGCAACAGATCGTAAAAATGACAATTCAGGAGCAAATATTCTCACATCTTTCACTCATGAAACAAAGAGCGGCGCAACATTAAAGGGACAGTTTTATTATGATTATGTAAACATTGATATAGAGGACTTTGTCGGTGTTTCAACTCACACGCTTGATTTTGAATTTCTAAATAACTTCACTGTCGATTTTTTCCCGGTTTCACACAATATAATCTGGGGCCTCGGCCTAAGGGCAGTATTTGATGAGATAGATGAGACTTTTACCGTGTCAATTGAAGATGACAGTGCATCCAGGTTCCTTTATAGTGCCTTTTTTCAGGACCAGATTGAACTTTTTGAAAACAAGCTCTTTTTAACAATTGGATCAAAGTTTGAACATAATGACTTCACAGGCTTTGAAGTGCAACCAAACGTGCGGATGCTATACACACCAAATAGCAAAAGCAGCATCTGGGCGGCAGCATCAAGGGCAGTGAGGACACCTTCACGTGTGGATGAAGGGGTGAGGCTTATTTCAGATAATATTATTTTTCAGGATCCGGATACAGGCCTTCCCATAGTTGCAGCAATACATGGAAGTCCTGATTTTGATTCTGAAAGCCTTTATTCTTTTGAACTTGGCTACAGGGCAGCCCCATTGGAGTGGTTTTCTTTTGATATAGCCGCTTATTATAATTTTTATTACGACACAGAAAACTTTGTCAGAGGGGATCCAACTGTTGAGCCAGGTGATTCCCCGTTTATAACCATCCCCTTTGTTTTTGAAAACAGGTTTGATGCCAATGCCTATGGTGTGGAGGTAGCCCTGAATGTTGAACCCTACAGTTTTTGGCACCTTAAATTTAACTATACTTTTATTAATTTTGATCTTGATAATGTGGGCGGGGAAGGAGAACCTCCTCCAAGGTTTTTTGAAGATGCTGTTCCCAAAAACCAGTTTGTAATTCAATCATACCTTGAACTTCCATATAATCTTCAGTTTGATACAAGTTTTTTCTGGACAGAAGATATTGATGATTTTGAGGCAAGGTCAGATGATCTTGTGAGGCTTGATATCAGAATTGGCTACAAGCCAACTGAGAATCTTGAGCTAAACCTTGTGGGGCAAAACCTTATAGATGGAGAACATTTTGAGTTTACCGACTCAATCCTTGGAAGGGCTACCAACGTGGAGAGAAGCTTTTATGGTTCTATAACCTGGAGATTCTGATTGAAACTTAATAATCTTGTAAAACTCGGGTTTTTAAGATTACCATTTAAGCAAAAGCTTATTTGGATTGGTATAATCACAATTGTTTTTATTCTGTGCCCCTTAACAGTTAATGCTGAACCCCCTAAAAGCAGTGAAGTAAAAGCTGTATTCATATACAAATTTTTGAAATTTGTTGAGTGGCCAAAAACGTTAGAAAAAAATGAGATTAATATCTGCACTATAGGTGAAGATGAAATCAACAATAGCATGGATATCATCAATTCAATGAAACATGAGCAAAAAACAATAAATATATATAAAAAGATAAAAAAAGAGGATATAAAGAACTGTAGTGTTATTTTTATAGGTAAAACTGAGCAAAAGAACTTGAAAGAAATATTGGGAATTAGTGTAGAAAACTCAGTATTAACAGTTGGCCACGAAGAAGGGTTTATTGAAACAGGTGGAATAATAAACTTCCTGATTATTAATAACAGGGTCAACTTTGAGATTAACTACAAAGTTGCAAAAGAATCAGGAATTAAAATAAGCTCAAAACTTCTAAGAACTGCAAAGCGGGTAATTAAAGAATAAAAATGAAGATCTTTAAATTCGACTCAATCAGAAACAAACTCGTTTTCACAATTGCAATAGTTGCAATTGCTGCAGTGCTGCTTACCACAGCCACTTTCGCTATCCTGGAAATATTAAGATTTAGAGATGCCCTCAATACAGAAATTGAGAGCACTTCTAGAATTATTGCCACGCACAGCGCCGCTGCGCTTGAGTTTGGGGATCCGCAAGTAGCTAATGAAACCCTCCAGCCCCTGGGGAAAAACTCAAGGATTGCCGCTGCATATATACTGGACAAAGAAAGTAATGTGTTTGCAAGCTATGTGAGAAGTGATTTAAAAGAAGTATTTTCAAAGAACCGGCTGGATGAAAATATCTCAATGGATAAAAATTATGTAGCTGCTAAAAATCCTGTAAGTCTTTCGGGTGAAAATCTTGGGTTTATTTACATTATTTCTGATCTAAAAGAACTTAAATCAATATTTATTGAAAATCTTGCCTTGCTTTTAGCCACTTTCATTATTGTTTCACTCCTGGTTTTTTTAGTTTCAACAAGAATAGAAGGGTTAATTTCAAAACCAATACTTAGCCTTGCAAAACTGGCAAGAAGCATTTCTGAAAATAAGGATTACTCCAAAAGGGCTGAGAAAAACACAGATGATGAAATTGGGCATCTTGTTGACTCATTTAATGAAATGATTAGCGAAGTGCAGATAAGGGATGAAGGGCTTGAAAACCGTGTAAAGGAAAGAACTACCGAGCTTGAACTTGAAGTTGCCGAAAGAACAAAAGCTGAGGAAGCCCTTAAATTTAAAATAGAATATGAACAAATTATACTTGAACTTTCAAACAACTTTATCAATCTTCCACCCAAGAAAATAGATGATGGTATTAATGATGTCCTAAGACAAATAGGAAAGTTTTCTGATGTAGACAGGTGCTCTGTGTTTCAGTTTGATGAAGATAAAAGCTCGTTAACCTGCACGCACAGATGGGGTGTGGATAGTAAGAACTCAGAAATATCTGCGGATGAAGTTATTACCTCAACAAACCTACCTTTATTTTTCAAAAGAAACCTTGATGGCGAAACTGTGAGGATAGAAAAACTGGGTGATCTCCCACAATATGCAGATATTGAAAGGACTGAATTCAATAAAAGGGGAATAAAATGTCTTATTTCCGTGCCAATGATCTTTTCAGATTCGGTTGTAGGGTTTGTAAGTTTTGATTCACTGGAAAGGGATATAATATGGCCCGATTTTGCACTGCCCCTACTCTCTATAAGCGGAGAAATGTTGGGAAATGCAATAAAAAGGAAAAAAGTATCGGACGAACTCAGAGAATCCAGAATGATGCTTCGTACAGTAATGGATAACATCCCCGAGGCAATTTTCTGGAAAGATATTAATTCAGTTTATATGGGTTGTAATAACACTTTTGCAGAATACGCAGGAAAAGAGGATCCTTCCGATATTGTAGGGCTTACAGATTATGATTTACCCTGGAGCAAATCTGAATCCGATAGCTATCTTGAATCTGAAAAAAGAATAATTGTTACCGGATACCCAGAATACAGGGTTGTTCAAAACCAGCACCAATACGACGGGAATGAGGCAATAATTGAAATAAACAGGATCCCGCTTTTTGATTCAGAGGGCAAAGTATTTGGAATTTTAGGCACCTATGAAGACATCACTGAAAGGAAAAGAATGGAAGAAGAACTTATAAAAAACCAAAAACTGGAGTCTCTTGGAACCCTGGCAGGGGGAATAGCACACGACTTTAACAACCTTCTAACGGGAATATTAGGAAGCGTTTCCCTTGCTCAACTTGAACTTGAAGCCGAAAATTTATCGCCAAAAAGGCTTAAAGATGTTGAACTTGCTTCACTTCGGGCAAGAGACCTTACAATACAGCTACTCACTTTTGCCAAAGGAGGGGAACCCGTAAAAAGGGTTTTAAACCTGGCTGAGCTTCTAAAAGAAACAACAATTCTTTCACTAAGAGGTT
Source organism: Deltaproteobacteria bacterium (assembly GCA_029262295.1). Classification (GTDB taxonomy): domain Bacteria; phylum Desulfobacterota_D; class UBA1144; order Nemesobacterales; family Nemesobacteraceae; genus JAJCZR01. The sequence goes on along the minus strand of JAJCZR010000060.1, from coordinate 11,268 downwards.
CAAACGTGAGCCATAGGTTCTTTATAGAAGACAATCTTCTTGCAGTAAGGGCAGATGAAGGACAGATAAGCCAGGCGATCAACAATCTTGTAATAAATGCCGACCAGTCAATGCAGGAAGGCGGGGAAGTAAAAGTTTATGCAAATAATATCTCAGTAGATAGCTTGTCACCTCTTCCAATACCTCCTGGACAGTATGTAAAAGTTGAGATCCATGATGAAGGATATGGAATAAAAAAACAGTATTACTCAAAGATATTCGACCCATACTTTACTACAAAGAAAAATGGGCATGGACTGGGCCTTGCATCCACTCATTCAATAATAAAAAAACATGGCGGATATATTAATTTTGATACAAAACCAGATATTGGAACAAATTTTTACTTTTATTTACCTGCATCTTTTGATAAAACTGATTATATGGAAGACAAGGTTGATAATGTAATAAGAGGCGAAGGCTATGTATTGATAATGGATGACGAGCATATCATTCGTGATGTGGCGAGTGAGATACTTAAAAGCATTGGATATGAGGTGGAAGTTGCAGAAAATGGTTTTGTGGCACTTGAAAAGTACAAAGACTCGATATCTGAAGGAAAAGTTTTTGATGTTGTAATACTTGATCTTACTGTGCCGGGAAGCCTTGGTGGAAAAGAAACCCTTGAGCAGCTTCTGGATATTGACCCCAAAGTAAAGGCGATAGTGTCAACGGGCTATTCAAATGATCCCGTAATGTCCGACTATAAAAGCCATGGCTTTATTGATTCAGTGCCAAAACCATATAAAGCGAGCCAGCTTGCGGAGGCTTTGAGCAGAGTTTTAAATAATTGACAACATGATGCCTTTGCAATAAAATGGATATTAAAGAAAAGTATGGAAAGCATAGAACCTTATTCGCAATTACAACCTTATTTTAAAACCCGAAAAATTAATTCTATTTTTTTAGTTAAAGTGCCGTTTTTTATCAAAAATGGATGAGACCTCTGCGCATAAATATATAAAAAGCCAATTTATGGCCAAAAATGATAATATCATTCTTGGTATTGGTGACGACTGTGCAGCACTTAAAATAGACAATGAAAAAGCACTTCTAACCTCATCGGATACCCTTGTGGAAAATACTCATTTTTTAGTGGACAAAGCAAAACCATCTGAGTTGGGCCAAAAAGCTATATCAGTTGCAGTAAGTGATATTGGGGCAATGGGTGGAATTCCTAAATTTATTCTTTCAACCGTTGGGGTCAGAAAAGATCTTGAAGAAAATTTTTTAAAAGAAATAATAGATGGAATAAAGGATTCATGCACTGAATTTAATGTGGAACTTATTGGTGGAAATCTCACAGAATCACAAACTATTTTTATAGATATTATGGTGATTGGGGAAGTAGACAGCAGTAAGATAATTAGAAGATCAGGAGCAAGGCCGGGCGACAAAATCTATTTGACAGGTAATCTTGGCGACTCAGCCCTCGGGTTTAAACTCTTAAGCTCATCAGGGAAAAAAAACAACGAAAAGGGTATTCTTATTAAAAGACATACAAAACCTTCTCCGAGGTTGAAAGTTGGTTTCCTTCTGGGCCAAAAGAACATTCCCACTTCAATGATAGATGTAAGTGATGGGCTTTTATTGGATTTATCGCGAATAACTGAGGATTTTGGTTTGGGAGCTAAGGTGGGGCTTGAAAAAATTCCTCTTTCAAAAGAGTATCTTGATTGCTATAAAGATTTTTCAAATGAGAAGTATGAACTGGCTATATCCGGAGGGGAAGACTATGAACTTCTTTTTACTACACCCTCAGACAAAAAAGCAGAAGTTTTGGAGATCTCAAATATAACGAATGTAAAGATCACAGAGATTGGAACTGTGTCTGATAGTACTCAAATAAAATTTATTGATGAAAACGGCAAAATAAAAAAATACAACTCAAAGGGGTTTATACACTTTAATTAATGAGTGACATATCTTTAATATACAATCTTTTGTTATTACTGTTTCTTCTTTCTGGATCAGCTTTTTTCTGCTTCAGTGAAGGTGCATTATTTGCCCTCAGCAGGCATCAGCGCGAGACAATGACAAAAGAGGGGGGAAGAAACGCAAGGTTTATCGACAGGTTACTTAAAGATCCCTACAGACTAATAATTACAATTCTCTTTGCAGATGAGGTTGCAAATGTTGCATACACAAGTGTAGTCGGACTCACAGTGCAAAAGTTTTTAACAGATACCCCTGAGCAGACACTCACTTTGATTTCTCTTGCAATTGCATCACCTTCCTTGCTACTTATCGGGGAAATCGGGCCCAAGACAATTGCAGTCAAGTTTCCGAGAGTTATTGGAAAAGCAGTTGCGACGCCCCTTTATCTATTTCACATGGCAATTGCACCAATCAGATGGGTACTCATGGCCCTTTCTATCGGATTCACCAAGATTTTTGGTGTAAACTCAAACAGTTATGAACAACATACGGCATTTACTGCTGAAGAGCTTGAAATTTTAGTTGGGATTGGAAGCGAGGAAGGAGTGCTTAATGAAGTTGAAAGAAACCTTGCTGAAAGGTTCTTTAAACTTGAAGAAGTAACAGCAAATAAGATCATGACCCAAAATATAGACTGTTTCACCCTTCCGGTTGATATAACAATAGAAAAAGCTATATATGAAATAAAGAAAAGGGGTTATTCAAGAACACCAGTTTATTCAGAAGATAGCGACAATATTGTAGGTGTTCTCTATAGCAAAGATCTTCTAACTGCGGAGATCAGCAAAGAAAATTTAAAAACCGAGTCAATCGCAAACTATCTTAAAAACCCCTACTTTATTCCCCGCACTAAACTTGCATACGATTTACTTAAAGAATTTCAGTCGAAAAGGACACATATGTCGATTGTTGTAGATGAATACGGAAGGTTTGACGGCCTCGTAACAATGGAAGACATACTTGAAGAGCTTTTTGGGGAAATTGAAGATGAGAGAAGGGTTATAAAGAAATCCGGCGCGAGAAGGGACGAACACGCACTTATTGTGCCTGGCAATATGAAGATAGATGAGTTTAACGAAAATTATCTTTTCACTGTAATAAGGTTTGGAGGGCTCAATCATTTGGCTGAAACACTTGAAGAATCAGTTCTTCCATCCGAAGAACATCACGAAACAATTGGAGGGCTTGTGTTTGACCTGTTTGGAAGGTTCCCAATGGTTGAAGAACAGGTTTCCTACGAAGGGCTTACATTCACAGTTAATAAGGTAATGAAAAAAAGGCTTTCTGAAATTAAAATCGAATATGTTGATAAAGAGGTAGCGGATGTCGCTTGAGATTGTAATTATAGTAATTGCCTTCTTTGTTCTACTTCAAGCTTTTTTTGCAGGCTCAGAGATTGCACTTGTTTCGTGCGATAAAATAAAAATGCGTGCCCTTGCAGATGAAGGTTCAAAAAGTGCAATGCTTGTTATCGATGCATATAAAAATATTGAAAACTACCTCAGCACTACCCTTGTGGGAATAAATGTTTCGCTGATTATCAGCACTCTTGTTTTAACTTTCTATATGGAAAAGAGGTTTCATTCGGCAAGCGAAATATATACAATCCTTATTCTCTCCCCCATTATTGTAATATTCGGCCAGGTTGTCCCGAAAGCCGTGTTCCAAAGCAAAAGAAACTCAATAATACTCTGGGCAATATATCCCCTTTGGATTTTTTCAAAGGTTTTTTACCCAGTTCTAAAAATTGTAAATATCTTTTCCAAAATGATCACAAAAATAATTGGAAAAGAAAGAAACCAGTCGATTACACGGGAAGAGCTTATGGATGTGATTGAGGGCGATACAACAAAGCCAGTGTATGATTACAAAAAAAGGGTATTAAGAAGGATCTTCGGGTTTTCAGAAACAACAGTAGAAGAAATAATGATCCCACTAATCAATGTAGATTCCCTTGAAGAGAAAACCTCTGTAGAAGACGCAGTAAAATTAATAAGGAAAACAGGGCACTCGAGAGTACCAATTTATAAAGAAAGGATCGATAATATTACTGGGATACTAAACTCATTTTATCTTTTGGGGCCTAGTGTCTCTTCTGACGAAAATGTTGAAAAATACTCTCTTGCCCCATATTATGTGCCTGAATCCAAACTTGTGAACAATCTTATGGATGAGATGAAAGTCGGTAGGGCTGGAATGGCAGTTGTGGTAGATGAGTATGGCGGGGCAGTTGGCATTATTACCCTTGAAGATATATTGGAAGAGGTTGTTGGGGAAATTGAGGATGAGTATGACAAAGGGAAAAAACTCTGGCGTAAAGTGAAAGATAAAGAGTATTTAATAAATCCAGTTGTTGAAATTGCGCAGATTAACGATGATCTTGGCCTTGGAATTCCTGAAGGTGATGATTATGAAACGCTTGCCGGTTTTTTACTATCAAGGTTTGGATCAATACCAAAAGCAGGGGAAATCATCAAATTCAAAGACAAAACATTCAATATTACCAAAGCGAATAATCGTGCGATAAGTGAAGTGCACCTCAAAGTAGGAAAATAATTTTCATTGGAAGACCACTTTAACAATCACAGATAATGTTTTAAAATACTGGGAACACATGATTTTTTGTTTGTGATTATCAATGTATAATAATAATTATAAGTAAAATTGATTTAAAAGAAGCGTACATTAATCCTGAAAAAGTATTTGATTCTCCAAAAGATGTTGGCAGTTCTGAAAGTTTAACTCTTGAAGAGAAGAAAAAAATTCTTGACCGCTGGGAATACGATGCAAAACAGCTTCATGTGGCAGAAAAAGAAAATATGCCAGGGCCCGATTCAGAACTACTTCAAAAAGTTTTGGAAGCAAAAAAACAGATTGAGACTGAGTAAAAAATTAAACTAAACTACAAATTTTTATCAGTGAATCCTATTTGCACTCGTAAGCTCTTTATTAATAAGATTTCTATAAGCATTCATTGATTGTGTGCCGTGAATCCGAAGTTCATTAAAGTAAATAGTGGGCACTCCTAAAACCATGCTTTCATCAGCAAACTTCTGATTTTCTTCAATTGTTTTTTTATACTCTCTTTTTTTGAGTGCCTCATAAAGCTCTGATGTATCAAGTCCTGATTTTTCTGCAATTTTCATAATATTTTCAACAACCCCAATATTCACTTTCTCATTAAAATAGGCTGAATAAACATTATTATGAAAATCTAAAAACTTCTCTTTCTCTTTGGCAAATATTGAGGCCTCGAGGCAAAGCCTTGAGTTCGTAACAAAACCCGGAAGATTTATTTCCATATTATCATCTTTAGCCACTTCATTCAGTGTTTCGAGAATATGCTGTGATCTCTTAGACTTTTTTCTTTTCTTTCCTTCGTTTGTAAATTCAGGATGTATCTCAATTCCCCGCCATTCAATATCAAAATCAAATTCTTCGGATAACTTTAATAACCTTTTGGAACCTATATAACAAAAAGGGCAGATGTAGTCGTAAAAAAATGTAACTTTCATAACAACAATATTACATAATAATAAATCTTTGATATAAAAGCACAGCAAATAAAATCGAATAAGTTTGAAATTGTTATAAATGAAACAAAAAACTTTAAATAACTTGCACGGTGCACCTTTATAGGACAGCTTTATAGCCTTATGAAATTCAATCATGCTGTACTAATATTTAACCCAAAGTCTGGTCAGGATAACATCACAGAAACCCAGGTTGCCGAAAAAGCTGGTGAAATATCTGCAAAACTTACAACTTACACACTTGATGAGAATCTCGACCTAAAATCCACTACTGCGAAAGAAGCCCAAAATGGGGCAGATCTTTTTATTGCCTGCGGGGGTGATGGCACAATACTAGCAGTTGCGGAAGCCCTTTATAATAAAAATATTCCCCTTGTCGTATTACCATATGGCACTGCAAATGTATTTGCAGCAGAACTTGGAATTCCTGCCAACTCGCTCAAAATCCTGGATTTAATCAGGGACGACAAACTTAAAAGAAGAAAGGTTGATATGGGACTTGTGGGTGACCGGAAGTTTCTTTTGCGGCTCGGAATTGGTTGGGAAGCTGTGATGACAAATGAAACCCCTGATATACTTAAAAAAAATATTGGCCGGGTTTCCTATTTAGCCACTGCACTTAATAAAAGAAATGATCTCAAAAGATCCACCTATGTTATTAAAACTGAAGATTACAAAAAAAAAGTAAGTGGAATAAGCTTCATGGTGTGCAATTCAGGCAACCTTGGCCTTCCGGATCTTAAACTTTTACCAAGCATTCATGTTGATGATGGTAAATTAAATGTTGTTGTTATTAAGAAAAGCAGTACAAAATCCATATTACAACTCCTGGGAAACCTGGTTTTCAACTACTCACGTAAAAAGAAATCAACTATCGACGATTATATATTGACTAGTTTTCCTGCAAAAGAGATTATAATTGAGAAAGATCCAGGACAACCTGCAGCTGTGGATGGAGAAATGATTAATTGTGAATACCCTCTAACTGTTAAAGTCTTGGAAAATGCCCTTGAAGTAATAGTTCCCGAGTAAAAATGGCAAATATATTTTTAACAAATTACAGATACGAGTTAAAAAGGCTTTATAAATATTTTAAGGAACAAAACCTTAGTAATTTCTCAAAAACTTTTGCAGACAAACTTTATAGATGGACCCATGGGATATCAAATCCCAAATACAGCAGGATCACAGAAAATATAATGATCGGCGGGCAACCCTCTGAAAAAGGTTTAGACAGGCTTTTAAGTAAAGGTATAACATTGATAATAAACCTCAGGGATGAGTTTGACTATAAAGATTTGATTGATACAAGCAGTGTAAAATATATTTATCTTCCAACGGTAGATGATAGCTCCATTTCCAAAGAAAACCTTAAATCCGGTATAAAAGAGATAAAAAACGAGATTGAAAAAGGCGGTATTGTCTATATTCACTGCCTTGAAGGCCTCGGAAGAAGCGTAGCACTTCTTGCAGCTTATTTTATGAATGAAAAAAATCTTTCTTATAAAGAGTCAATTGAAAAGATAAAAACTAAAAGGCCATTTATAAATCCGAGTGATAGTCAGGAATTAATGCTTAAAAAGCTTGATGAGTGATTCAGGCCGATTTTTCCACTTTTTGCTTTATAAGACCAAGTCTGCAAAGCTCTTTAAAAGTTTTTGTATTTGATCCGTAAAGTGAAAAATTATCAATATCTTCCGGCTCATCAATATCTACCGAAATATTTTCAATTTTATACACATCATAAGGAATGTTTCTTTTTTCAGACTCTTCTTTATGTTTTCTGAAACTATCATGTCCAAACCTTGAAGGAATTGCATCCGGGGGTTTTCTCAGAATTGCATTCGTGCCAAGCTCATCATGAGAAGGCACAAGGATCACTGAGTTTTCCTCTCTTTCCTTCTCAAAAATAAAATCAAGGTCTTCCCCTGTAATAAGCGGAGCATCTCCCGGGATCACCAAAACAGATTTTGCACCCATCATTTTGCAAACCTGAAGGGCCTGGTCCACAGAGGAACTTTCACCTTCCTGTTTCTCTTCCCTTATAACTTCAAAACCCTCTTTAAGGGCAATCTTTTCAGCTTTTTTATCAAGGGTAACTACCACTTTTCTATCAGCAAGTTTTGAGGATTTCATAGCTGAGAACACATCACTTAGCATCACATAGGCAAGCTCTGTCCTTTTTGCCTGTGACAAAATGGAAGAAAGCCTTTCATTAGCTGTGGAAAGTTCTTTAACAGGGATTAAAATAAATTTCATAGCTAAAAATGTACAGTAGAATCTGTTTTAGTCTATAGCCCTTTTACAACTGGGTTTAATTGATTAACTTATATTATAATTGTAGAATTTAAGTGAATTATGGATAAACCCGGCTATCTAAATCACAGAGAAAGACTACGAAAAAAATTTACAGACTCAGGCATTGAAAGCCTTGCTGATTATGAAAGGCTTGAGCTTCTTCTCACTTATGCAATTCCAAGAAAAGATGTAAAACCAATCGGGAAAGCATTGATTAAAAAGTATAAATTCCTTTCAAATATTTTGGACGCTGATATTAATGATCTGAAAAAGGTAGATGGAATTGGTGAAAACTCGGCCATATTAATCAAACTCTTGCGGAAACTATCCACCTTTTATCTTGAAGACAAAATAAAAAGTAAGGATCTTCTAAAATCACCAAAAATAGTTGTCGACTTTTGCAAAATGAAACTTGGTGCTAATCCCAATGAATTGTTTATGGCTATTTTTCTCAACACTAAAAATGAGTTTATTGATTATAAAATTATTTCAGAAGGATCTATAAACAATGTGGCAGTCTACCCACGAAAGCTTATCAAGCTTGCCCTTGATAAACACGCAGCAGCTCTGATACTTGTTCATAACCATCCAAGTGGAAGTACAGACCCCTCGGATGTGGATAAAGAAATTACTAAATCTTTAGTAAAAATCTCAAAAGACCTTGAGATAAAAGTCCTCGATCATATTATTGTTTCAAAGCAAAGCCATTTCAGCTTTCTTGAGAATGGGATGGTTTAGTTTAGGTATTAGAGTTTAGGTTTTAGTTGTTAGGAAAAACTTATTACTTTTGAAAAAATAGGTGGTCTCTTTTCATTCTCCCCTTCGTAAGGGGAGAAAAATACGATACTTTGAAACCTCTAAAACACATATGCGCAGAATTTACCCAAAAACCTTATTGACAAAAAAACCCTCCGGTTATACAATTGGTTACTAAGGATGAACGGATGAAAGCTATTTACATCTTGGCTTTAAGCTTGGCCACATTAATACTATTTTCTTTTAGCGAAAGCTCTTTTGCTGATCTTTATTATCATAAAAGGGATTTTTCAGGCAAACATGTATATACAAACAAAAAGCCAAAAGAAAACGGATATAAAACCTTTTACACTTCTCCACCGGTAAAAAAACCAAAAATTTCAGAACCAAACTTAGAATCAAATGTTTTGCAATCCAGTTATTCAGAAAACTTTGATGATCTTATAAACCTGTATTCAGAAAAATACAGCCTTGATCCAATGCTTGTTAAGGCAATCATTAAAGTGGAATCCAATTTTAATCCCAATGCAGTTTCACCAAAGGGTGCAACCGGGCTAATGCAACTAATGCCTGCCACTGCTAAAAATCAGGGGGTTAAAAACATATACAATGTGAACGATAACATTTCAGGTGGCACAAAATATTTTAGTAAGCTTATGAATATGTTTGATTCTGATCTTAAACTTGCACTTGCAGGTTATAATGCCGGTGAAAATGCTGTTAAAAGATACGGATACAAAATCCCGCCATACAAAGAAACTCAGAAATATGTAAAAAAAGTAATGAATCACTATAAGGTACTTAAAAAAGACCAACCTGCGGAATTGAAAATTAAAATGGCAAAGCCTTCTTTGCCTGTACAAAAAGAAAAAGTAGACTCGAAAAAAAGTTTCTCCTACAAAGAAACTTTAGAAGAAGTTGGTACAAAATTTGAACCAAAACCAGTAGAAAAAAAAGTTGAGTACAAATCAAAGGTCATTACAGAATCTGTTGATAATGAATTACTTACTTCTGCTCCAAAAACTCTCAGTACTGAGAGTTTTTCAGTGCAAGTTGCCTCTTTTAGAGAATTTAATGAAGCCCTCCAGATGAAAAAACAACTGGATAAAGATAATGGCGAAGTATATATAGAAAAGACAAGTCTTCCCGGAAAAGGAAGCTGGTTTAGAGTAAAAGTGGGTCAGTTCCCAGATAAAAGTAAAGCCCAGCTTTTTGCCAAAAAATTGAAAGACAGTAACCCCGATTTACATGCAGCTTATGTAACAAATTAGTATAGTTCCTTTTCTTTCCCAAAAACTCTGTTAAATTTCAATTGCAATTATGAAAAGAAAAGCCAAATTCGACCGTAAAACAAATGAAGTAAAGGTAAACATCGAACTCAATGTTGATGGAACCGGAAAGTTTGAAATTAAAACCGGTATACCTTTTTTCAACCACATGCTTAACCAGTTTGCAAAACATGGTTATTTCGATATCAAGATTAAAGCACTTGGTGATATTGAAGTGGATTTTCACCACACAGTAGAAGATGTGGGAATTGCACTCGGTGAGTCTTTCGAAAAAGCGCTTAGTGACAAGAAAGGAATCACAAGATATGGCCACTCAATTGTTCCATTTGATGAATCCCTCGTGGAAGCGTCGATTGATCTGAGTGGAAGACCATATTTCGTATTTAATGCTGAAATAGAGAAAAGCAAAATAGGTGAGTTTGATGTGGAACTTGCAGAAGAGTTTTTTAAGTCTTTTGCAAATTCACTTAAATGTAATCTTCACATTAATCTTAAACATGGCAGCAATCTTCACCACATAATTGAAGCTATGTTTAAGGCCACGGCCAGGGCTTTGGATCAGGCATCAACGATCGATGGAAGATCAAAGCAGGTGCCTTCCACTAAAGGCAAACTCTAATATAATGATAACCATCATAGATTATGGAATGGGAAACCTTCGCAGCGTTGAAAAGGGTTTCACTTCCCAGGGAGTAGAGGTTTGTGTAACAAATAAGCCCGAACAGGTCAAGAATGCAGATGGACTTGTTCTGCCTGGTGTTGGGGCTTTTGGAGATTGTATAAAAAACCTTAGAAAAGAAAAGCTAATTGATCCAATCCTTGAATTTATTGATAGTGGAAAACCCTTTCTTGGAATATGCCTTGGGCTTCAGGCCCTTTTTGAAGAAAGTGAGGAATCCCCTAGGGAAAAAGGCTTGGGATTAATAAAAGGTAAAGTAGTAAAATTCCCATTTTCAAAAGAAAAAGGATTAAAAGTGCCGCAGATGGGTTGGAACAGGGTAAAAACAAGCTCTGATTCCAAGATATTGGATGGTATTCCGCAAGATAGCTGGTTCTATTTTGTTCATTCTTACTATGTGGCTCCCGAGGAAAATGGCCTTGATCTTCTTACATCTGATTATGGGATTGAATTCACAGCCGGGATTGTAAAAGATAATATTTTTGCATCCCAGTTTCACCCTGAAAAGAGTTCTGATACGGGACTTAGAATATTGAAAAATTTTGCCAGGGTTTGTGGTGCTTAGGTGTTAGGTCCTTTTTTTATTTGTCATTCCTGTAAAGGTTAAGTAATTCGTTGACAGAACTATACACTAAAGGTGTAGGAGGTCAGCGATGCGAAACAATACAGAAGATAAGACAATCCAGAGGAACTATCTACAGAAATGGCGATATATGATAAAAGAATATGAACTTGT
>JAJCZR010000059.1 GCA_029262295.1 Deltaproteobacteria bacterium | reverse complement strand
AACTGAAGATGGGATTAAAGCTACTGCTGCCGTTTCCAAAGAAGGAATTAAGGTTAATGTAACACTTGTTTTTTCGCCGTCTCAGGCGATTCTTGCTGCAAAAGCAGGGGCAGCTTATGTGAGCCCTTTTGTTGGAAGGCTTGATGATATATCTACTTCAGGAATGGACTTAATTTACGACATTTCAGAAATTTATAATAACTACGGATATGATACTGAGATACTTGTTGCAAGTGTTAGGCATCCGATGCACATAGTGGAATCAGCGAAGATGGGAGCGGATGTTGCAACCTTTCCATTTAAGGTTTTCAAACAGCTGTTCAAACATCCTCTCAGTGATATTGGACTGGAGAGGTTTTTAAAAGATTGGGGAAAATAAAATTAATTTAAGAAACTATGGCGAAGTGGGAAAACAAGATTGTAAGTTTGAATTACAGAGGCTCCCGCCTGATTCCTGAGGTCCGGGATCGGAGCCTTTAGTAAGTTCCATAAGTTTACCAAACACTTTCAATTCAGGCTTTTTATAATCCTTAACTTTTGAGTCGGTATTTTTTTTATTCAATTTACACGCCCGTAAAAATAAGATTCGCTAATTATACAACTTTTCAATCCAAATTTCAAAACACAATATCTGCCAGATAATAAGAGCATCCATTGGTGAAACTTCTTTAGAATTAATAGTTTTATCAAACCACTTTGGATCAACAAACTGCCTGAAGTTATCTTTGTCTTTAAGATAATCTGCAATCCCTTTTCTCTCCAACTGATAACCGTGTGAAATAATTTTGCTGTAATCGCCATGATCATTTCTATTATATATTTTTTGCGGAAGATGATCTTTCAGTGTTTCAGTAAGTATGTATTTGTTTTTATATGAGCGTTTACTATAAATCATATAAGCTGGAATATTAAGTGCAAATTCAACCATTTTTCTGTCACGAAATGGATATCTAAGATCAATCGGTCCTCCTGCAAAATCATCAAAATAAGATGCACACTCCATACTCTGGTTTAAACCACATACTGCATTAATCTGAGATAGCCTGTGATGTTTTGATTTTCTATGAGACCATACTACTTCAGCTTGTTTAATAAAGGAATTGGAATAATCGCTCAACCAGGGCTTTGTATTTAGGCTTTTTTCACCAACCATATAGTCTCTCACAGGCTTTAATGGTGAAAGCAGATGTCTGGGTGCAGGATTTTTATACAACCAGCCGGTTCCAAACTTTGATGTATGAAAGCAAATCTCCCTCATAAAAGTAATCAGTTTTCGATCTTTAAAGATATCGGCCAGCCATTCATTAGCTCCAACAAAAAGATTATCCGCTGCCCATCCATTTAAAATCATCTTCTTTTCATTTTGCACAAGAGTAGAAAAAACCTCTTTAAAAATATTAAAAAAGGGAGTGACAAGCGGTTTGTTGAGCGATAAATCTGTCTCCAGAAAATTTTGGAAAGGAAAAAACTTGTCACCTTCAAACTTAAAAGATAAAAGGCCGTATTTATCGTTTACAGAGTTTATATATTGAAGCTCGTTCGCAGAATTAAATTTATTAAAATAATAAGAGGCTGTTTTAAGATTATTTGTATTATGTATTTCAGACACAACTGCAACAATTGAAGATGAGTCCACGCCTCCACTTAAAAGAACTGTGGGCTCAAATACAGACCTCATTCTTGCATCTATTGAACTCTCAAATATTGATCTAAAATGCTCAAAATATTCATTTTCTTGTTTGTATCTGACCTTACTTTGATTTTTTAAATCCCAGTAGCTCTCGTATTTAAAACTGTTTTCTGTAATTTCAATATAAGTTGCAGGATACATCTCTTTTATATCTTTAAAGTAAGTACTGTCATCAGGCCTTTGAGTATAAGCAAAATGAACTGCAACTCTGCTATCATCAATATCCCTGGATATATCTTTATGTTGTATCAGTGACTTTTCTTCAGAAGCAATAGCAAAAAGTCTGGGGCTTAAATGATAAAAAAGGGTCCTGTCGCCAAGGTGGTCCCTAACAGCTGTAACCCTTTTTTCATTTAGTTCATAAAAGACAAGCACATAAGAGCCCAACAAACTTTCAAAACACACTTTTCCATACTTATTAAATAAAAGCCCTGCAATAAGGGCATCTGATAGAGGTTCTGCTTGTTTTTTCTCAAGTTTCTTTAGAAGCTGAGAACGGTTATCAAATCTCCCATCCATCAAAACGTAGAGATTCTCACTAATCTTCAGAGGTTGTTCTTCTTTTACTTCTTCAGGAACACACCAAAAATGCTGATGTCCAAAAGCAACATTTTCAATTATTTCTACTCTACTTCCATCAACTCCATGTATATCCAGAGACGAAAACATCTTTTGGAAAATATTTTCGTCTACCCTTTCACCATTTCTATTAAATAAGACTGTTATTGCACTCATATTTCTTTATGGTCTATAATTTACATCTGTATGCATAACTATAAAATCTTCGATATAACCTTTAAATCAAACTTCAAACTTCCTGCACTTGCTGAATCAGACACAAGTGATTTCAAATTTGAAGTATCAGAAGTAAATATTACTCCAAAAACGGGTGATATTGTCTGGTATTTAAAAATCCCTTACCAAAATAGTGCCCTTGGCACATTTGCTCAGCTTGGAAAAGATAAAAACTATTTTCTAATAAAATTCAATGGGTATCTCGACTTTTTTATTAGCAAAAACCTTCAAAATATTATTTTTTCCAACAAAAATGGAGTCGATTCAACCACTATTCAACATTTTTTAATTGATCAAGTAATACCAAGATTAGTTTCAAATAATAACAATATTGTTGTTCACGCAAGTGCAGTTGAATATAAAAATAATATTGTGGCATTTATTGGAGACAGTGGCTCTGGCAAATCAACTTCAGTTTTAGCATTAACAAACAACTCAAAAAAGATCCATCTACTCTGTGATGACAGTGTTTTGATTGAGAATAGAGAAGATAAATTTTTAACCCATCCAAGTTATCCTGCTATCAGACTTTGGCCAAATTCAGCTAAAATATTTGGAAATGATTTATTTCAACACCAAAAAGCTTCAGAAATTAACAACAAGCTTTTAATTTCCAGGAATAACCCTAATTCTGGGTTTATTACAGAACCAAAACAACTAAAATCAGTTTACATGCTTAACCCCACGAACAACAACAATGTTACTATTGAGGAAATGACTTCACAAAAAGCTTTTGAGGAGATAACAAAAGGTGTTTTCAGGTTGGATGTTTACGACAAAAACCAGCTAAAAGAGGAGTTTAACTTTGTATCACAACTTACTAAAAACATTAAGTTTTTTGGCATCAATTACAAACAAGATTTTAATCTGATTGATGAATTCACAGAAAAAATTACAAAACATATTGAGGACAATATTTAACCTTCAAAAACTGAGTGGATTAAAAACTCTTTGTTCCCACTACCACCTAGTATAGGTGATTCAATCACTTGTTTAACTTCAAGCCCTAAAACACTGAAACCTTTACCTATTTTATCAATTACAGCCTCATGTTTAGCAGCATCTTTTATTACACCACCTTTTTCCATCTCCCCTTTTCCCACTTCAAACTGAGGTTTAATCAATCCTATCAAAATTGAGTTTTCATTCATTAGTTTGATTACAGGCTCAATAACTTTTAGAAGCGAAATAAAAGATACATCAATTACTACCAAATCAACTTTTTCACCCACATCTTCTGGCTTTAAATACCTGCAATTAATCTTTTCCCTTACAACAACCCTGGAATCATTTCTTATATTCCAGTCGAGCTGTCCATGTCCAACATCAAATGCATACACTTTTGATACTCCATATTGCAGGAGACAATCTGTAAAACCCCCAGTGGAAGCACCAATATCGAGTGCAACCATATTTTTAACATCAATACCAAATTCTGTTAATGCCTTTTCAAGCTTAAGTCCTCCCCTACCAACAAATTTGGGAGTCTTACCTATTATTTCAATCTTTGAGGAAGGTCTTACAAGTGAACCTGATTTATCAGAACGATTACCATTCACAAAAACCACTCCAGACATTATTAATGCCTGTGCTTTTGTTTTTGTCTCCGCAAAACCAAGTTTAAGGACAAGGTTATCGAGCCTTTGTTTCTTTTTATTTTGCTCTTTCACTCAAATAAATGGCTATTCCATGTAAAGGGTTAAATTCTTTTTTAAGGTCTGAAAGCTCGCCAAGTGCCTCTTCGGTAAGGCTCTGAACAAGATCGTGCGAACTTTCTATTCCAAGTACAGAGGCAAATGTTTTTTTATTTTTCTTTGCATCAGAACCAGTATTTTTTCCAAAGCTTTCACTTCCAGTAATATCCAAAATGTCATCAGATATTTGAAAAGATAGTCCGATTTTTCGTGAGAATTTTCTAAGTGTCTCGATTTCATTATTATCAGCATCGCCAATATAGCCCCCAATAAGGATTGAAGCTTCAATCAAAGCACCTGTTTTTAAATAATGGATCTTACTAAGTGTCTCAATATTAACTTCATTTTTTCCTTCAAAATAAAGATCCATTGCTTGCCCGAGCACCATGCCCTTTGAACCAATTGCATTTGATAAAACTGATATTATTTTTAGGGAAAGTTCAGGGTTAAAACCCTGGAATTGAAGCTCATTATTTATTAATGAAAACGCATCTGCAAGCAATGCATCTCCTGCAAGTATTGCAGTGGATTCACCAAATTTAATATGATTCGAAGGTTTACCCCTTCTCACATTATCATCATCCATTGATGGAAGGTCATCATGAATAAGTGAGTAAGTGTGAACCATTTCAATTGCACTAGCCACACCTATGGCCTTTTTATACTCACCTGAAAAAAGTTCACATGAAGCCATACATAATATTGGCCTCAGCCTTTTTCCACCTGAAGTAAGACTATATAGGATTGATTTTAGAAGTGATTGGGTGGAATTTGGCTGTTTTTCATATAGCTCCTCAAGATAGGAGTTTACAAAATTTCTTCTCTCGTTGAGATACGTTTCAATATCAAAATTCATTTAAAATAATTAGTCTGGATCAAATTCTTCAAAAGATATTTCGTCTTCAGAATTTACAACAATCAACTCAACTTTTTTCTTAACATCTTCAAGTTTTTTATAGCATTCTTTTATAAGTTTTGTCCCTTCTTCAAATTTTTCTATGGACTTATCCATGCTTAGCTCATTACCTTCAAGCTCTTCAACTATTTCTTTTATTTTACCAAGGGATTTTTCAAATGATTTCATAGAAATAAACTACACTTCAATCAACTGTTTTTCACTATTTTCAAGAAGGTCAAACTCTGTGGCAAAAGGACTAAGATCTAGAATTGTTACCTGATCGCCTGTTTCCAGTATTTTACCCTCATGATAGATCGATACTTCATCCGTTTTCTTCTTTTTTATAATAAGGGGAATTAAATGTTCAGGCAGTGCAATATCTTCAAGTGCATTTCCATTCATTGATTTACCCACATCAAACCTGAAAACAACATATTCTTTAGCTGAAATTTTTGAATAAACATCATAGAGGTTTAAAGACTTACCAAAGGCTATATGTAAACCAAGTTTATTTATCGACTGTGTATCAATATCATCCGCAAGATTATTCAGGACCGGGTGAGTGTTTTCTATGCCAAAATCCACTTTTGCGAGCCTGCTTACAAAAGTGTTTACTTTATCGCTTGTTGTAATCGATACCAAGCTATCTGAATGGGAAATACCTGTTTTTTCAAGCTGATCTATATCAAGGCTGTTTCCTTCCACAACTTCAATCCCTTCTTTTCTTGCAAGATCTACAAGACGCGTGTTTGTGTCAATAAGACAAACTCCAATTTCCATTTCCCGGAGCACTTTGGCTAGAAGCCTTCCAAGAGAATTTGCTCCCACAATCACTACCCTGCTTGTAGTAAAAGTTACTTTTAATAACCTTGCCACATACTTTGCTGTTGAACCTTGAAGCAGTACAGAAAAAGCTATAGTAAGAAATACAAGCCCCTGCACCACTTCTCCCCCGGCAATATCTCTGTTTTTAAGCTCAATACTGATAAGCGAGGCGATAGACGCTGCAATTATACCCCTGGGAGCAATATAAGAGAGAAATAGTTTTTCCCTTAAATTAAGTTCAGTTTTAAATAACGTTCCAAATATTTCTATGGGCCTTACAACAAAAAGAAGCCCAACTACCACTAAAAGCCCCTTAAAACCTAAATTAAGAAGGTTTTTCATCTCTAAATCAGAAGCAAGGAGCATAAACAAAAGGGAGATAACAAGTACTGTGAGTTTACCTTTGAATTTTTTGAGGTTTTCTTCATCAGGAATATTGAGATTTCCAACAACCATCCCGGATACAACTGCCGCCATAAGACCTGACTCAAGAATAATAAACTCTGAAAGCCCATATATAGCAAGTGCTGAAACAAGCACAAACAGATCGCTAAACTCCTCCATGTAGACATAAAATTTCTTAACGCTTACACTGATTATATAGCCGCCTACAACTCCGATTATAGCTCCAATCATGAGTCTATAGAAAACAAGGCCTACGCTATGCATAAAAGCCGAAGAAGACTGAAGCACAATCTCATAAACAAAGATTGCAACTATAGCCCCAATCGGATCAATGAATACACCTTCCTGCTCAAGAATATTTTTCAGATTAGGCTTTACTTTGATTCTTCTAAGAAGTGGTTGCACAACCGTTGGTCCTGTAACAATCACAAGTGCACCATAAAGAAATGCCAAATTCCAGGGCAAATCAAGAAGATATTTTGCGAGTGCAGCCCCTCCCACCATTGTGATAACTGCTCCAATACTAATTAACGGAATTATCGCATTTTGATGTGTTTTTACTTCATCTTTATCAAGATTAAGACCAGCTTCAAAGAGAATAATACCAACACAAAGTTTGATTATTATCTCAAGTCCTTCGCCAAACTCGTCTGGATCAACAAGTCCCAGGAACTCAGGGCCAATTAGCACTCCGAAAATAAGTAAAAAGACAATACTTGGAAGCCCTACTCTTACTCCTACTATCTGGCTAAGCACTCCTACCAGAAGTGCTATAATTATCATTGTGAGCAAAAGAACCTGCCTCCGGGACCAAAAGTAATTAAATCACAATAGTAAATAAATTTGAATTTATAATAAGCAATCATTATATTCAATTCCCTTTAAGATTAAAACATTTGGGATTAATACTATTAGAAATAGTAATTTATACAAAATAATTTTAGTTTGATTTATATTCAGTATTTGGAATTGTAAGTTGGTAGCGGGGGCGGGATTTGAACCCACGACCTTCGGGTTATGAGCCCGACGAGCTACCAGACTGCTCCACCCCGCGACAGATTTTTGAAAAGAACATTAATGTTAACATCCTTTCTGAGTATATCAAATACTTATTCAACAAAAAAATTAACAAAACCAACTGAAATATTTATATAAATACTCAATATTTATTGACAATCATGAGTTAAAAATATAGATTAAAATACTTTCTTTTTACACAATTCCAGGAGGATTATGTAGTATGAATAAAATTTTAATGTTAACTCTAATGATTCCACTTCTTTTTATTTCTCTGGGTATTTCCGGGTGTGGAGATTCACCTGAAAAGATAGATCCACAAGAGTATAAAAATGTTGTGAACAAGCTAGACGAGGCAAAAGAGACCCAATCCGAAGCAGATAAAGAACTTGCAAAGCTAAGAGAAGAAATAGATGCATTGGAAATAGAAAAGCAAAGGTTAATTGCCGAGAAGAAAAGGCTTGAGGCCGACATAATTGATCTTGAAATTAAAGACCGAAGAGATAATTAATATAATGTTTACGGGGAATTAGCTTTTAATTCCCCTTTTTATATCCTGAACTATAAATCAATTCATTTCCAAGGCTTACACCTAATTTTTTATAATCATATATATTTCCAGTAGAAGTTTTTTTATAGATTTTATTTTGTTCTGTTTCAATAAAAATTGCAGTTGCTTCAATATTTTCATTCTTGATAAAGGAATAACATCCAAGTGGTACGGAGCAGTCACCACCAAAAGTTATAAGGAATGAACGTTCAAGACCTGCACATATTTTAGTTTTTTCATCTTCAATTTGTGATATATATCCAATCACTTTTTTATCTTTTTCCCTACATTCAATACCAATAATTCCCTGACATGGTGAGGGAACCATCTCTTTAAGGCTAAAAGTTTGAGTTATTTTTGAGTTAAGGCCTAATCTCTCAAGACCTGCAGCTGCAAGTATGATTCCATCTAAATTTTCTGTCTCTATTTTTTTTAATCTTGTATCAATATTTCCGCGGATAGAAACTACATCCAAATCAGGAAATTTTGATAACAACTGAAACTTTCTTCTATGGCTACCTGTGGCAACTTTTGCACCTGCTGAAAGCTGTTCAATTCTTAATGAGTTTGAAGAAATAAAAACATCAAAAGGATTATGCCTTTTTAACACTGAAGCAATTACAAGACCTTTTGGAAGCACAGACGGCACATCCTTTAAACTATGAACTGCAATATCTATTTCACCTTTTAAGAGTGCTTCTTCAATCTCTTTTACAAAAACACCTTTTCCGCCAATCTCTGAAAGATCGGCTTTAAGATTAATATCCCCAGTTGTTTTTATTATATTGAGTTCAATTTCAAGTGATGGGAATTGAGCTAGTAACTCAGATTTAACAAAGCCTGCCTGCCATAGTGCAAGCTTACTTCCTCTAGTACCTATCCTGAGCTTCATCACGGGCTAACTCAATTAAAAAGTTTTCATTATCAATATCAAAAAGTTTTTTTAAAACTTCGGAATAAACAGCTCCTTCGTATGAAGAAGACTCTTTTTTAAGTTTATCTATGGGATTGTGAATAATCTTTCCAATAATAGAACTTGCCAGTTTTTCTACAGCTTTTTTTTCTTCAGGACTGAGATTCTCAAGTTTATTAAGGGCTTTTGCAAGCTCAACATCTTTAATACTTTCAAATTTATTCTTAAGATCAATAATTGTTGGAAACACTTTAATACTATCAAGCCAAACGCTGAAATTCTTTTCAGCTATTAACACAAGTTTTTCAGCATCATTAATACTTTTTTTACGTGATTTTAAATTTTCTTCTGAAACCCCACGTAAATCATCGATATCATAAAGATAAACACCTGAGATATCATTAACTTTAGGGTCAATATCACGGGGAACAGCTATATCAATAATAAACATCGGCTCATTTTTTCTGAGTTTAAGTGACTCTTTAATATGATCTGCTTTTATTATATATTCGGAAGAACCTGTTGCAGTAATTACTATATCAACCTCCTTAAGGTGATAAAAGATCTCTTCCATCTTAATTGCTTTTCCGTTTAACTGCTGAGAAAGTTGCTTGGCATTATTAAAATCCCTGCTTGCTATATAAAGATCATTTATACCATTTGAAATGAGATGTTTTGCTGCCAGTTCCGACATATCGCCTGTGCCAACAAGCATTACAGATCTTTGAGAAAGATCCTCAAATATTCTTTTAGCAAGCTCAACAGCAAGATAACTAATAGATATTGCTTCAGCTGCGATCTTAGTCTCAGTCCTTATCTTTTTTGCAATAAAAGAAGCCCGGTTAAATAGCCTATTGAGAATGAGGCCTGTTTTTTTACCTTGAAGTGCCTGTTTAAAATGAGCTTTTACCTGACCAAGTATCTGAGGTTCGCCAACGACCATGGATTCCATTCCTGATGCCACCCTGAAAAGATGACGCACTGCCTCACTGCCTTCAAGGGAGTATGAATGCTGTTTAAAACTATTTACAGGCTCGCCACCATGTTCAGATAAAAATGAAAGAACCTTCGCTTTTCCATCTTCTTCATTTTCACAAACAGCATAGATTTCAACTCTGTTACAAGTGGAAACAATGCAGCACTCGTTAATTTCCTTTCGACTTAAAAGGTTATTCATTGCTGATTGTAAAAATCTCTCGGGGAATGAAAACTTTTCCCTTATTTCCACAGAAGATGTTTTATAGCTAAGCCCAACTACAATTATTTTCAACATTTTGGTTTTTATAATTTTCCGCCAGAAGGCACAATTTCAACTTCATCAATATTAGCACCTGGAGGTTGTTTTACAACTGAAAGTATAACCTTTGCAGTTGTATCGGGAGACATCATTTTATCTTTATTCCAGTCACCATCAAGCTTGTCCCATATATCTGTTTTGGTTGGCCCGGGGAGCACTGAAGAAACTTTTATTCCCCTGCTTCTAACTTCTTCCCTTAAAGAACGTGTAAAACCTAAAACCCCAAATTTTGAGGCACAATAAGCGGCCCAGCCAGGAAAACCTGTTTTGGACGCATTCGAGCCGACATTAATGATTTGCCCACCTTGTGGGATATGTGGAAGGCAATATTTCGACATCAAAAAAGTACCTTTAAGATTTACTGCCATCACTTCATCCCAAACTTCACTAGAAGTATCTTCCACTCTTCCTATATGCACTACTCCTGCGTTATTTATCAGGACATCAATTCTGTTTTTTTTTGAAATTATCTCGTCAACAAAATTTTTCACACCGGTATCTGAACTAATATCAAAGTCTTTAATAATAAAATTTTTGGTAAACTCTGAAAGTATTTCCTGAAGCTTACTTTTACTTTCTTTACTTTTACAACAAAGGGCAAGAAAGCAACCTTCCTTTGCAAACTCAATTGCCGTTGCCTTTCCTATTCCCCTGCTTGCACCTGTTATTACTACAACTTTTTCTTTCATATTTACTGGTTAATTAAACTCAGAAACTCTGCTCTTGTCCTTTCATCCCTTCTGAAAGTGCCTAGCATTGAACTTGTCATCATACTTGCTTCAGCTTTTTTCACGCCTCTCATTGCCATACACAAATGATAACCCCTTACCACTACAGCCACACCGAGTGGTTCAAGAGAGTTATTTATAAAATCTGCAATCTGCACAGTCATTCTTTCCTGCACCTGAAGCCTTCTTGAAAACACTTCAACAATTCGTGGAAGCTTACTAAGCCCCACTATTTTTCCATTTGGTATATATGCTATATTGCACTTTCCAAAAAAAGGGAGCATGTGATGTTCACAAAGGCTGTAATACTCAATATCCCTCACAACCACCATTTCATCATACTTAATGTTAAAAACTGCATCATTTATCACTTCCTCAGGTGTCTGGTTATATCCAGCGGTAAGTTCCTTATACATTTTATTGACCCTGTAAGGTGTCTTTGCAAGCCCTTCCCTATCCGGATCCTCTCCAATCTCTTCAATAATTTTCTTAACAGCATCTTCCATACTCATCTTTGCTTCTCCTCAAAATATTCAAAATAGCTTCTTTTATTTTCCCAAACTTTAATATAGTGAACTTTTTCTCCATACACCTGCCTGAATTCATCCCATAGATAAACTCCTATGTTCTCCACTGTCGACTGATTATCTTTAAAATAATCTATATCTTTATCAATCCGGTGGTAATCAAATTCTTCAATTATTCTTTTTCCAATATTTTCTAACTCAAGATGGTTAACAACCATTTCGGAGTTGTGATTAACTTTGTTTTTAAGTCTTAACTCAACCACATAATCATGACCATGTCCTTCTAAGTTAGAGCATCTGTCGAATATATTAAAGTTTTCTTCACGAGAAAGCCCTTCAATATAAAGCCTGTGGCTCGCCTGAAAACTGAACTTTCTGGTAACACAGAAGTGTTCGCTAATTTTTAGTCCCTCCAGTAATCCACATAAAGATCTTCAGTTTCATAAAGCCGCACTTTATATAAAGTGCATTTTTTATTTTGAGATATTTTTTGGTCAAGAAGATTCCATAAAACTTTACAAATATTCTCTGGCGTGGGAATTTCGTCTTTAAAGTAGGTTGTATCTTTATTCAGGTTTTTATGGTCAAACTCTGCTAATACTTCATTTGTAATTTTCTTTAGATCAAAAAGATTGATTATCATCCCGGTTTTGCTATCAATATCTCCCGTCACCGTTACTTCAAGTGTGAAGTTGTGCCCGTGCCCACTTTCATTACTGGATTTTCCAAACAGATCAAAATTTTCTTTTTCGCTTAGTTCTGAATTCCAGTATCTGTGTGAAGCTGCAAACTCAACTCTTTTTGTTATCAGTTTTTTAAAAGACATGGCTAAAACCAGAATAAATGATAAATAAAATTAAAAGAAAAGACTAATTTTGGGATGGTGGAGTTAGTTCCCTGGAAACTTCTTTATATGAATAACTGATTTTATTTTCAGTTCTACTTATTATTTCTTTTACGGTAGGTTCAATTCTTGAGATAAAGGGTTTGGGATAAATTCCCATGACAAACATCATAATTATAAGTGGAATTACAAGTCCGATTTCCCTGAAATTAAGGTCTTTCAGTTCTTGATTCGCTACTTTATCAAGCTTTCCAAACATTACCCTTTGATAAGCCCAGAGCATATAAACAGCACCCAGGATCAGGCCTGTTGCGCCTATTACTGCATACCAGTAATTTAGCTTGAACGCCCCAAGCAGAACTAAAAATTCACCAACAAAACCATTTAAAAGGGGAAGCCCTATTGAAGATAGCATTGCAATCATAAAAAGGGTTGCAAACACAGGCATCACTTTTGATATACCACCAAACTCAGAGATCATTTTTGTATGCCGCCTTTCATAAATCATTCCAACAAGTATAAAAAGTGCGCCAGTGGAAAGGCCATGCCCAATCATCTGATAGATTCCACCTTCCAAACCCTGAATATTGAAAACAAATATTCCAAGCATTATAAGCCCCATATGGCTCACACTTGAGTAGGCAACAAGTTTTTTAAGGTCTTTTTGCACAAATGCAACCATTGCCCCATAAATGATTCCTATAAGAGAAATAACTATAAGCACTCCAAGGTAGGATTGAGTTGCCTCAGGAAAATAAGGGATTAAAAACCTGATAAAACCATAGGTCCCCATTTTCAGCAAAACAGCTGCAAGTATTACACTGCCCGGGGTTGGCGCTTCCACGTGGGCATCGGGAAGCCATGTATGAAATGGAAACATAGGAACTTTAATAGCAAAAGCCAGAAAAAATGCCAAAAAGCAAAGCCCCTGAGGGCTCAGGATACCATCAAAAGGCAAACTAACCTTATAAAGATCAAATATATCCATTGACGGTGTACCAAACTGGCTTATATGGGCAAAATAAAGGTACATTATCGCAATTAACATGAGCCCGCTTCCAAAAGCCGTGTAAATAAAAAACTTTATTGCCGCATAAATTCGCCTTGAAGTACCCCAGATACCAATAATGAAATACATTGGTATAAGCACTGCTTCCCAGAAAATAAAAAACAAGATCATATCAAGCGCCACAAATGTTCCGATAAGTGCAGATTCAAGAAACAGTATCATTGCCAAAAACACTTTAAGACCTTTATCAATAGCATTCCATGAGCATAAAACTGTTATGGGAAACATAAATGTTGTTAGAAGCACAAGGAGGAGACTTATTCCATCTAGTCCTAAATGATAAGAAATTCCAATATCAGGAAACCATTTAACTGCCTCTTCAAACTGAATACCGGCGCTGTTTTTATTAAATAGAAAAAATATTGGAATTGAGATAACAAACTCAACAAGTGTAATAAAAAAAGCTGCAAGTTTTAGATGTTTATCAGAGTTTTTGGATATATATGGAAGTGCTACAAGGAGCAAAATTCCTGCAAGGGGAAGAAATATTAATATTGATAATATGTTGTTATACAAATGACGGCCTTTCGGAACTGAAATAAAGTTGGAGTAAATATACTATAGAAATTATTGTTCTCAAGGCTCTATCAAAGTTAATATCTATGAATATAAAAAAACCTTCCCCAGATAGAATGGAGAAGGTTTTTGTAAATTTAAGGTTTAATTGTTTTTAACAAATTTTACTGGTTTTCTGTATCTTCCATCTTATCTTTCATCATCTCGCTATCTTTCTTCATAGCGTCACCAGTATCTTCCATCTTATCTTTCATCATTTCGCCATCTTCTTTCATAGCGTCACCAGTATCATCCATCTTATCTTTCATCATTTCGCCATCTTTCTTCATAGCATCGCCAGCATCATTCATCTTATCTTTCATCATTTCGCCAGCTTCATCCGCAGCATTTTCAGCATCTTCTGCCACTTCTTTTGTAGCATCCTGAATATCATCCACTGCTTCACCTGTGGCATCTTTAATTGTTTCAGTTGCATCTTTTGCAGCATCTTCAATAGAATCAGCAGCTTCACCAAGCTTCTCTTCAAGTCCTTCCATTGCTTCTCCAGCCTTTTCAGAAAGGCTTTCCCCTGATGGATCATCTCCTTGGGGTGGGCATGCTGCTAAGAAAAACAACAGGCCTAAAATAGGTAGTAAATTAAAGTATTTCATTGTAAAACCTCCAAATAAGTTAGTTATGTTAAGAGTATGTGAAGAAAAGGAAAGATTCAAGTTATATTTATGTTGAAAATTATTGGCATATATATAATTTAGTTATAAAACAACAACAAAAAGGGAGCCATATGACCCCCCTTTTTATTTTGAATGTTTAATTACTTTTTATTACGAATAAGCTTTTACAGTATTTTCCATTACTTCTACATTACTCTGTTTCCCAACTGCCCCCGGAACTATGATTGCAAGATCAACACCGGCTTCATAATGTTCCTGGAGTTTTTCCTTACATTTTGAAGGGCTTCCCGCAAGTGCTATATCATTTACCATTTCATCTGTTATAGCCTCAGCAGGGTTTGCGCCATCTTTTATTTTTTGAACTACATCACCATAGCCTATATTCTCAATAAGCCTTTGATAAAAAGGAAGCCTTGCATAACCGGAGATCCCTCTTTTTGCTGCCTCAATAGCGGCAGACTCATCATCTGATATAAAAGAAGGTATGCCACTTGTAATCTCTATCTCTGAAGAGTCTCTTCCTGCCTTTTGTGCCCCTTCTGCAACTTCTGATTTTAGTGTGCCAAGGTATTTTGGAGGGCACATATATGGCATTAACCCATCTGCAACTTCTCCAGCAAGCTCTGCGGCGCCAGATGTGAGGCCTGCAATGTAGACGGGAAGCTTTGGAACATCTCTTTTTAGTGAAACCTTATCAGAACTGCCATCGGCAAAAGATCTTACTTCACCGACATAATTTCTCATAGACTCAATAGGATCTCCCATTTCAATTCCAAACCTGGTATTAACAGGCTTATGGCTTACACCCAGGCCCAGAAGCATTCTTCCATTAGTTATTTCCTGAATAGTCATTGAAGTTGCAGCAGCTATGACGGGCTGGCGCATATAAATATTTGTAATCCATGTACCAACCTTCATGTTTTTTGTTGCCTCTGCAAAAACCTGTGCATTGGTAAGTGCACTATAAGGCGGAACCTCCGGAGAGAAAATCCCTTCGAATCCACCATCTTCAGCAATTTGCGCCAATGATCTAAGATCATCCAAACTGCATCCCCAAACCGGGGAAACTGTTGCTAATCTGCTCATATTTAATACTCCTTAGTAAATTTAGTATTGATTTACAACATCCCTGTAATAATCAGGGCGCAGCAAATCTTCATTATTTGCTTTAAGTACTTCACGTATCTGCTCTAAAACTTTATCTTTTTCTTCTGGAAATTTTGCCTTAATTGGCAGATAGTTGGATATATGATTTGAAAAGAAATATCCGTTTGTAAGATTTGTGTTTTCAACAATAATCTCAAGCTCTTTTATCATTTGAAATTTTTCTGGCAGTTCAAACTTACCTTCTTTCCACTCCTGGTGGATTGGAGCCCCTTCCCTTATTTGTAAAGATAATGCACCAACATATTCAGGATCAGATTCGGTAAGAAGTTTTCCGGTGGCATGGGCATGTTCGATGCTTCTTTCTTTCCCACCGACTCCAAGTAAAACCATAGCAGAATTAATAATGCCTGCTTTTTTTAGTTTTTTTGAAGCTTCAACAGTCTCATCAAAATTTGCACCTTTTTTTATTCTTTCAAGCACCACATCATCACCACTTTCAAACCCGATATATATCATCTCAAGTCCATTTTCTTTTATTAAATTAAGATCTTCCTGAGATTTTCTTAATATATCTCCCACATTTGCATACATCGTGATTCTCTCAAGACCAGGAACACTTTTTTTTAGATAACCCATAATCTCAAGAAGCTTATTTGTTGACAAAACAAGGGCATTACCATCAGCAATAAATACCCTGTCTGTTATTAATTCACTGCTTACTGCGTTATCAATAATTCCCTTAATTTCCTCCATAGGGCGCACACGAAACTTCTGGGTGTCTTTTCTATACATCGCACAGTAAGTGCAGTTATTGTGGGAGCAACCTATTGTGGCCTGAAGAATAAAGCTTTTATGCTCACTTGGGGGGCGAAAATAAGGTGTAACGTATTCAACCATTGCTATTTAATCTAACAAATTAATGGTAAGCGTTCAAGGCAACAAAAAATATAAGACTGCATCTCAATTATATAAATACTTATCATTGGAACTATTGTTTTATATCAGGACCAATCCAAAAAAATTATATTGATTTTTTTTAATACTAAATTTTATTAACATTTACATTAGTTGTAGGGGATTATTACCTGACCAAAATCTTTAGACATATCCCTAAAGGGGATTTATAATATCATTTCAAATAAAGACGAAAGCACCAAATTACTAAAAGCCCGGGAAGAGGCAATTGGGAAAAATAATAAACTACGTCATTCTGAACTTGTTTCAGAATCTAATATTAAAAGAGAGATTCTTCGGCTAAAGCCTCAGAATGACCAACCCTGTCATACCGTACTTGATACGGTATCCAGAGTAGCGGGAAAGAAAAATTAGTAGCTTATATTTGTATTGTAGCAATTCAGTGAATTTAGAGATGTGTTTATAATTCCAGTCAATACCCTGGATGCCGGATTAAGCTTGTGCTTAACTTGATTCAGTATCCGGCATGACATACAACTAATAAAATAAAGAAGAAAAGCAAGATTCTTCGTTTCACTCAGAATGACGTTGAAGCGTTTTTTTACTTCTGAGTATTTAAAGGCAATGCTGTCACTCTGAGCCGAAGGCGAAGAGTCTAATCCTTGTCATACCAAACTTGATTTGGAATCCAGAATAGCCGGAAAGAAAAAGTAATAAGCAATTATTAGCATTGTAACAATCTAGTAAATCCTGAGATGTATTTATTGTTCTGGTCAATATCCTGGATACCAAAATAAATTTGGTATGACAGAAAGCAAGACAAAAAAACTGCTAATCACACCTTTACTTGTAAAGCCCTTTTGTTATAATGATTAATCATGCTTGAAAAACTGATTGGGAAACTAGAGCCTCACGAAAAAGAAGGCCTTCGCTATATACTTGGTGTACCTTTACTAATATTTCTTATTATGCTTCTAGCATTTATGACACATTTTGTTTTAAATCCTTAATTTAAACTCCATCTTATTATCTGAAGTACCACTTCATTAATATCTATTTTCATACCACTGTTATCAGCTAATTTATATTCATTTTTATTCTGTGAATTAATATTCAATCTCAAAAGTTTAATATTTTTATTTTGTAAATTTTTAGACCTTCCTATAAATGTTATAAAATTATCATCTTCAAATAAGGCCAAAACCAACTTTGATTTTCCAAATATTATTAAAAAACCCACACCTTTATCAACATTGAATAGCAGGGACAAAAAATTATTATTTACTTTTATTATTTGAATTGCTTTGTACTCATACTTCTCATTTAGAAAGTTTATGGCATCTTCAAACTTTTTATAAATCGATTTTTTTATTTCAGAAAAATTGAATTCACAAGATTGTGTTACAGGCAAATTATTCTGCAAATTATTAAAAAGGCCTTCAAGTTCTTTTTCAAAATTATTCATTAATAAAACCAGCTTGTTAGGTTTTTGATTCAAATATATACTAATAAGACATACTTAAATTTAAAGGAGGAAAAAAACCAATAGATAAAATATACGGTAATACAGATGGCCTTACAAAAGGTGAATTAAAAAACATAGAAAGAATATTCAGAAGAAAGATACCCAAGAATGAAATAATTACTCTAGAACTAAACAGAACTCTCTCCAATATTTCCAGAGAAATAAAAAAGAATATAACGATACTCATAAACAGGGCAGGAAAAATAAGTTTTGTGTTTATCGGTGAGCTCAGTGATTTTCCATTCAGTGAACTAATTGGTAGAAGAAGGGAAGCCAAGTTCAGGTTGAAAGGATACAGGGCAGTAAGAACAAACATTAAAAACAGTGAACTCACTCGGCCTGATCTCATAACACTTGCAAGTGAGCGTCTTGATCTTGTAAGTGTAGTGGAAGTTAATAAAGATGGTTCCCCTGGAAAATTTAGCTATGCAAATATTATTTCTGCTAATAAGGATGATGACAGCAAATGGGAGATAAATAGATTCTCAAATCTTGGGGAAACAGATACCAACTTTGAATATAAAATTAACGAAATTGAATCAGAACTTGAAAAAGCCTATTACAAAAACGGCGGCAATATAGAAACTGAAGGAGTAATTCTTGTCGGCTTTGATACTAAATATAAATATATTGCTGAAAATTCCTTAGAAGAACTTGAATCTCTTGCAAAATCTGCAGGCAAAACTGTCATCAACAAACTAATTCAGATAAGAAGAAAAATTGATCCAAGATATCTTGTGGGTAAAGGAAAACTAAAGGAAATTATCCTTCACGCAAGGCATTACGGTGCAGACACTATAATTTTTGATACTGAACTCACACCCACTCAGGCAAATGCTATTTTTAAAGAAGCAGATATTGATGTTCTGGATAGAAGCCAGCTTATAATAGAAATATTTGCAAAACATGCAACCACCAATGAAGGAAAAATTCAGGTGAGGCTTGCAGATTTAAAATACAACCTTCCCAGGCTTAGGGGAAAAGGAGTTGAACTTTCACAGCTTGGTGGGGGTATAGGAACAAGGGGGCCAGGTGAAAAGAAACTCGAACAGGAAAGAAGAAAAGCAAGAAAAGAGATAGACCTGCTTGAAAAACAGATTAATGGGCTTCAAAGAAGAAGGGAACATACAAGAAAGAACAGAAAAGTAACAGGTATTCCAACTGTATCTTTCATTGGTTATACAAATGTTGGTAAATCGACACTCTTTAACCTTGCAACAAATTCAAATGTTGTTTCTCAGAACAAGCTTTTTTCCACTCTTAATCCTACAACAAGAAAACTTATGCTCCCATCTAATGGACAAGTGTTAATGACAGACACTGTTGGTTTTATCAGCAAACTTCCCAAAGAACTAGTAAATGCTTTCAGGGCCACCCTTGAAGAGATTGGTGAGGCTGATCTACTTGTACATGTTGCAGATGCAAGTGACCCATTTGTTGATGAAAAGATTGAATCTGTCGAGCAGATAATCGAATCTATGGACTGCCAGAATATTCCAAAACTCCTCATTTTTAATAAAAAAGATATGGCAGATCAAGCAACTATTAGAAACTTAAAAGAAAGATTTGGATCACAGATGGTTTCTGCACTTGATAAATCTTCAAAAGACCTTCTTTTAGAAGAAATAGAAAAATTCTTTAAAGAAAATACAGATATTAAAATTGAAAAAGCTGATTTTATGAAGACTGGATAATTTATTCACATATGAAAGTGGTTTTGTTTCTAATTATTTGCCAGATCTGTATGCTACTGCATCAAAGTACTCTTTATTTACCTTGTAGCATTTTTCATTCAGTAGTTCTAATACATCAGAAAAAACTTTCTTAGACATCACATTTCTTGGAAGTCCATGCTCAAAGGATATAATTTTGGGTCGAAATATATCAAAATTAATATTTAGAATTATCTTACTGTCATACCCTTCTGTATCAATTTGAAGAAGATCAGTGTTGTCCAGATTATATCTATCAATTAATTCAGCTAGTGAGATGCATTCTACTTCTTCTTTTATTAGGTCGTTCCCGCTTAGATCAAATAATTTAAAATGGACAACATTGAATGACGCCACACCTTTTGCCCAAACAGGATAATTTTGAAGTTTACCAGAATTAACTCTATAAATTATTTCTTGTTTTTTGCTATTATGAATAGCTAAATTTAATAAGATAATATTCGGATAATCCTTATATGTTTCTTTCAACTTTTCAAAAGCATCATTAAGCGGTTCTAGAATAATTCCATGAACTCTATTTTTGTTTTGAACAATAAATTTATGAATGGGATCAAATGATATTCCATCATATCCGCCAATCTGAACAAAAAAAAGCTTTTGATTCCTAACTTAATGAATTTTCAAGGAGATTTTCAAGAAAGGAAGAATCATTTTTTTTGTAAATTTTAGAGAATAATATTTTTTTAAGTTTTCTAATCATATCTCTGACTTAAATCCGAAGAGCAATAGTTACCCTACCCTCATTTAGTATATCAAAACCGTCTTTTATTAGCTCAGGGATAACAAGTTTTCCTTTACCCCCAAAAGCAATATCAGTATCATCAATGGCCACAATACATTTATCACTCATTTTATCTTTAGCAGCAAAATATGCCTGAAGGTGCCTCTCAGAATATTTTATATGAGGATAAACATCCCAGGCATCCAAAAACAGAAGATCAATTTTTTTATCAAATTTTTTGAGAAACTTTATCCCTCCATTATTCACGGGCTGCAGGTTTCTATTC
Source organism: Deltaproteobacteria bacterium (assembly GCA_029262295.1). Classification (GTDB taxonomy): domain Bacteria; phylum Desulfobacterota_D; class UBA1144; order Nemesobacterales; family Nemesobacteraceae; genus JAJCZR01. The sequence goes on along the minus strand of JAJCZR010000059.1, from coordinate 12,216 downwards.
TTAGACAGATTGCGGATAACACACAAATATGTGTTAAAATTTATATCTACTGAATAAATTTCTTTTTCCGACTTACACCAATAAAAAGTTGAGTGGCCATCATTACAGCACATAAATGTCAATTCAGGATCATGATCAATTGGTGTTCTCATACTACCAATTTCTACTATTATTTCTCCTTCTATTGCATTTAGAAGATCAATAATCAACTGAAAATATTTTTTGGGTTTCGTTCGTTTTGCCTGCTCTTCATCTGTTAATTTAACTTTTGAAAATATCGGGACTTTCTCAAGAAATCTAATTTTTTTAACTACAGAATCTATTTCAATCATAATTGGTATTATTTTTTTTAATAAATCTATGGTGAAAAGATGCCAAAGATAAAAATGGAAGCATTATAATTGCAAGCAATTCTGATAATCCGAGAGCTAACAAAGGTTTCCATAATGAATAAAGATTATTATGTGATCTGTAAAATCTTTTATTTTCATCATTCCATATTAGCACCTCATTAAATGCATGTTGATATGGAAGTTCTAAATCGGTAACTGGGTTAATTGCAAAATCAAAATTTTCTTTTCTTAATCTTGAGAAAAGGTTCATATATGCCAAGAGAAATTTTTTTTTATCATTAAAAGTAATAATTTCATCAAAACCAAAATTTCTGAAAATATTTTTTCTATTTTCTTCACATAGAAGAGCTACCTTAACTTTTGGATTTTTCTTTTTGATATAATCAATCAGTATCTTGATAATGTCGGAAGTTGAGTTTGAAAAAAGGATAATTTTTTCTTTACCTGACAAATTTAGCTCAATAGGCATTTTTTTCTTTTGTATACTTCTTTCTGATAAATCAAATATACCTTCTCCCAAATTGTTAAAAATAAAATCTTTGAAAGCAAAAAACCTGAATTTTTCAAAAGATATATTTTTATTCAACAAAGCATACAATATACTTTTAAGGTTTTTTCTGAGCGTAATATAGTTGAAATTTAGGATGTTAATAAATGAACCATATTTACTTATAAGAAAAAGCATATTTCTTATTCCATAGTAAACACTCAACCTCTGATCCCTTTTTTCAGTAAAAGCCGGATGATAAACTACTGCATCTGAAACAGCTACAACCTGATACCTATTTTTCTTAAAACGTAGGCAATAGTCTATATCGTCCCAAAGAAAGTAGTAATTTTCATCCATCAAGCCCACTTCTTTAATTGCATCAGACCTTATAAGTGATATTCCTGATCCAAGATAATCAACCTTACTAACTTTCTTTTCAATTGAATCGGGCTGGTTACAACCAATTGGATGAATATTCCCGGTATTAAGATCAATATTTCCACCTATTTCCACTATTAAACCCCTATCTACGGAATTTATAATTTTAGGTCCTACAACACCTATTGATTCATCATTCTCAATTACTGGCAGAAGCCTCTCTAGACAGTTCTTTTCTAGAATAAGATCAGAATCCAGAAGCCAAAGGTATTTATATTTGCCATCTTTTATTGCAAATTCAATTCCGGCATTGAAACCAGCAGTCGCCCCGTAATTTTTGCTAAGTTCAATAATTTTTATACTTTCATTTCGTTCATATAAATAACTCAGATCAAACTCGCTGTTATTTACCACTATTATATGAATGTGCTTACAACGAAGGTTTTCCAGAGAGTTTAAGAGACAGGAAAGCTCCTTGTCTCTCTTATAAACAGGTATTATTACCGCAATTAAAATATCTTTTTTCATAATTAAAAGTGGATAACAATAAATCAAAAATTCCTCAAATAATACACCAAACATGGAAAGATCATAATTTGCCGGAGTATTTACAACCTCTTGCAGATAGCTGGAAGAATAAAAACACTGATTGGGAATACCGGCTATGGACTGATGAACTAATGTACAAGTTTGTTTTAGAGCATTTTCCAGCTTTAATGGAATTATACCAGAGCTATCCTGAGCAAATTTATAGAGCTGATCTTTTCAGGCTAATTGTGCTTTATAAGATGGGTGGGGTCTATGTGGATATTGATTCAAAATGTATTAAAAGCCTGAATACTCTTTTTCAAAAAAAAACTTTATTTAAAAAAGAACTAATTTTAACAAAACAACCTGAATCTCATTTTAAATACCAATACCATCACTTACAGAAAAACAGAATATGCAACTCATTTATTGCATCTGTGCCACAAAACAAAAATATAAAACTTCTGATTGATGAGCTTGAAATCAAAAAAGAGCATAATTTTGCGGCATATGAAACAGGCCCACTTTATATCTCAAAAAATTTTGATAATTTAAACAATTCAAAGATAAAAGTTTTAAACCATAAGTATTTTAATCCAGTTGTAGATATTACAAACAAATTAATTCCGGTGCTTTATAGAAAAAAATCGGCATTAATGATTCTTAAAGACAGTTTCTACAAAGAAACAATTGGTGTACATTACTGGAATCATATATACAACTCCCCTAATGCAAAACGTTCTCTAACAATGAGCAGTGCAGAGCTAAACAAGATGAACTCAATTAATATTTTTGACTGGCTCAATCTTTTTAAACGAATAATAAAAAATAAATTAAAGCATTGAAACCATGAATCTAAAAATCCCGAGGATCATTCATCAAACCTATAGAAATAATTCAATCCCTTCTGAATTTATCAAGTTCAGAAATTCATGGATAGAAAAACACCCAGATTGGGAATACCGGCTTTGGACTGATGGAGAAAACAGAACTTTTATAAAGAACCACTACAATTGGTTTCTCTCAACTTATGACAATTACTCAGAAGAAATAATGAGAATAGATGCCATTAGGTATTTTTTGCTTGATTATTTTGGTGGCCTTTATGTTGATCTTGACTTTGAATGTCTAAAAAACATTGAACCTCTGCTGGAAGGAAATGAATTGGTTATCGGAAAAGAACCTAAGGCCCATTCTAATTTTATATTAGCAAGAGAAAGGGGAATAAAAAATATTATTTGTAATGCTTTTATGGCTTCAACCCCAAAAAATAAATTTTGGAGCCACCTATTCGAGCAAATTGAGGAAAATAAAAACAAATCAGGGGTTCTTGATGCAACAGGCCCTTTCTTTTTATCAAAAACATTTGAAAGTTACAGTGAGAACAAAAATATTGCATTGATTGACCCTGAAATTATTTATCCAATTACAAACCAGCAAAGCTGGAGCCAGTTTTTAATTGAGAATAAAGGGAAAAAGGAAGTAATTGAAAAAATACACGCAGTACACCACTGGAAAGGAAGTTGGATCAAAGCCAGACCAAAAATGAATTTTGTAAATAAGACTCATAATCTAATCAAAAAATACAAAACAAGAGCAGAATACTTCATTGATAGAAAAAAAATGGATTTAAGAGCAAATGAGATGGATAATCAAAGTATAGTAGATTATTGGAAAGTTTCTGACTCTGTATCTTCAAAAATTGAAACAAACCTGTTTCTAAATGGAAAAAAACTTTCATCCTGCCAAACGGATAAGAAACTCTTATTATCCAACTCATATATTAATTCCGACCCGCCCTTAATATCTTGTTTGATGGTTACACAAAACAGATATGAACTAGCTAAAACAGCTGTAAAATCATTTCTTAATCAGACTTACTCCAAAAAGGAACTCATAATACTAGATGATGGAAATTGTAACAAGCTGCAAGACTGGATAGTAAAACTCCAGAGTGATAAAATTATTTATCATAAGCTTCCAGAGGAAAATAAGAAGCTTGGTGAATTGAGAAATATTGGGGTAGGAAATTGCGCCGGAAAATATATTACACAGTGGGACGATGATGATTTTTCTCATCCCGAAAGAATAGAGTTTCAATATTTACTCTTAGATTTTTTTAGTGCCGATGTATGTTTTCTGAACAGACATCAAATACTATTTCCATTTGAAGAAAAAATAATTTATTCAAAAAAAAGGATTTGGGAAGGTTCTTTTTTATGCAGAAAAAAACTTCTAAAAAAATACCCTAATATCTCAAGAGGGGAAGATACTCCTGTAACCAACAATCTTTTTCTTAATTCAAAATCAGTATTGGCAGATTTCCCATCTTTATATACTTATTTTTTTCATGAAAAAAATACTTTTGGAAAAAAGCACTTTGAAAAACACATAAAACAAGCAACAAATAAATTCAAAGGGCATTTATTTTATGAAAAACTAGACAAAATCTTAGAAGAAAACAAGTTAGAAAAAGATGAATTTTACAAAAGATACAAATTAAATAAAAAAAGGGAAGAAATATATGAGCCATACATAAAGAAAAAATATCTTTCTAAAAAAAGGGAGAAATTTTCAGAAATTCTGATCCTCTCACCGGCAAAAAATGCTAAGAATTGTTTATCAATCTTCTTTAGTAATCTTGAAAAACTGAGCTACCCTCATGAGAAAATATCACTTGGAGTACTCGAAAGTGACAGTGAAGATGGCACGTTTGAAGCCCTTAAAGAAAAGCAAAGTGATCTTCAAAAAATGTTTAATTCAGTTGATATTATTAAACACGACTTCAGATTTAAGATTGATGGGCCGAGATGGGAACCTCTCAAACAATTAAAAAGAAGATCAATTATAGCAAAAAGCAGGAATATTCTTTTATCACACACATTAACAAATCAGAAATGGGTTCTTTGGATTGATATCGATGTTGCAGACTGGCCAGAAAATATTATAGAAATTCTTTTGGATTCTGAAAAAGATATTGTTGTCCCAAGTTGTGTGGGCTTAAATGGAGAACCATTTGATCTTAACTCCTTTAAATTCAATCAAAATGCAACTTCAATTAAATTGAAAAACTTTCTTCTAAATGGAATAATGCAACCTCCTTATGGACTTGGAAGAACTTATCTAACTGAGCTAAAGGACTATGAAAATATTGAAATTGACTCAGTTGGTGGAACAATGCTTATGATTAATGCAGATTTACACAGGGAAGGACTGATATTTCCGACCTTCCCATACAAATATTTTATAGAAACTGAAGGCCTCGCTATGATGGCCAAGGATATGGGTTATAAATGTTGGGGACTTCCAAATGTCGAGATTCTTCACCCAAAAGGCTAACAGCTTCAGTAAATATTATAGTAAGGATTAAATTTTTTCTTCAAGTTTATTTAGATTGACATGAACATATATACATAGCCGTTTAGTTAAAGTTTTATTCTCTCTTTCTCTTTTCAAAAATTCTCTTTCCTGCATAGTTGACTTAATAACTTTTTCAAGAGCATGCTTAACACAGATTGGTTGTACAGCCCTTATAATTAAATCTTCTTTCTTGATTCTGTACACAATCGGAAATGAATCCTCTAAGATCTTTTTAGAATATGCAGCAGCTCCCCACGGAATATTAACAAGTTTTTTTCAAATTAAATTTATCAGTCAATTCGGTCTTATACCAGGAATAAAGACAGGCATGCGAATAGTAAAGTTGCGCAATATCCCACTCCTTTTTTTATCCAAAAGAGATTTTACAACTTCAACTAATTTAGAATCAAAGGAAACATTATCTTCTAGCACAATTGCAAAATAAATATCGAGATCAACAATCTTTTTATGAACGCTCAAATGAGACAAATAACACCCGATTTCTTCTCTACTCAAGTTTCTTTTTATTTTGCTGTTAGCTTTCTCATCTGAATAACATTTGTCTATTTCTTCATTGTTAAATTTATTTCCATCCACTGCTTCACAAATTTCATAATCTAAATTTAGATCATGTAGCTGTTTTTCAATAAATTTTTTTCTGAGGTGATTTTTTAAGATTAATAATGAATGTTTTGGGGAAATCTCTCATGCTTTTAAGAATTAAGATATTAGATGGACAAAAAAAAAGGCGCATTAAGCGCCTTTTTTAATCTATTTAAGAACTAAACCAAACTACCAAGGTTTTGTTTTATCAGGTTCATCCTGAATATTTTTTAACCATTTTGTATGGTCATAGATAGCTACACCAAATATCAATCCCAAGTTTGCTATAATTAGCCCTTCTCTTGAGTTATTGGTCTGCTCAGCTCTTTTATCAATTTTTGCTAGTATTGGATCAGGAATATTTACAGTTATTTCAGCCATTTCAACCTCCTATTAATTAAATAAAATTAATCGTTTGCACTAATTCCTCTTTTTTCCCTGTAACTTTCAAGTTCTTCTCTTTTAACTGTTGGGTGAAGTTCAAAATCACTTTTTTCAGCACCCTCAGCAGAAGCTATAATTTCCTCTTTTGATAATGGTTTCAATGGTTTATCCCCTGCAACATCACCAAGTTGAGAAGGCTCAAGCTTCCAGTCAGTTAAATATTCATCACCAAGACCAAATCTCTTGGTAAGTTTGTTAATTTCCTCAAGTCTTCCTGGCAATGGAGCAATTGGTTGCAGAAGATTAAGACCTTCAACAAGTTTAACTACCTCTGGATCTCTTTTGAAAGGGTTACCTACTTTCTTTTCAAAATACATTGTTTCAAAAGGAGGCCTTGGTCTTCTACCTCCGCCATCAACACTTTCCGCAGGATATCCAAGAGTCATTAACCAGCAAAAAGTATAAGTGTCGGGCAGATTAAATTTTTCCTTTACATTTCTTCTTGCTCCGCCACTTGCACCATTTAAGCAAGTGCCAAGTCCTAGGGCAGATGCCGTTATTAAAGCATTTTGAATTGCATTTCCTAAATCAATTGCTGCAAGTCTGTGCATAATTGCATCTGGGAGCATAGCTGGTAGTGGAAAAAGTCTTGAAACTCTGTCATATTCCCAACCATGTGCTTTATCTAGACCACCAGTTCTTAATAAGTCATGAATTGACTGACCCATTGTATCATAGTTTGCCATATCATACATCCAAAAAACCAACACTGGTGCCATTTGGGTCGTGATCTGACTCCAGTCTGAAATAAATTCCCAAATTTCTGGATCTTCGTCCCTATGTACAACTATAGCTCTTTGGCCATTATAGTTTCCAGCAGTTGGAGCTTGCCTGGCAGCTTCAAGCATTGTCTGGATTTTCCATCTCTCAACCGGTTTATTTGGTTCATACCATCTTATGGATCTTCTAGTTCCCATTGCGGTAAAAGCATCCATTTTAGGAACTTCACTAGCTGAAGGTACATTACTCATTAATCTTGCCTCCTTAAAAATGTTTATTGTCTAATTTATCAACCTCAAAGGATGATATTATTTTTAAAATTCTTTGTCAAGTATTTTAGCTCTGTTAAGCTCAGAGTGAATATTATTTTAATCGTTTTTATCAATGATTCCAAGTTAAGATCAAAAACTTTATTAAAAGCTAATAATTTAACCTAAGTTACTTATAAACATTAATCCTGAACCTATTTTACAAAAAAGGTTGTCTGATATAAAATAAACCTACCTTTGCCAAGGAGGCATATTAAATGAGAGACGTATATATAATAGGAGTTGGAAACACCCCATGTGGCAGATTTCCTGAACAAGCAGCACATGAGCTTGGAAGAACAGCAGCATGGGCAGCGTTAAAAGATTCAGGCATTCACCCAAGAAAAATTGAAATAGCTTTTTGTGGACATGTATATCAGGGAATGGGTGTTGGTCAGAGAACATTAAAAGAAATTGGGCTTGTAGGTCAGCCTGTAATTAACGTTGAAGGAGCTTGCGGAAGCGGGACACTTGCATTCTGGGAAGCATGGAGAACAATTGCTTATGGACAATATGACATAGCACTGGCACTTGGAGTTGAGAACCTGAGCAGGGTACTTTCAGGAGGCCCCCTACCCCTTGAAGATGATGATCTTGAAGTGGCAATGGGAATGGGCATGCCAGGTCTTTATGCAATAAGAGCAGCAAAATATATGGACGAGTATGGTGTTACACTTGAACAGCTTGCAGAAGTTGTTGTAAAAAGCAGATATCATGCATCACTTAACCCCGATGCACAATACAGAAAAGAAACAACAGTTGAAGAAGTAATCAATTCACCCGTAATAGCAGATCCTATCACTAGAAATATGTGTTGCCCTGTAGGAGATGCTGCAGCGGCAGCAATTCTTTGCTCTGAAGAACACGTAAAAGAACTTGCTAAAAAACAACCTGTAAAAGTTTTAGGTTGTGTTGCTCAGTCCGGGAAATATTCAAGTGCAACTGGGCTTACTTGTGATCCATCAGAGAATGTATGGAGAACATCACAGATGGCTTACGAAATGGCTGGACTTGGACCGGAAGATATGGACCTTGCAGAAATCCATGATGCCTTTTCAATTGCAGAGCTAATGGTTGTAGAATCACTTGGTTTTTGCGGGAAAGGTGAAGGTGCTGAATTTTCAGACAATAAGGCCACCTGGGTTGGCGGAGATAAAGTGGCTGTAAACCCAAGCGGTGGACTTCTTTCCAGAGGTCATCCTGTCGGAGCAACTGGGCTTCTTCAAACAGCAGAGCTTGTAAGACACCTTAGAGGTGAAGCAGGAAAACGTCAGGTGCCAGATGCAAAAGTTGGTATTATTGAAACAATGGGTGGTGCACAGCCTGCAATGGATGGAATTACCTGTGTTGTAAATATCTTAGGCGTATAACTTAAAGTAAAAACTTAACAATTTAAGCCCAGCTGGTCCGGGCTTTTTTTATTCCCTCAATATCATCCCGCGCTTGCCTGCACTGAGCCTGCCGAATGTGATGCGGCATCCAGGATTTTGACTAGAATTATAAATACATCTCAGAATTCACTAGATTGATACAATAGCATATATTGGCAGAACAATTACTCTTTCTCACCATTCTGGCTTACCTTTCTGGATTCCAAATCAAGTTTGGAATGACAAAAGAAAGCAATAAGTTTAAAAACACAAAAACCTAACACCTAACAACTAAACCCCTTGATTCTCCCAATATAAGTACTAATTTATGTTTATGGACATAAAACGGAGAGAAACATGAAGTTTGATAAACTGACAACAAAAGCTCAGGAAGCACTGGTTGAAGCACAAAGTCTGGCTCAGGACAGAGGAAATCAGGTTGTGGATATTCCACATCTGCTTATTTCGCTTCTGGCAGAAAAAGGGATACCATCCGAAATTCTGGAGAAACTGAATATAAAACCTGAGCAGGTAAGAATTATTGCTGAAACAGCACTTTTGAAGATTCCAAAAGTAGAAGGCAGTACCGATCAGATATATGCAAGCAGTGAGCTTAGTGGATCATTTAGGACTGCACAGAAAGAAGCAGATTCTCTTGGTGATCAGTATATAAGCACTGAACACCTTTTAATTGCTATAACCGAAAATTCAAAAGGTGCTTTACAGGAAGAATTTAAAAAATTAAATCTGACAAAAAACAGTATTTTAAATGTATTAAAAGATATAAGGGGAAAACAAACCGTGGACACTCAAAACCCGGAAGACACTTTTCAATCACTTAAACAATATGGAAAAGATTTCACTGAACTTGCAAGACAGGGAAAGATAGATCCTGTAATTGGAAGGGATGATGAAATTCGCCGAGTCATGCAGGTACTTCTCAGAAGGACAAAAAACAACCCTGTACTTATTGGAGAACCAGGAGTTGGTAAGACTGCAATCGCAGAGGGAATGGCGCAGAGAATTGTTAACGGTGATGTTCCCGAAGGCCTTAAAAACAAAAAACTTATCGCACTTGATATCGGATCACTTCTTGCCGGAGCAAAATACAGAGGTCAATTTGAAGAACGTTTAAAAGCAGTACTAAAAGAAGTAACAGAATCAGACGGCGAAATAATTCTATTCATTGATGAAATACACACTGTTGTTGGCGCCGGGGGAGCAGAGGGGGCAATGGATGCCTCAAATATGCTGAAACCAGCCCTTGCAAGAGGAGAACTCCACTGCATTGGTGCTACAACACTAAATGAATACAGAAAATACATAGAGAAAGATTCTGCTTTAGAGAGAAGGTTTCAGCAGGTCTATGTAGATGAGCCAACTGTTGAGGAAACAATATCAATCCTCAGGGGACTAAAAGAAAAGTATGAAGTGCATCATGGAGTAGAAATAAAGGATGAAGCCCTAATTGCAGCGGGAATGCTTTCTGCAAGATATATCTCAGGAAGGTTTCTCCCAGATAAAGCTGTTGATCTTATGGATGAAGCGGCAGCAAAGCTCAGAATGGAAATTGATTCAATGCCAACTGAGATAGACGAACTTGAAAGAAAAGGAATTCAGCTTGAAATCGAAAGAGAGGGCCTTAAAAAGGAAAAAGACAGTGCAGCTAAGACGAAACTTGAGGAAATCGAAATGAATATTGCCAATCTCAAAGAAGAAGCAGATGCGTTAAAATCTCACTGGCAAAGAGAAAAAGAAACTATACAAAAAATAAGGAAAATAAAAGAAGAAATAGATCAGGGAAAAATGGAAGCAGATAGAGCGCAGCGTGAAGGCGATCTATCAAAAGCTTCAGAGTTTCTCTATGGAAAACTTCCGAAACTCAACGAAGAAATTGAAGAATTGAGTAAAGAGTTAAACGAAATACAGTCTCAAAAAAAGATGCTGAAAGAGGAAGTCGACTCAGAAGACATAGCCTCAATTATTTCTAAATGGACAGGCATACCTGTTTCAAGGTTAATAGAAGGAGAAGTCGAAAAACTTATTCACATGGAAGACAGATTATCCGAAAGGGTTATCGGACAAAGTGAACCTATCACCGCAGTTTCAAATGCGCTTAGAAGATCGCGTGCGGGGCTTTCTGACCCAAACCGCCCTATTGGTTCTTTCATTTTTCTTGGACCTACCGGCGTGGGTAAAACAGAGCTTTCAAAAGCCCTTGCAGGATTCATGTTTGATGATGAATCCGCAATGATAAGAATTGATATGAGCGAGTATATGGAAAAACATACTGTTTCCAGACTCCTTGGTGCTCCCCCTGGGTATGTGGGTTACGAAGAAGGCGGCCAGCTCTCTGAAGCAGTGAGAAGACGCCCCTACTCTGTCATCCTTTTTGATGAAATAGAAAAAGCTCACAATGATGTCTTTAATGTTCTTTTGCAGATACTTGATGATGGAAGACTGACAGATGGTCAGGGAAGAACTATAGATTTTAAAAACACAATTATTATTATGACTTCAAACCTTGGAAGCCATTATATTCAAGAACTTGTAGGCAAAGAAGATGAGATGAGAGCAAAGGTGAATGAAGTATTACGTGAAGAATTCAGACCAGAGTTTCTAAACAGAGTTGATGAAACTATTATATTCAAACCACTTGGAAGAGAAGAACTAACACAAATAGTTGAAATTCAAATTGACCAGTTAAGGGCAAGGCTTTCTGAAAGGAACCTGGGAATCGAGCTTTCAAAAGAAGCAAAAGTAAGGCTTGCAGATATTGGTTATGATCCTGTTTATGGTGCAAGACCACTTAAAAGAACAATACAAAAATACATCCAGGATCCGATTGCCACAAAGATTCTTCAGGGTGATTTTAAAGAAGGTGACACAATAAATGTGGAAATTGGAAAAGATGATGAGTTTACTTTTACAAGTTAAAAGTTGAATAAAACCGGGAGCTAATTCCGGTTTTTTCTAAATAATTCTTTATTCCACTCTTTCAACCAATTAATGTAAATAATATCTTTTGGATCAACATTAATTACATCATTTCTCTCAACAAGGTTTTCAAATATATCAAATTCTTTTTCAATAATCTTTTTCAAGATTTAACCTCTTTGCTAATCCTTATTTTATTTCTCTTACATCTCTCACTACAATATTTAACATTTTCCTAATTCTTCTTCCACTTTTTTATCCAATGAAATAGTTTTTTGCATACTACGCATATCTTGGTTGGAAGGTTTGATTTTTTCATGCTTCTTACTCAAATTAGAACTTACCCTTTTACGCCACATCTTAAAACTACTTTTTTTAAGCTCGGAGCGCATAATTTTTATAACTTCAGATTCTTTTATGCCATACTGATCTTCAATAGCAGAAAAAGGAATATGATCATCCCAGGCCATCTCAATAATGGAATTAATATCACCTTCATTTAAATCTTTCATGAAAATTGAAGTTTAATGGAAAAACAAAGTAGATAAAATTAGCTTTTGGGTTTTCTAGGTTTTCTAATTTCTTTCGAATCTTTTTGCTTAATCCTGACATACACAAGTTTGTTTCTTCCCTTAGGGTTTCCGCGCCTTTCTATCTCAAACTCACCGATAGACTGAATTAAGGGAGTAAGCTTTTGAAAGCCATAGTTTCTTGAATCAAAACTT
>JAJCZR010000058.1 GCA_029262295.1 Deltaproteobacteria bacterium | reverse complement strand
ATATGGGAAACAATGGTGACGAACCACCCTACAATTGATGCCTTATTTGAAACAAATAAACTGGTGAATAATTACTTAACTTACACCAGACTAATAACTTATAAAAGTTATAGCTGAAAAATAGCAAACAAATAAAGGGAGCCCTAGAGGCTCCCTTCTAATAATAGACTATTTGTCCAAAAACTTTTTAAAACCACTAATATAGAATCAAGAATTAATGTATTCTTTTGAAGATGAAAACAAATTACAACGTAAGTCAGATAAAAGTTAAAAAGGTTAAAGAACTTCCAGATTCATGGTCGAAGCAAGACTATTTAGATTTGCTCGAAGATCTTGATGTTGATGATGTGGAAACTCTTTCAGAAAGTGACATGCATGAGATGCTTGTAATGGCCCTTCAGGATAAAGAGCTTATTCCCGCAGCAGAGACTCTATTAAATTACAGGCTTGGAAATACCTTAGATTCTGGAGATATACAGTATTTATCTCAAGAGTATCTTGAAACAGAGCTTTGGGATGAACATGCGGATATGTCACTTCACAAAGAGCTTTTTAATATTGGAATGGTACTTCATGATGCTTTTTCATCTCAGATGACAGAACCTGTTTGTGCGAATGTCTCATTTAAGCTACAACCCATTGATAATGAAGCAGAAGAAGAATTAAAGAAAGGTGATATAGCTTCCCTGCTTATTCGTGTGCTTGCCGATGGAATGGATGAAAATGCAAAGCTTAATCGCCTGTTTGAAGATCAAATAAAAGAAGCTCCTTTTCCAGAAGCCAAATCAATATTATGGAAAATTGATAAAACGGAACAAAACGGCTCATCTGAAGTTGAGCTGTTCCTTTCTTATGAATGGGTAAAAGATTTTCCAGTGAGCGACAGCTATGAATCAACTGCTTTTGCTGATGATTAGTGAAATGAATAACAATGATCATTAGATTCTAATATTTTAAACCGAGACATAATTTTTTAGCCAATTTATACTTTGATTTTCATCTGTACATACGTACAATTAATATATGAAAATATTTTTAGATACTTCAGTTGTTTTGGCTGTTCTAATTAACGAAAGCCAACGTCAATCAATATTAAATAAAATAGAGGGTAATGATATAATTTGTGCAGAGTCAATAGTTTTTGAAATTGGTAATGCAATTTCATCAATGTTTAAAAGAAAGAAGATCAACCTTGAGCAGGGGAAATTAATTCTAAAAGGGTTTTATGAGTTACCAATTCAAATTATTGAAATTGATTTTGAAAGAGCGATAAATATTGCTTCAGAATTCGGAATTTATGCTTATGATGCCTATGTGTTGGATTGTTGTGAGAGAATGAGAATACAATTAGCCACATTGGATAATGAGATGAAAAGAGTATCTAGAATTATGAAGGTTAACGTTTTGGAGGTGTGATAATGGCACTTTATACATATACGACAGCCAGGCAAAAGCTGGCAAAATTGTTGGATGAAGCAAAAAAGAATAAAGAGGTTTTAATAAAGCGCAAAAATGGTGACCTTTTTGTATTAAAAAAGATTAATGGGTCTTCAAAGAAAATAAAATTCACCGGAATAAATATCCCAATTGATAGAGAGGAAATAGTGGAAATAGTTCGTGAAGGCCGGGAGATCTAAAAGCATCTTAGATTCTTGTAAAAGTAATTTGGTCAATCTGCTTTCAGTACAAAATAATTTGAAAAAAGAATCAATATTCCTCCAATAATTAACTCAAAGCCAATTCTCTGTGAAAAAATAATATCTGCAAGTATTGTTGCTGTGGCTGGTTCAAGCAAGAGTATTATTCCTGCCACAGATCCACTAACAGTCATTACACCTCTGTAAAATAATAGATGTGGTAAAAGACCTGATAAAGTTGCAAAAATTAATAGATACAATCCATATTTTGGAATAAGATCAAACGAAAGTTTTAATACCTCATTAGATGGGAAAATGATTGTTCCAAGGATGTAAAACAGTATTAACCAAAGTGCACTAAAAAAAGACCAGCTGAATGTGGTTGTTACATAATGTTGTTTAAGATCGGAGCTTTTCTTTCCGAGAATTACCCATACGGATAGTAGGAACCCAGCTCCGATGGCAAATAATAAGCCCATTAAAGATTCCACTGACCCAACTTGCCACGATTTTACTAATACAGCTACACCACAAAATCCGATAACTGCTGCAATAATTTTTCTTTTTGTTATCTCTTCTTTTAAAAAGAGCTTACCAAGAAAGATTGTCCAGACTGGTTGGCTATAGAGTAACAGAGCAACAAGAGCGACAGGAACGCCCATACCGAGGCTTGCAAACATCATTACTTCAAGCGCTGCACCATTTAATCCGTATATCAAAAAAAAGGGTAAGGCATTTTTAGCTGGTAAAAACCTTTTGTATTTTAATATAAAAGGAAGAAGGAGAATTGTGACAAAAAATGATCTAAAAAAAGATATTCCCAGAGGGGCAAAACCTTTATCTATAAATAATTGTGCTCCAGGAGTGATTGCTCCATATAAAATTCCGGAAAGAACTATAAGCCATATGCCTTTTTTCATTGCCGATTAATATAAACAATAGTTGGATTTACTAAATAAAAAAGAATAAGAAGCGTTATTATTAACTTGAACAAACTTGCAGTTTATATATATTGCTCGCAGGATTTACCATGGCAAATTTAGATGAACTTATTCAGGGAAAAGAACTTACAGAAGGCAAGATAAAAATTGCAAAAGCTCTAAGAATTGCGGTACGTGAATGGGAAAATATCCGCCTTTCATTACAGCTCTGTGGAGATATAGGTGAATTCTCAAAAGATGATTTTATGATCGGAATTATTTCCGAAGATATAATTATAAATCACCCGCTAAAAAGTCCTACCAAATCAGTTTCGTTTTTCTCCCCAACTTATTATCCAATGTATTTTGTGGCCAATCTATTGGTGATGGAAGAAAAAATGTCCGAAGATGGTTATGGAACTGTTGAAGCGCTTTACACATTTATAGAGTTGGTAACAAAGGCTGCTTTCAGGCTAGGACTTGAAGGGAATTTTGGTATGGGTTTTGGCTCCGGTTATGCAAATGTAAGAACAAGATGGATTGGTGAAAAGGGTTATACTCAGGAAAGACTAAGATTTGAAAAAATATTTTTTCAGAACAGAAGTAAAGATTACGATTGGGAATTTTATTGGACATCTGTACAGGAAGATATGAAAAATGTCTACGATCAGTTCATATTTTGGAGAGATAATCCCGAAGATTATTCAAGGGATACAAAGTCTAAAGCCAAAGTAAAACCTTTGATTGTCTGAAATTAAAATCTGCAATTCAATTTTCAGGTTTCTTTTTATTAATAACTAACTATCCTCAAAGTTTGACTGCTTATCATTTGGCAAGTATTTTTCACTTAAATGAAAGACCTTAACTCTATAGATAAACAACTCAGTAAGTGTTCAAAGATACTTGAAAAGACTGCTGTCAGCATCAGAGACTCGGAGCTCGGATCTAGCAGGGACAATATAAAAAGGGTTGCACATGCTTTAAGGGACATAAATGAAATCCGTCTTCATATATACAGACTCGATCCAAAGCTACAGCCTGAAATTCTGAACGAAACCTTAAAATATCCTGAACAAAATGAAATTTTTGCACTACTTGTGCTTGAATCTGAGAATCTTTGCCAGATTGGAAGGTATGGGGAAGCTATAAAGCTTTATGAAGAGTATGTCTCAGATGAACCACCCGATTATTTTTCCAAACTTGCTTCAGCAGAGATTAGAAGAATTAAGACTGTTTATTATTAGAATTACTTTTCCCTGAAAAACTCTTTTTCTTCCCTAAAACTAAAAACTAAATTTGCCCCGCGGTTTTATTGACAAAATAATTTTTTGTATGGATTCTAATTGAGAAATATTCTCAATTAGGTCTTTTATGAAAGAAAAGTTTAGCTGTTCACATGAACAGAATGCAAAAAAGTTATTTAGAAATGAGGGTTTGAAATCAACTCCTCAAAGAATGGCTGTAATTCATGTGCTTCATTCAAGTGAGAAGTATCTTTCAATCAATGAGATACTTGATTCAGTGAAAGAGTTTTTGCCAAAGACAGGACTTGCCACTATTTACAGAACTCTTGAAATGTTTGTTGAGCTCGGGCTTGTGACGAGAGTGCATTTTCCGGATGGTTGCCATAGTTATACAATCTCGCCTAAAGATCATAGCCATCAAATGGTTTGCACAAAATGTGATACCGTCATTAATTTCCCAGATTGTCCAATTGAAGGACTAAATGAAACGCTCATGAAACAAAAGGGTTTTAAAATAAATAACCATTTTGTTCAGCTTTTTGGTGAGTGTGAAGATTGTCGGATATAGAGTCTATGATTTTAAATAAAAGAATAAAAAATATACATCTCCTGTTTGCTTTAATTTTGCTAGTTTTTTCTTTTGCACAGGCAAGCCACTTTCATAAATTAGCATCGAATAACCATAATCAGCAAAATTTAACATCCAATTCGTCAAATATGCATTCCTCAAACAGGTGTGTTTTATGTTTTGTTGGCACTCATCTTAAGTGTGTTATAGAGAAAAATACTTTTCATTTCAGTTTTGACACTTTTCTTTATTTACCAAATCTTGATGAATTATTTGTTTTAAAGAGTCTTGCATCAAATAATTCTGAAAGATCACCTCCATCTTTTGCTTAAGTTTTTAGCAAAAGATATTTGATAATAATTCAAATTTTTGGAGGTGAGCTATGTACTCAAGATGTATAGTTATCTTTAGCTTTATATTTGTAGTTTTGGTATTACCGATTCAAAGTCCACTTTTTGCAGAGGAAAGCGAGCTTGAAGTTCTCAAAAAGCAAGTGCAGGAAATGCAAAGAAATATGGAGACGATGCTTGATAAAATTGATGAACTTGAACAAAAAAATAACGAGTTAGAGAAAAAAGCAGATGAAAAAACATTTTTTTCTGTGCCTGAGACGCCGGCAGAAAGTGAATTAAAACCTGAAACTGAAAGAAGGGTTGCTAAACCAGTCAGTCCAAAGCAAAGAGGTACAACTTTTCTGGATAAGGCCTTTCAGACATTTAATCCCAATATAAGTGTTTTAGCTGTTTTTTCAGCCGCATATTTTTCAGATGACGATCCGATAGTTCTGGCAGAGAATGATCCTGAAAACACAGGTATTAACCTTCAGGAAATTGAAGTGGCATTCCAGTCGGTAGTAGATCCGTATTTTCGTTTTGACACTTTTTTCTCGTTCAGCACTGAAGGTGTTGAGCTTGAAGAAGCTTATGGTACTACTCTTCTGAGTTTGCCGCTCAACTCCCAGGTAAGGGCAGGCAGGTTCAGGTCTAAATTCGGGAGAATCAACACTCAGCACAGACACTTTCAGAATTTTGTGACTTTACCAATTGTAGCAGCAGAGTTTTTGGGCGAACATTTGAACCCCACATCTGTTGAAGCAAATTTTCTGTTACCAGTGCCGTGGTTTTCAGAACTCAGCGCTTCTATCGGAAGCCCTGATGTTGAAACAGCATCTTTTGATCGTGACTCTGATTCCAATAACCTTAGCAGGCTTCTTTATGTTTTTCATTTGAAAAATTTCTTTGAAATTTCAGATTCACTTGGGCTTTCACTTGGAACTTCTTTTGCAACAGGGTCAAACGGCACTGGACCTGGTAATAGGACAAATCTTTTTGGGGTAGATTTTTTTGCAAAGTACAGACCAATAAAAACTGATCCATACCAGGCAGTAACATTTCAATCTGAGCTAATGTTCAGAGATGCTGAATCTGAAGAAGATGGGGATCTTTTTGATTATGGTTTTTACACGCAAGCTGTTTATAAATTTCATAAAAGATGGAGTACAGGTTTAAGGTTTGGTTATGCTGATACTGATGATCAAATCGCCTTTGAGGTTGAAGAAGCTGAAGAAAACTTATTTCCTCCAAGTGGAGCTGGCCAGATTTCTAATGAAGAAGAGGAAGAAGGAGTATTGGGCCTTTTTGGAAAACAGTACAGGATCTCAGGGATGTTAACATTCACCCCAAGTGAGTTCTCTGTAATAAGACTTCAGTATGACTACATAGACCAGGATTTTGATAGTAGCGAGAGTGTTGTTTTTCTTCAGTTTCAATATTCAATTGGTGCTCATGGGGCGCACCCATTTTAATTATGCGAGGTTAGAGCCATATGAAAATAAATTTTTTTAATACAATCATTATTTTAGTTTTGGTATTAGCGGGAAATCTTTTTTCCGCTAATATCTCTTTAGCTAAGGTTAATATTGTTGCAACTGTTCCCGATCTTGGATCAATTGCAAAAGAAATCGGGCAAGATAAAGTCAAAGTTACTACTTTGGCAAAAGGTTACCAAAACCCGCATTTTGTTGATCCAAAACCCAACTATATTATAAGGCTCAACAAGGCTGATATTCTCCTTCATGTAGGACTTGAGCAGGAAATTGGATGGCTTCCCACTTTGGTTACAAGCGCAAGAAATTCGAAGATTGCAACTAAAAATGCAAGTGGAAATGTAGATTGTTCAAAGTTTATTAAAAATATTCTGGAAGTTGAAAAGGGGTCTGTAGATAGGTCGCAAGGTGACGTGCATGTGGAAGGTAATCCTCACTATATGCTTAATCCGAGGAATGGGCTTTTGGTTGCAGAAGCCATTTACAAAAAGCTTAGTGAAGTTGATCCGATCAACAAATCGTTTTACGAGATTAACTATTTGAAGTTCAAAAAAAAGCTTAGTTTGAAAATCATCGAGTGGGAGAAAAAATTAAAGCCACACAAAAGCTCAAATTTCATCTCATACCATAAAACATGGACGTACTTTTTCGACTGGGCCGGTTTTAATTTAGTAGATACAGTGGAGCCGATTCCTGGAGTGCCCCCATCACCCTCTCACATTGCAAAGTTATATAATGAATCCAAGACTACAAAAATTAATCTGATGATCCAGGCAAACTACTACCCGGAAAAAAGCTCAAAAATTATTGCTGGCAAGATAGGAGTAAATTTTCTTTCTCTTCCTGCTATGGTAAATGGTAATGAAAAGGTGAATGATTATATTACTTTTTTTGACTTCCTTATTGATCAAATCACAAGTAAATTAGATAGTTAATACTATGGAACACGGCGTAATAGTAAATTTTGATGATGTCGGTATTGGTTATGAAAAAAGGCCAATAATTGCAAGAAAACTTGATATATCTATCAAAAAAGAAGAGTTTTGGGGAATTATAGGGCCAAACGGCGGAGGAAAATCCACTTTTTTAAAGACCGTTCTCGGCCTGATACCACCAGTGAGTGGAACTGTGAGTTACGAATATAATCCTGTGTTTGGGTATGTGCCCCAGTTTTCAAATTTTGATGATATTTACCCTTTTTCAGTGAAAGATTTTGTGGCAATGGGCAGGTATTCAAGAATCCCAGTGGGTGGGAGTATTAAAAAAAAGGATTGGGATAAAATCATGCAGTGTATTGAGACTGTTGATATTACTCATTTGCTGAACCGTCCTTTCAGATCCCTTTCTGGTGGTGAAAAACAAAGGGCCTTGCTCGCACGTTCGATTGCTGGCTATCCTGATATTCTTATTTTAGATGAACCGACCGCTTCGGTTGACTGGAAAGGTGAAGCTGAGATAATGTCACTTATTGCTAGCATAAGAGAGGAGAGTAAATTTACTGTGATGATGGTAAGCCACTATCTTGATACTGTAAAAAAATATTCGGAAAAAGTAATACTTATTGATAAAAACAAAAATATATTTCAGTTTGGTTCCAATGAAGAGCTTATTAATTCTACGAATCTTAGCAATCTTTTCGGGATTGATATTAAAGTGGAAAATGCCGACAATAGATTTAGTTCTATTGTCTGATTTAAAACATTATAGCAGCGGTGAAGAATGAAAAATTTTATTAACCAAATTAACCTTCAAAAACTTTACGATGTGATTGCAATTTCCCTTTCAGGAATTTGTGCAATTCACTGTCTGCTTGCCCCTGTTGCCCTTATAATGTTCCCAATTTTGGGTTCAACAATACTTACAGAAGCCTTGTTTCATAAACTGATGTTCTTTCTGGTTTTGCCGGCAAGTATAATAGCTTTTTTTCTTGGTTGCAGGCAGCATAAGGATAGTAAAGTAATAATGCTTGGTTTGATTGGATTTGCGATACTATTTTTTGCAGCTTTTTGGGGACATGATTTATTAGGTGCCACCAAAGAAAAAATACTGACTTTAATTGGGGGCGCCATAATGGTTTTGGGCCATGTGAGGAATTTCAGGCTTTGTCACCAAACAAGTTGTGATCATCACCACCATTAAGTTATTAATCTATGAATACTTTTAGTGAATTTATTGGCAGTTTCTATTTATGGCGCGAAGCTTTTATAGTTGCATCTGTTTCGGGTGCAATTTGCGGTTTTTTGGGTGTATACGTTATATTAAGGCGTATTGTTTTTGTGAGTGTGGCACTTACGCAGGTTTCCAGTTTTGGCGTTGTACTCGCATTTTATATTCAGACATTATCAATCGGTGCTCTCGCCACTTTTGTTGACCCTTTCGTTTTTTCAATCCTTATAACTTCTCTTGCAGCACTGTTTTTTGCGCTTAAGAAAAACTACTTTCCTGTGAGCCAGGAAGCAATAATAGGTTTTGGGTTCATTTTAACTTCAGCACTTATTTTAATACTTGGGAGCAGCCTTCCACATGGTGCTGATGATATAGATAGCGTTTTGTTTGGTTCAGCAGTGGTTGTTGATGCAAAAGATTTATTTATTATTCCTATAAACGCACTTTTGGTATTTGTTGTCCACGTGGTTTTATTTAAAGACCTTCTTTTTGTCTCATTTGATACTGAGACTGCAAAGCTTTTTAACTATCCTGTAGAGGTTCTAAACATTGTTTTGTATTTATCCCTTGCACTTGTTATATCATTGACTACAAGGGCGCTTGGGGCCCTTCCCGTTTTTGCACTATTAATCCTTCCGCCCATGATTGCATTTCAACTTCTTGAGAATGTAAAGGCAATTTTTATATTGTCGATGGTATTAGGGATTGTCTCCGCAATGCTGGGATATTATTTTTCATTTGAGTTTTCCCTTCCCACAGGTGCATCTATTGCTTTTTGTGCATCTGTACTGTTTTTAATCAGTTTTGTCCTTAGAGAGTTTAAGATATATCTTCTTTCATTTATGAAAAAAGTTGGTATTTAGACTGAATTTCCTCTCCTAATTTATTTTTCTTTATTAATAAAATCTTAACATTTCTCCAATATACTATTATTTCATTATATATTTGGGAGGCTAGATTTATGAAAAGTTTTACAAAATTATTTTTTGTTTTGGTATTGGGATTTATTATTGTTTCCTGTAAGCAAGCTCAGGAAGTTACAGAAAATGTTGAAGAAAAGGCCCAGGAAACCGAAGAGATGGTAGAAGAAAAAGTAGAAGAGGTTAAAAAAGAAGCCGATTCTAAAAGTGAGGGAAATGTATCAGTTGATTCAGGAGTTCCTCAGTATACAAAGGTAAGCGGTGTATCTGGAAATGTAAACAGTGTTGGATCAGACACAATGAACAATCTAATGGCACTATGGTGCGAAGGCTTTAGTAAGTATTATCCAAACGTTAAATGTCAGATAGAAGGAAAAGGTTCAAGCACTGCACCTCCTGCACTTATAGAAGGTATATCAACATTCGGGCCAATGTCACGTGCAATGAAATCTAAAGAGGTTGATGAGTTTGAAAAAGCATTTGGTTATAAACCAACTCAGATTCCAACTTCAATTGATACTCTTGCAGTGTATGTAAATAAAGACAATCCTGTAGATTGTTTATCAATCAAACAGGTTGACGCTATTTTTTCAAAGAACAGAACGTGCGGTGGCAGTTCCGATATCCCAACATGGGGGGGAGCAGGTCTGTCTGATCAGTGGGGAGCAAAGCCAATAAGCGTGTATGGAAGAAACTCAGCATCAGGAACATATGGTTACTTTAAAAAGAAAGCACTTTGTAAAGGTGATTACAAAGATACAGTAAAAGAACAGCCTGGATCAGCATCAGTAGTGCAGGGGATCACGGAAGATGCATTTTCAATTGGTTATAGCGGCATTGGTTACAAAACATCAGGAGTAAAGGCAATTTCGTTATCAAAAGATGGAGGCAGCTGTGCTGAGCCAAATCTTGCAAACGTAGTGAGTGGAGAATATCCACTTGGAAGATATCTTTATTTATATGTAAACAAGAAACCGAATCAGAAGCTTGATCCCCTACGAAGTGAGTTTTTAAAATATATATTGAGCCAGGAAGGTCAGAAAGTAGTTATTAAAGATGGGTATATTCCACTTCCAGCAGATGTTGTTGCTGACCTACGTAATCAAATTGGTGGATAAAAAACTTTACAATTATAATTTGAAAAAAATTGCCCCGTAATTAGAATATTTCGGGGCTTTTTATATGCGACTAAATATTTTATTTATTATGGCTATTTCATTTTTTGTTTTGATTGCCTGTGGCAATGATGACAAGGAAGATATAAGTGACATTGTTAATCAATGTGATCATTCAGCAAAAAAAGATGGCGTACTTGTATCTATTGGTAATGAATATGCACATGCGGAATTTACACTCAATAAAAAGAATGGCACATTAACTGTCACTATTCTTGATAATAAGGCCGAAGATGAAATTGTAACAGATCAAAGGTTTATGGTGATAGACATTACAAAAGAAAAGGTAGATCCAGGGCAGAGGGTAAAACTTACTTTTGAGTTAAGGTTAAGACCTGTGCCTATGCAAAACAGTGGGAATAAATCGGGTAGCTCAAAGTACAGTGTGGATGATAAAAGGTTGATTGGTGTTAGTGAATTTGATGCTGTAATCAGAAACGTTATTATTGGCAAAAAGAACTTTGAGGATATAGAGTTTAAATATGGAGCTACTAAAAAATAAGGGTTTATTCAAAAAAGCCTTGCAAAAATAAATTTTTGGTGGATAATAAATGTTCTTTTTTAATTAAGGAAGAGGTTTAAAATGGGTAAATCACTAAACAGAGTATTAGTAAAGCTTAAAAGCACGGAAAGTCCCTACATCTATTATACAAAGAAAAACAAGATGAACACTGAAAACCGTCTTGAGCTTAAGAAGTATGATCCTGTTGTAAAAAAACACGTTCTTTTCAAGGAAACAAAATAGGTAGGTTAATATAATTATGGCTCGGAAATGTTCAATAACAGGAAAAAAACCTCTATTTGGCAATCATGTATCACATGCCAATAATAAGACAAGAAGACGTCAGAATCCAAACCTTCATACAAAAAGGATTTATGTTCCTCAAATCCAAAAGTTTGTTAAAGTGCGTATTTCTGCCCGTGCTTTAAGAACAATAAACAAAAAAGGGCTTCTTCCATTCCTAAAAGATGAAGGTCTTACTTTAAAAGATATTACCAGATAGTTTGTTCAGACTTTTCCAGTTTTATTTCAAAAGATAAGAAATAATTACAGGCAGCACAAAAAAGGAAACAATTGTGCCTGCCATTATAATTGAAGCCACTGTTTTAGAATCCTGATTATATTTTTCTGCCAATACAAAATTAAAGACTGCTGGCGGCATAGCTGCCTGAAGTATCACAACTTTTGCATTAATTCCCTCAAGGCCAAAAAGTCTGACAAGAACTACTCCCAGGGAGAGTCCAAGAAAGATTCTTAGCGAACCGAATAAAAAAGATGTAGATACTTTAGAAAGTTTTAGTTCTGATAGTTTATACCCAAGAGCAAATATCATGGCAGGAATGCTTATGTCTCCCAAAAGTTTGATTGATCTTTCAAACATTAGCGGCATTTGAAACTCAGTAACACTGATCACAATTCCGACAATGGTCGAATAAATAAGTGGAAGTCTAAAGATTTCCCAGGGATTCTTTGCTGAGTTCAGGATTATTATTCCGACTGAGTAGTGAAGAATAGTATTTGCTACAAGGCACAGGATTCCAATATTAAATCCATATTCCCCAAAGGCAAAAAGCACAAGTGGAAGTCCCATATTTCCTGTGTTGGCAAAGAGGACTGGAGGCAAATACACTTTGTAATCCAGATCCATAAACCTTATTAAAAACATCGCTATTATTATGGAAATAAAGATTATGAGTGAGATTATTACAAATATTTTCCCTGCAACTGAAAGGTCAATCGGAAATTTGGATAGGGAGTGAATAATAAGACACGGAGTTGTTATATAAACAACAAGTTCATTTATTGGGGTAAGATCAATCTTTTTTAGTTTGCTGAATGCAAAACCAACACCAATTATTATAAATACCGGAAATACAATGCTGCTTATTTGCTGAAGTGCTTCAAAAGACATAATTTGAAATTAAATGGCATTAAATCTAATTTTTATTACGGAAAATAATCGAAAAAGATAGTGAAGTTAAAGCCTTACTACAGTAGCGCCCCAGGTAAAGCCACCACCAAAAACAGTGAAAAGAAGAATATCACCTTTTTTAGCCCTCCCACTTCGCACTGCTTCATCAAGCGCCAGGGGCACAGATGCTGCTGAAGTGTTTCCATATTTATCAAGATTACTAAAAAGCCTGTCTTCAGGAAGATTAAGCCTCTTTCTTACAGCTTCCAAAATTCTAAAATTGGCCTGGTGGGGAATTAGAAGGTCAATATCTTCAGGTTTTATGCCAGCTTCTTCTACGGCCTGCATTGTTGCAGCTTCCATGCTTTTTACTGCAATTCTAAATACATCACGTCCATTCATTTTCATATAGTGATCTTTATTTTCAATGCTTTCTTTTGAAGCTGGTATTTTTGAACCACCTCCGGGTATGTAGAGAAGTTCCCAGTCATCTCCATCGGCGTTGAGGCATGAAGACATAATGCCGGGTTCTTCTGATTCGCTTAAAACAACTGCACCAGCGCCATCTCCGAAGAGAATACAAGTAGATCTGTCTTCATAATCCATTATTCTGGAAAGTGTTTCGGTGCCAACTACCAAGATTTTTTTTGCTGTCCCGGCTTTTATAAGGCCATACCCAACATGAAGTGCGTATAGAAAACCAGAGCAACCAGCGGCAAGATCAAATCCGTAGGCATTTTTTGCTTTAAGCTTACTTTGAATAAGGCAACCTGTGGACGGCATCATATAATCAGGCGTGACAGTCCCCACTATAATCACATCGAGTTCAGATGGGTCGGTTCCGGAAGCTTCAAGAGCTTTAAGTGATGCATCATAACCCATATCGGAAGACGCAATTCCATCTTCAGCTATTCTTCTTTCCTTTATCCCTGTTCTCGCAGTTATCCACTCATCAGAAGTTTCAACCATTTTCTCCAAATCGTGATTGGAAAGAACTTTGTCAGGTGCTTTTGATCCGGTGCCAATTATTCTTACGTGGTTCAATATTATAGGGTCTCCTAAAGTTGAATGAATAGTACTTATAAAACGCTCACTTTGTCAACTTGGCAAATCTAATTTTAGTAATATTGAAGAGAGGTTATTTATTTGATCTATATTAATTTTTTCATCCCGCTCAGTTTTAATTTCATTAGATACAAAAAGGATTCGTATCGATTCATTTTTCACCAGTAAATTCAGAAAATGTATCTCATCTTTAGATTCTGTTAGAAAGAAATACTCATATCTTAGATTTAGATTATTAGTGGTTTTTATTTTTAATCTCAGAGCAATAGTTGGAAATTCAGGCCTTTCAATATGTTCAAAACTTATATCAATTTTGTCTATTTCTTCAAAGAAACTGATACTTTTTTCTTTTACTATAAGTATGTTAGTGTCCGAGATTATAGTTGTCATACATCCCGATTCTATCTGGGAAAGTGCTATTTCAAGGTCGACATCAATGTCTGTTAAAGAGGTGCTAATTTTTTGCAATATAAATATTCCACTTGACAGGATAGTGTAAAATTTATTACTATCATTAATTGAGGGGTAATATAAAACAATACTCATCTGGTTACAAACAAATAAATTTTTTTAGTTTTTAGGAGGATATAAAGTATGCCTTTGAGTTACATAATAATAATAGCAATTGCCATTATAGCTGTAATAGCTTTGGTTCTCATAAATAAGGATGAAGTGGGGTCTGCTGCAGCTGATGCAAGCGATGATGCCAAAGATGCTGTGGAAGACATTAAAGAAGCAGTTAGTGAGAAAGTGGAAGCTGCCACAGAAAAAGTTGAGTCTGCTGCTGCAAGTGCAAGTGATCCCTTTAAATCTGCTGCGTCAGATGCTTCATCTTCTGTGGAGTCTGCCGTTTCTGATGCTAAAGAAGCTGTTAGCGATAAATCCTCATCATCAGATGCAGCTCAAGATCCGTTCAAAGCCCCTAACTCCTAACCGAGAAAGGATTGCATTTGAAAGTAGTTTCTTAAATTCAAAACTGAATCCACAGGAAATTCATTTTTGAAAATATCCGGGTGGACTATTTTTGCAATTATTTCTATTCCGTCCACTATTCTTGGGGATGGTCTGCTAAAATAGGAATTGGCATCCAAAACATAGGAATGCCCTTTTCTTGTTGATGGGAGTTGGTGCCATTCATTCACTGAAATAGCCTTGTCAATTTCATCAAGGGTTCTTTGAATATCAAACCCGCAAGGCATTATCAGCATATAATTTGGTGCAAATTCAGCAATATCACACCAAGAGACTTTTTTTGAAACTTCACCAATTTTACTCAAACCACAAGTGCCACCAGCAATTTCAATCATCTCAGGAACCCAGTGGCCTGCAACGAAAGGTGGTTCGAGCCATTCCAGGCAAAAAACCCTTGGCCTGTCTCTCTCGTTTGAAAGTTTATCTCTGACTGTATATATCCTTTTTTGTAAGGCATCAACTAATTCTTTTGCTTTATCTTTTGTATTTGTTATTTCCCCAATTTTAATAATAGTTTTCAAAATGTCATCAATATTATGAGGATCAAATGAGATTGTCTCAGGTTTTTTTTGTAAAACTTTTGTGGCTTCAATTACCTCACCATCAGAAACGGCGCAGACTTTGCAAAGGTTTTGAGTGAAAATAATATCTGGATCTGCTGCCTTTAATTCTTTAATATCTACAAGATAAATACTTTTTCCTTCTTTCTTTGCATTAGAAACATATTCATCAATTTCTTTGCTTGATAAAGACTTTGTGTCAATTGAGCTTTTTATTGTATGTGGTTTATCTGTAATTTTAGGTGGGTAATCACATTCATGGGTTATTCCCACGAGGTTTTCTTCAAGCCCTAAGGCGCAGACTATCTCTGTTGTACTGGGAAGAAAAGAACAAATTCTCATGTGCATGATTATAACAAAAGATGGTTATTTACAAAGGAAGTATATTTTGGTACTTCCTTTGTTCTTGATTATTTATGGGCTGAATATCTGATCGAGGGTTATTCTCGATATTATCTGACTTAATCCTGTGCTGACAATAACATCTGTGTTATTTTGTTCTGGTTCCAAAAGTAGCAGAAACTGTGTGCCATCAAAAAAATCTAACTCAGGGTTAGTTGCCGAAATCCCTGCCGGGATTGGAAAAGGAAATGGAAAAGGGTTAAGAGTGTCATTAGACGTATCAAACCCAGCAACTTGATCAGTGTTAAAAAGGGTTATTAAACCTATTCCATTGGGAAGAATTTTCATATCACTTGGAAGGTTTAGCCCTTCAAGATCGGTAATAATAATCGGATCTTCTGTGCCTCTTAATAAAGTGTTATTTACTGTATCAATCTTTAGAAGTGCACCAACTAAGCCTAAACCTAAATAGGCTGAGGATTCGTCAGGGCTTACAGTAATAAATTGTGGAAGACATACATTGTTATTAGTTTCATCAAGAGGGATGCTTATAGTGGAAGTTACAGAAAGTGATTCTGTATCAATAATATCAATTGATGGTGGAAACGAAGTATTACAGGTGAAAGGAAATGTTTCAAAATTTACATCACCTGCATTCACAAGATAAATATCACCATCAATAACTTCCATTAATGCACTGTTGCCAGCTGATGCAGTTATTATGTCCACCAGTTCAAGGCTGGAAATATCAATCACAGTAACAAACCCCGGGCCATCAGGGTCAAAATTGTCATCAAAATTATTATTTGCAACAAAAACTAGACCATCCTGAATTACAATTTCAAACGGCTCATCAAATGCATTTTCAATAACGACCTGATTAATACAGGGGGTAATATCCTCAATCTCCGTGCTTGTAATGAGTGTTTCACACGTGTTTGTGTTTAAGTCAATCACAGCCATACTTTGATTAACAAAATTTGATACAAATGCTTCATTCCCTACAAAAGAAATATCAATTGGGTTTGAGCCCGGTGGAAGCACAATTGTATTTACTAAATTCGAGCCACCATTATTAAAATCAAAAACCTGAATATTATTTGAACCTGAGTTGACTACATAGGTTAGACCTGCAAAGTTTTTTAATGTGTTTGGAAACATGCCCGTGTTAGCTATTCCCTGGTCCACTATATTTTCTAAAACTGTTACGCCACCCTGAGCTACAAACACTTCGTCGACAACTACTTCAAAAACATCATCAGTGCTCCCTGTAAATTCAGGATCAAAGCTACCATCAGGAAGGGAAACTGTTGACCTGGTTTCACCAGTATTAAGATTTGTTACATCCACTGTGCTACCCGGGGGAACTGAGCCTGCCAAACCACCGACTTTAATCACCTCATTATTCCCCTCCGTTTCTGTAATTGCCAGAATTAGCGATTCAACTGGAAATGGTTCACTGTCTGAATTCTCACCACCCTCTCCGCTATCGCAGCTTATTGCAAAAAATCCTATTAATATTAAATAGCCTATAAATTTAAATCTTTTCATTTTTTACCTCCTTAAATTTATTCCTGCCGTGAAAAACACTGTTCTTCCAGGCAGGGGAAAGTCTAAAGCGTCTCTTACATTCAAATTATCAAATAAGTTTTTTATCTCTATTGTTGCAAAGTAATTTTTCCATATACCTTTAAAACCAACGTCATGAGTGGTTCTTGAATCTGTGGTTTCAGAACCTGTAAAAGGTGTTAATGGAATTTCACCCACAAATTTTGTTTCCCAGAAAGTTTCAAAATGTTTGTGCTTAAGTGTTCCTCTTACATCAAGTTTGTTTTCTGGCCTTCCGGGAAGCTGCGCTCCTGTATCGTCTATTTCTCCATCAAGAAAAGTATAGGCAGCAAAAAGTTCAAAAAACGAGAAAGGCTTTAGAATTAAAAGAGATTCAATTCCCTGCTGGGTAACTTCACCTACATTTCGTGGTTCAATACGCTGGGCATTTATAAAAACAAAGAGAATTGTGTCGTCAATTTGTGTCCTGAAATAACTGAGTTCAAATGCAACTTTCGGATGTAAAAAAGAGATTCCAAAGTCGAAATCAAATGACTTTTCATTATCAAGTTCAGGGTTTCCACCTATAAACCCCTGTTCTGGAAAGAACAGTTCACTAAAGTTGGGAATTCTGTTTGAATAAGCAATATTGCCTTTAAATAAGACTCTATCAGTCAGGTAAAAGATTGATCCTAATTTAGGAGAAAATGTAACATCGGCGGAGCTTTCATCATCGTCATAAGTTGAAAAAATATCCAATCTTGAGATAGGGTTTAAAAGAAGCCTTTTATTAAAAAGATAAATTTCATCCCCTGCAAAAAAACTGAGATTAACCCTTTTTGGGTCATCAAAATCGCCGTTTTGAAGCAGATCAAATTTTAGCTCAGAAGCAAATGTTGCAACATTCTCCTTAGGTGCATACCAGGTGAGTTTTGAGTTGGCACCAAATGAATAAAGTTTACTGTCTGTGTTTATTGGAATTCCAACTAGTGGATTAGGGTTATCAAATTCAAATTTATCAAACCTGTTAAAAACATTTGATTCGAAATCAAGGTTTTCATTTATAAAGCCTTCTTTTTTTAACTGAATGTTTGTTAGGTTTCGAAGATCTTTTTGATTAGAATTAACCTCCTGAAATTCCCCGAGTCCCGGCACTCCCTTATCATCATAGAAAAATTCATTTAAAAAACCAATTTTCCATCCATTCAATTCATATCCCAATTTGGTTAAAAAGCTGAATGCATCAAATTCATTGTTTATTCTTTCAAGCTGAAGACCATTTATTGATTCAAAATCAAAGTCTCCATTGCTTCTTGAGTAGTTAAATGAAAAGAAATAACCAAATTCCCCAATTTTATCTGCTCTCGAAAGATTTACAGAAAGTGTATTAAATGAACCATATGTAACTGAACTGGAAGTAAAAGTTTCTTCAAACGATTTTGTTTTTATATTAATAACCCCGCCAATTGCATCTGAGCCAGCAAGTGCGGAAGCACCACCCCTTATAATCTCAAACTCATCAACATAGTTAATAGGGATTGTGGATAGATCTACTCCGCCACTGAGAGGATTGTTAAGTCTGATACCGTCAAGAAGCACCACCACCTGATCATCTGAAGAGCCTCTAATGGAAATAGTTTTAAACTGGCCAAAACCCCCAAAGTCTCTCACATTGACACCAGGGGATAAGTTTAATAGTTCTGAGCTAGTTGAGTATTCTCCTTTAAATTCGTCAAGGTCTATTGAGGTTGAAAAGGCAGAAGGAAAGTTTAATGGTGGTTTGACTGCATAGTCTTCCACCAACACTTTTTCAAGTGTGTCAGTTTCCTGGGACAAAACATCCCAAGAGTAAAATATTAATATAAATATTATTAGATATTTGATTTGTTCTTCCCCTTATTATGTTTAAGGGGGAAGAGTTGCGATTTTGTACTCATTTATCTTTATCCCCTCGAATAAAGTAAATTTTAAGTTTTAAAGGCAGGTGTTCTGGCTTTTAATCTCAGGGCTTTTTACGCCTTCCCAGAGGTTTTGTCCAGTGGCGTAGTTGTAAAAAGCTTACGATTAATTACAGCAGCGAGTGGGGCTGC
Source organism: Deltaproteobacteria bacterium (assembly GCA_029262295.1). Classification (GTDB taxonomy): domain Bacteria; phylum Desulfobacterota_D; class UBA1144; order Nemesobacterales; family Nemesobacteraceae; genus JAJCZR01. The sequence continues at coordinate 36 of JAJCZR010000058.1, read as the reverse complement.
GCCGGTTTTTCACCGGTCTTCCCTTTTAACCCGAAA
>JAJCZR010000057.1 GCA_029262295.1 Deltaproteobacteria bacterium | reverse complement strand
CTTTTTATATACAATTACTTCTGTTAACACTATTTTGAGAAACCAAATATACTATTTATAAAACAATGCTCAATACTGAAATAGATTTTAGAGAAATAACTAATCTTGATAATTTTTCGGGAACAGTGCCGGTTTTTCCCTTATCGACAATTGTATTTTTTCCAAACACTCTTTTGCCACTTCATATTTTTGAACAACGCTATAGAGATATGATTAAAGATGCCCAGGAATCAGAAAAATTAATAGCAATGGCGCTGCTGAAGCCTGGATGGGAAAAAGAATATTTTAAAAATCCGGGAATCTTTAGTATCGCAGGGATTGGAAGAATTGTTACATCCGAAACTCAGGCTGATGGAAAATCAAATATTGTTTTATACGGTTTAAAAAGGGTAAAGATAGTTGAGCTTTTTGATGACAAAAGCTATAGAAGGGCAAAAATTGAACTTCTTGAAAATGTGAGTGAAAACAACAACGAAGAGCTAAAAGAAAAAATTCTTTATTCAATATCCAACTGGAATGATATGCTCGACGATAAACTCAAAAAGTACAAGATACAAGTCAATCCGCAGCTTTCACTTGCAAAGCTCACAGACATTCTGGCTTCAGTGCTTATTACAAATGTGTTTGAAAAACAAAAGTTTTTAGAGGAACTCAATATTATCAAAAGAGCTGAAATGATACTTTCCTTTCTTGAAACAAGATTAAAAATGATAGAAATAACATCTGCAAGGCAAAAAGGTATTATTAATAAGAGGAACCTTAATTAACTATTAAGTAGAAAATCCAAAACAGTTTGATCAACTTTTTTTTGATGCTCTCTCCAAAACCCATGTCCCGCATCTGGAAAACTTTTTTCAATTGAATCCGGAATAAACTCGGCTAATTTTTTTGATCTTGAAGGGGCTGTTATAAGATCATTTTCACCATACATAACCAAAGTCTTAGATTTAATTTTATGTAAAAGTTCAAGAACTTCATGGTCTTCACATGCAAGGCTTTGATTGAGATAACCTTTAATTCCATCAGAATCATCGGGGACATCTTCCATTACTTTCATTATTGAATCAAAATTTTGCCCAATATACTCTCTTGAATAACCCAGAAAAAGGGCAAGCATCCAGCCTGTTTTTGCTCCAACTTTGGTTGTAATATCCCTCCCAAGCTGCAATATGAGATTGCCCACTTTATCCCTTGAGCCAGAACTGCAGCCCATAACAATCTTTTCAGTCCTTTCAGGATAATCAATTCCGATCCACTGTGCTATCATCCCGCCCATGGATTTTCCTACGATATGTGCCTTTTCTATTTCCAGGTGATCTAAAAGACCAACTGTATCATCAGCCATCATCTTGATTGTATAGGGATAGTCAGGTTTATCAGATTTTCCTATTCCTCTGTTATCAAAAGTTATAACCTTGTAATGTTTAGAATAAATTGGCACCTGTGTAGCCCAGCTCTCGTGCTGGCTTCCAAGTCCACTTATTAAAACGACGGGAAATCCTTTCCCATGGGTTTCATAATATAAATTAATTCCGTTGGTTTCTGAGTAAGACATGACTTTGAATCTATAATAGTTACTGATAATCTTAATTATATTCAAGATTTACAATAGCAATAAACTTATGAGAGGTTTTTAAACAATGGAGATTTTAATTTCAATGAAAGGGGTTGATGATGGAAAATATGCCTACAAAAATCCATACATGAATGATGCCTTTTCCCAAAGTAACGGATACTTTATTGCCGAGATCAGAGAACCAGATGAAGACAAGATCAAGATACTCCAAAAATACGGAATCATTCTTCTAAACAAACTCAAGGAAAAGGGAAAATACTCAATTGAGCAAACCGCACAGGGTTTCAAACTGATGAGAAAAGTTAGAGAGGAAAAAGACTATACAGAAGATTGGGATGAGTGGGCAGCTTTTTCCGAACTTCTGCATGAAGAACTTGAAGCTTTTTTTAATGAAGAAAATTTCAGCTAAAGTATTGGAAAAGTAGGAATATTTGCTACTATAGATGTACAAATTCATACTTTTGGAGCATAAAAATGGCAAGTACAAAAAAGATCAGCATTGCACTCACTTCCGAAATGGCTGCGATGGTAAGAGAAGCAGTGGACGGAGGAAGCTATGCATCTGCAAGTGAAGTAATAAGAGATGCACTTCGCGACTGGAAATACAAAAATGAGATCCGTGAAAGAAAAATAGAGGACATTCGAAGGTTGTGGCAGGAAGGGATTGAGAGCGGTGAATCGACTGATGGAGAAAAGTTTTTTCATGAACTGAAAGCTCGCTACAACAAATAAATAATGAAATATAAATTAACGCCGAAAGCGCAAAGTGATCTGGAAGAAATTGGAGATTATATTGCACAGGATAATATTAATGCCGCTTTAAAGACGGTTGAATCAATACATCAAAAGTGTATTTTTCTATCAGAAAACCCCAGGGCTGGAAGAGAACGAAATGAGGTAGCAAAAGGATTGAGACACTTTCCTTCTGGCAACTACTTAATACTTTACCGTTTAGCAAATGAATCTGTTGAGGTCATAAGGGTGCTTCACGGAGCAAGAAAGATTGAAGATCTTTTATAAAGTGATTAACCAGAGTTTCTTAAGTAGTCCTGCAAAATTATAACTGCAGCCATTTTATCAATAACTTTTTTCCTTTTTTTCCTGCTCATATTTCCTTCGATAAGAGCTTTTTCTGCATTTACAGTTGAAAAACTCTCATCCCAAAATTCAAGTGGAAGTTTTATTTTACTCTCAATTTTCTTTGCAAACTTCTCTATATTTTGCCCTCTTTCACCAAGAGAGCCATCCATTCTATAAGGCAATCCAACAACTATCTTTTCGGGGCTATATTCACCAACTAATGATTTTAATTCGTTTATATCATTAGTTTCATTTTTTCTATTTATAGTTTTGACACCATTTGCAGTGATTTTAAGCTCATCACTCACTGCCACACCAATAGTCTTTGTGCCAACATCAAGGGCAAGTATCCTCATTTGTAATTCAATCTAAACTATTAATTGTACTTATCAAACCAAAATCAATTTTAAAAAGAACTGCCAGGCTGTTTTAAAAATTCCAGTTCTTCAGATGTGGATTCTCTTCCAAGCAATTTATTTCTATGAGGGTACCTTCCAAACCTTTTTATTATATTAAAATGATACTCTGCATATTTTTTTGATTCCAAAAGCATTTCATGTAGATCTGGGTCAGGCACCTCTCTATCTGCAAGTAGAGAATACTTTTCGATACTGAGTTTTTGCATCTCTGGATCCTCTGAATGCATTAGTGGCATATAAAAAAAAGTCCTCTCAATACTATGAAGCTGTTCGTCAAAACCCTTTTCTATTCCATCAAGACATGATTCAAGTGCTAAGGAGTCCTGGAAATAAGCCTTTTTTAAATTCCTGAATATATGCCTTGAGAACTGATCCAAAACAAGAATAAAGGCAAGTGTGCCCTTCGGAGTTTCTAACCAATGTGTGAGGTGATTGGATCTTGCAAACCCAATATACTTTCCAAACTTATTTCTTATGTAATGATCCATTTCGTGGCTTTTTGACCACCACAGCTTTTTTTTATCTTCTCTGCAAATTATGCCTTTAGTGAGTTCTCCAAACCAAAAATTTAACACTTCGTCTATATTCTTGTCTTTATTCATTACTATCTAATTATAGTATTAAAAATCGCAAAAAAAGTAAACAATAAAAATACTTCAAAGATTTTCACAAGATTAGAGCTCTAATTGATCAAAATTAATTCACACACACTTAAAAATTTGATATTAGCAAAATAAAACTTAGCAACTTAAGACTTTGCTTTAAATATTGTCTCTAACTTGCATCAAAATATGAATATTAATTGAGCAAAAAAAATTCTAAATGTAATTGCCTGATTTCATTGAATTTTATGCTTAACAAAAAATTAATAAAAAATATTATCTTGACACACACAATATATTGTGTTTCAATTGTCTTCTACATACAAGATAATGTCTTAAGGGAGGATGGATTTAATGTCAGATGAGAAACTCAGTTCAGGTCATACTAACGGAAATGGCAATGGAATCATAGACCATGAGACCATAAAAAAGCAACTAAAAGAAGAGTTGGAAGAAAGCCTAGAAAAAGAGGAAATTGTGGCTCAGACAGAGGGAGTTATGGACATTCCGCAAAAAACAGTTGACGCTTTTGGTGGTGACGAACTGCGAGCAAGAGTTTTTTATGAAAAATATGCCCTTAGAAATGCATCTGGCGAAATAATAGAAAAAACCCCTGAAGATATGTGGCACAGGGTTGCAAGAGAAATTGCATCCCCTGAAAAAAACAAAAAATTAAAAGAGCAGTGGGAAAACAACTTTTTCTGGCTTCTCTCAAACTTTAAATTCATACCCGGTGGAAGAATCCTTTTTGGAGCAGGACAAAACAGAAGGGCCACCCTCCTTAACTGCTACTTTATGCCTATAAAAGAAGATTCCATAGAAGGAATCTTTGAGTGGTGTAAAGAAGCAGCCAGAACTTACTCTTTTGGCGGCGGAGTTGGAACAGACATCTCTGTTTTAAGACCAAAAGGTGCTCCAGTGAACAACTCTGCAATATATTCAACCGGAGCAGTTTCCTTTATGGACCTTCTATCCACTACAACTGGCACAATCGGTCAGGCAGGGAGAAGAGGGGCACTAATGATAACAATCGATGTTAACCACCCCGATATTATTGATTTTCTAGACATAAAAAATGACACTGCCAGAACAAAAGTGCAGTTTGCAAATATCTCTGTAAAAGTAAACGACGAGTTTATGAAAGCAGTGGAAGAAGACACAGACTACGAGCTTAAATTCAAAAGCAAAAAAGTTGAAATCAAAAAAACTGTACGGGCAAGGGACATATGGGACAGGCTTGTTAAATCAGCATGGTCATCAGCAGAACCAGGGCTTATTTTTTGGGATACCGTGAAAAAATACTCTCCTACAGAGTACAACGGAATGGAAGTAAACGGAGTTAACCCATGCAGCGAACAGGCGCTTGAAGATTACGGCAATTGCTGCCTAGGAAATGTAAACCTATCAATGTTTGTTAAAAATGCATTTGAAGATAATGCTTCTATAGATTGGGAGCAGCTAGAACAGGCATTTAAATATTCCGTTAGATTTCTCGACAACATTCTTGATTACAACATGAAAAAGCATCCGCTCGAATACCAGACAAAGGCATCCTCTCTTTCAAGAAGAATTGGAGTGGGCTTTACAGGTTTTGGCGACATGCTCATGAAGCTCAATATTAAATATGACACCGCGGAAGCTGTGGACTTCACAGATAAGATGTTTGAACACATTAAAAATATTGTTTATGAAGCAAGTACAGATCTTGCAAATGAAAAGGGGAGTTTTCCTGCTTTTGATCTTGATACCCACCTTGGACAACCTTTTCTTAAAACTATAGATGAAAGAGTTTATGAAAAAATAAAAGAACAAGGCCTCCGTAATGCTTGTATACTCACAGTGCCTCCTGTAGGGAGCGGTTCCGTTCTGGCCGGTACAACAAGTGGAGTTGAACCGATGTTTGCAAAATCGTATTTCCGCCGTTCAGAGTCGCTCTCTAAAGGTGAATTCAAAGTTTATCACCCCCTAGTTGAAGAATGTATGAACAAATTCGGGCTAGATGATGAAAAAGATCTTCCTGATACATTTGTAACATCTCACACAATTTCACCTGAGCTCAGAATACTTATGCAGGCTGCAATTCAAAAGCATATAGATTCATGTATTTCAAGCACAGTAAATCTTCCTGCAGATATCACACTTGAAGAAGTGGAAAAGATTTACTTTAAGTCCTGGAAGCTTGGCTGTAAGGGAGTAACAGTTTACAGAGAAGGCTCAAGGGACGGAATCCTTGTAACTGAAGATGAAAAAATAAATAAAAATAAAGATGAGGAAAGCTCTTCTAACCGGGATGAAGGGATGCCAACCACCCACCCCAACCTCACCTCATCCCCTCATCCCTCCATAATACCGGAAGTAAAACCTACAAAGAGACCTCAATTTCTCAAGGGTTTTACCGAGGTAATCAAAACTGGCTATGGGAACCTCTACGTTACCGTAAACACTTACGATAACAAACCGTTTGAAGTTTTTGTACAAATAGGAAAATCCGGATACACCACTATGGCAGATGCCGAGGCAACCGGAAGGCTTGTATCATTAGCACTGAGATCGGGAATCAGTGTAAAAGAAGTGGTGGAACAACTGGAAGGTATTGGAGGTTCCTCCCCAGTTTTCTCAGAAGGAAAACTGGTAATGTCTATCCCAGACGCTATAGCCACAGTGCTAAGAAAACACTTTGTAGGTGAAAAAAAAACTCTAAATGACTCAGATAAAACTGAAACAACACCAATAGAGTTTAAAAGTGCAGAGCACCAGACTGAAGAGTTGGTCACTGCTAAACAAAGTAGCCGCTCGGGAGATGTAACTCTTGAAGCATGCCCGGATTGCGGAAGCAGGGCACTTGCTTTTGAATCAGGATGCGTAACTTGCAGAAGCTGTGCTTACTCAAAATGTAGTTAAAATAAAAATTCTATAGAGGTAGGTAAAATTATTTATTTACCTCTATATACCATTTCGGTTTAATCCTTCCAAAATCAGTTCTTTTATTTGTCTTTAGTGATGATTTCGGATCCAATATGTAAGCTTTTTCATTCTCCCTTACAAAAACAGTCCAGTGCCAAAAAGGTTTTCCATTTTCCTTATGCCATTTGATAGCAAGAAGTGCAAGATTGGGAAGCTTTTCCCAGGATTTAAAAGGGGTTTTCTTACCGGTAGTTTTAATTCCAAACTCTTTTAGCAAATCTAAAACATATTTAGAGTCAGACCAAAGTTTAGGATCAGTTGCTCGAATTCCTAGTTTAGAAGCTTCTTTCTTTGCTTTATTGTAGGAAACTCCGGTAATCGCAGCCACACTCGCAATCCCACATCCTGTTTTTTCTTCCTGAATCACCGGTTTCATAGAATGAAAATACCTTAAAAGTTCTTGTCATGCTCGAGCGCCTGTCCTGAGCCTGTCGAAGGGAAGCGAAGCATCTATTATTTAGACTGCTCTGAGTACATCCGTCTTGAGCTTGTCGCAAGATAGAAGGGTCTTGCTGAATACTAAATCTGGTTCAGCACAGGCTTGTTTCCGTATCTAAAATCCTAATCATAACCAATATCAAAAATAATTTTTAAAGCTTCTTTAATTGATTCAATATAATCTTTTTCCAATACACCCTGCCTATTCTCAATTCTTGATTTATCAACAGCTCTTAACTGCTTGAGATTTATATGCCTTTCTTTATCCAATCCGTTTTGTGCTGTTGGGTTTATATTCACCGCAAATGGCCACTCTTTATGTCCGGGTAAGATAGGGGCAACTATAAAAGTCTGTGATCCTTGATTCACTGGATCTGACTGAATTATAACGCAAGGCCTTTTCTTTTGAGTTTCTGCACCCCGGGTTGGATTTAGATCAATCCATCTTATTTCCAGTTGTTTATACATACTGAATTAAGACTCTTCTAACCCATCAAGTAAAGTTTCATCCCAATCAGAAATCTCTTTTAGGTAATTCTGATCCTGAGCTTCTTCTTTATTTGCTTCCAATAATTTTTTAGCAAGCAGCCGCTTTTTTTCTTCTTTTAATAAACGGTTAATAAATGCGCTGCGATTCTTGCCACCTTTTTTTACCAGAAACTCATAATTTTCTTCTTCTAATGTGAATGTTGCACGCTCAGCCATTGTTCATATCCCAAGTAATACTGATGATTATATTATTTATAATATTCTGAAAGTTAAAAAAGTAAAGTAAAATAAATAAAAAGGAATTCTAAATGACAACAATTTACGGAATCAAAAACTGCAACACAATGAAAAAAGCATTCAGTTGGCTTGAGGAAAACGAAGTTACTTACAACTTTCATGATTACAAAAAAAACGGTGCAGATAAAAATATTATCAAAAGAGCGATAGACGAGTGCGGTTGGGAAGAAGTAATAAATCGTCGCGGAACAACCTGGCGTAAACTTCCCAAAGATATTCAAAACAAGATGAATAAAGTAAAAGCAGTTGATATTGCCCTCGAAAATCCATCTATCATTAAACGCCCGCTATTAATACACGAAAACAAAATCACATTGGGTTTTAAAACTGAAATATATGAAAACGTATTTCAGTAATTTTGTCATACCGGACTCCGATCCGGTATCCATAAATTTTTTGACATTATAGACTGCATAATTAATCCTGTTCTGAGCAAATTCTCAACTCACTTCATCTCTGGCTTCTTCTCTCCATTCTCTATACTTTGCAATATCTTCTCTTATTGCTTTGAGCACCAATCCAATAACTGCTGCGTCATCAACAAAACCTACAACAGGTATAAAATCAGGGATCAAATCAATGGGATTCATTACATACAATAAAGCAAAAACAACTGCAGCAACAGACCAGTACGGGATATCAGTATATTTTTTATCTTTATAATCTTTAACAAGCATTATCAGAAGCTTTACATCTTCAAAATACTTTTTGAGTATGTAATTGTTTTTGAAAAGTTCTTTTATCTTATCAGATTGTTTAAGGGCCTTTTTGAGATCATCAAATTTTATATTTTTTACTTTTTTGTTCAAAAAATCCATGTTGATCATATCAAGTATTTTCTTTTTATCTGATTTGTTCATATTTACTTTAGCAAGTTGTTTTAATTTGGGAATGAATATTTACTATACATTTAATTAGATCCTGAAACGAGTTATGTATGACTAAATGAATCTGAATTTCCGATTCAAGCATTCGAGAATGACAAATAATATGGTAATAGAACTTAAGTATAATAATCACAATATATTTTGAACCATAACAAAAAGGAGAAAAAAGATGAATATTGAAAAAGAAATTTATAATGAAATAGCTGAATTAATTCACAGCGATAGCAGCCCTGTGGGAATTGATGCCAAAAAAACTCATATATACATTATTTATAAGCTGAACCAGATAGAAAAGAAATTGGATGCTTTAGAAAAGAGACTGAAAGATAGATCCTGAAATAATCCTTCGACTTTGCTCAGAACAGGATTCAGAATCAAGCATGTACTCAACTTAATTGAGTATGCAAAATGGCATTAAGTTTTTGATGGAATGATATTTTACTTAATTCCGGCTTTTACATGGGCAAGTTTAAGTTTTCTTTGAAGCTCAGTTTTATCAGTGTCAGTATTATCTTCAAGGTCTGAAAGTTCCTTTTCAAGACTTTCAACTTCTTTTTGAGCAGCCACAATATCAATATCAGAGGGGCTTTGAGCTAAATCAGTAAGTATGTTTACTACATCATCTTTAATATCGGCAAGTCCGCCATCAATTATAAGCACTTTTTCATTTGAGCCTTGCTTGTATCTTAGCTCTCCGGGATTAAGAGTGGAAACAAAAGGCACATGACCGGGCAAGATTCCAAATTCACCCAGCTCTCCTGGAGCAACTAGCTCATCTACATTCTCATCGAGTACCAGTTTAAGTGGTGTTATAACTTTTAATTGAATTGTATCAGCCAATTTTTTACCTCAAATTATGATGCAACCTTTTTCGCTTTCTCATGTACTTCACCAATATTACCAACCATGTAGAACGCCTGTTCTGGCACATCATCAAGGTTACCAGACATTATCTCTTTAAATGCCTCTATTGTGTCTTTGATTGGCACATATTTACCTGGAGTACCAGTGAAAACCTCAGCAACATGGAAAGGTTGTGAAAGATATCTTTGTACTTTTCTTGCTCTTGCAACTGTGAGCCTGTCTTCATCAGAAAGTTCATCCATACCAAGAATAGCAATAATTTCCTGAAGCTGTTTGTATCTTTGAAGCACTTCCTGTACCTGTCTGGCAACTGTGTAGTGATCTTCACCGACTATCCTTGGATCAAGCATACTTGATGTAGAATCAAGTGGATCCACAGCAGGATAAATACCAAGCTCAGTTAACTGACGGGAAAGTACTATTGTTCCGTCAAGGTGAGCAAAGGTTGTAGCAGGTGCAGGGTCTGTGAGGTCGTCCGCAGGCACATAAATCGCCTGTACGGAAGTAATAGAACCTTTAACCGTAGAAGTAATTCTTTCTTGAAGTTCGCCAACATCAGTAGAAAGTGTAGGCTGATAACCTACGGCTGATGGTGTTCTTCCAAGTAGGGCTGAAACCTCTGATCCGGCCTGGGTAAAACGGAATATATTATCAATAAATAGTAGTACGTCCTGTCCTTGGGTATCACGGAAATACTCAGCAAGTGTAAGAGCAGTAAGCGCAACACGTGCCCTTGCACCAGGAGGCTCATTCATCTGTCCGAATACTAAACCTGTATTACCGAGTACACCTGATTCCTTCATCTCCCAGTAAAGATCGTTTCCTTCACGGGTCCTCTCCCCAACCCCACCAAACACGGAGTAACCACCATACTCTTTTGCAACGTTATGTATAAGCTCCATAAGCAATACAGTTTTTCCTACACCTGCACCACCGAATAGTCCGATCTTTCCACCTTTTAGAAACGGTGCAAGGAGGTCAATAACTTTAATACCTGTTTCAAAAAGCTCTGTTTTAGTGCTTTGTTCAACAAACTCAGGGGCTGGGCGATGAATAGACCATCTTTCTTCAGTTTCAACAGGTCCGGCTTCATCAATAGGCTCACCTACAACATTAAGCAGCCTTCCAAGTGCCTCTTTTCCCACGGGGATTGTTATACCATCTCCTGTGTTAAGAGCATCCTGCCCTCTTCTCAGTCCTTCAGTTGAATCCATGGCAATACACCTGACCCTTCCACCACCAATCTGCTGGGCAACTTCTAGTACCAGGTTCCACTTATCATCGTTTAATATAGGGTTTGAAACTTTTAGTGCGGTAAATATCGGAGGAAGATCACTGTCTTTAAACTCCACGTCAACAACAGGTCCTGTCACCTGTACGATTTTTCCTAAATTATTGGCATTAGCATCCATTTTTAGTAATTTCCTCCTTTCTTTTGTGCCTCAGTACCGTTAACAATATCCATAAGCTCAGTTGTAATCATAGCCTGTCTGGTCTTGTTGTACTGTAGTGTTAATTTTTTGATTACATCATCTGCATTTTTAGTTGCATTTTCCATAGCAGTCATCCTTGCTGCATGCTCACTTGTCATAGATTCATTAATTGCCCTTTCTATCCTTATCTGTATGTACTTTGGTAGAATAGAATCCACAATCTTCGCTTTCTCTGGCTCGAATATATAATCAGATGCATCTTCAGTTTCTTCTGAAGCCTCAAATTCGAGTGGAAGCACTTTTTCAAATGTCATCTCTTGAATAAGAGCAGACTTAAAATAGTTATAAGCAATAACTATTTCGTCAGCTTCTCCTTCTTTAAACTCATCTGTTAAAACAGTTGCTAGTTTTTTTGAAGTTGAACCATAATTCTTATCATCAACACCCGTATAGTAATTACCGGTTTCAAAATCAGAATCGGAAAAATTATCCTTTCCCCTTCTTCCAATAAAACTGAGCTTTATATTGTTAAACTCTTTAGTAGCACCGTCAAGAAAAGCTGCCATATTTCTTATAAGCCCTGCATTAAAGCTGCCACAAAGCCCTCTGTCTGAAGTTAGAAAAACAACATGAAGATTGTTTTTTTCTTCTGGCCTTCTAAGAAGCGGGTGATCTTCTGCCTCGAGTTTTCCAGCTACGTTAAAAACCACATCCTGGTATGCATCAGAGTAAGGGCGGTAAGCCTTTAGCATTGATTGTGCTCTTTGCAACTTGACCGCTGCAATAAGCTTCATGGCACTCATTATCCTTCTTGTGCCTTTTACACTTTTAATTTTTGTTGTTATCTGTTTTAAACTTGGCATTTTTTATTGTGTTTTTAACTGGTTAAGTCTCCCAATTGGTTTTTTAGTTCATCAAGTGCAGAAACGATTTTTGGTTTTAATTCATCTGAAACAACTTTTTTCTCTTTAATTTCCTGAAGATATGAAGCGTATTTAGAATCAAAAAAGCTGAAAAGCTCACTTTCATATTTTAGAACAGCATCAATTGGATATTCATCCACATATCCGTTAGTAACAGCAAAAATCATAAGCACCTGTTTTTCAACTGGCTGCGGTTGATATTGCCCTTGCTTAAGTGCTTCTACAAGTCTACTTCCCCTTGCAAGCTGATCCTGAGTTGCTTTATCAAGATCGGATGCAAACTGAGAGAAAGCCTCAACTTCCCTATACTGTGCAAGTTCAAGTCTTAGAGTTCCTGCCACGTTTTTCATAGCCTTGATCTGTGCAGAACCACCAACCCTTGAAACTGAGAGTCCAACATTAATAGCTGGCCTTACACCAGAATAAAAAAGATCGCTTTCAAGGTATATCTGTCCATCAGTGATCGAGATTACGTTTGTAGGAATATATGCTGAAACATCACCAGCCTGAGTTTCAATAATTGGAAGAGCGGTTAGTGAACCACCACCATCTTCATCTCTCATTTTTGCAGCACGTTCAAGTAGTCTGGAATGAAGATAAAATACATCACCGGGATATGCTTCACGTCCGGGAGGTCTTTTAAGTAGAAGTGAAATCTGACGGTAAGACCAAGCATGTTTAGTAAGATCGTCATAAATAATAAGCGCATGTCTTCCTGTGTCTCTAAAATACTCTCCAAGGGCACAGCCTGAAAAAGGAGCAAGAAACTGCAAAGGAGCAGGCGTGCTCGCTGTTGCAGCAACAATAGTTGTGTACTCCATTGCGCCGTGTTCCTTTAGCTTATCTACAACCTGGGCAACTGTGGACTGTTTTTGTCCGATAGCTACATAAATACAGTAAACATCTTCACCTTTCTGATTAATTATCGTGTCAATTGCAATAGCCGTTTTTCCTGTTTGTCTGTCACCAAGAATAAGTTCCCTTTGTCCTCTTCCTATTGGGATCATTGAGTCTATAGCTTTAATTCCAGTCTGAAGCGGCTCACTCACAGACTGTCTGTAAATAACACCAGGTGCTTTAACTTCTATCTGCTGAGTTTCAGTAGTCTCTATCTCACCTTTACCATCAATTGGGCGACCAAGTGCATCAACTACCCTTCCCCTCATGTTTTCACCGACGGGGATCTCAGCTACTTTACCGGTACGTTTTACCATACCACCTTCACCAATATGAGTATCTTCACCGAAAAGTGCAACACCCACATTATCTTCTTCAAGGTTAAGTACAAGTCCTGTAATACCGCCTTCAAATTCTACAAGTTCACCGGCCATAGCCTGATCCAGGCCATAAACTCGGGCAATACCATCACCAACAGATATTACAGTTCCAACTTCTGCGGTATCAACCTTTTGTTCATAACCTTTTATCCGGTTTCTTAGAATTTCACCTATATTTTCAACTTTCAACTCTTGCATTTTTTGCTCCTTGGATTTTTTGAGATTAAGATGGCGAGAGAACACCTCTCATTCTCTCAAGCTGAGTTTTTATACTGCTATCGTAAACTTTGTCTTCAACTTTTGCTATCATCCCGCCTATTATGGATGAATCCACTTTGAGTGATATATCCACATCTTTGCCTGTTGCTTTACTAAGTGCATTCTTTACTTTTTCAACATCATTTTCACTTAACTGCTCGGCAGATATGAGCTCGGCAGATATCTTTCCAGCCGCTTCTTTTAGCTTTCCTAAAACAAGTTCCTTTGAATTTACAAAAGCCTTAAATTTATCCATATCAACTATTAAAGATATAAATCCACCTGTTAACGAAGAAAATGAAGCTTTTTCACACATATCCTTCACAACCGACTTTCTTTCTTCAACATCAAAAATTGAGTTGGATAAAATGTTTTTTAGCTCATCATTAGAGAAAATTATTTTATAGAATGACTCAACATTAGATGTCGCTTCATCAAGTTTATTTTCCTCTTTAGCAGATTCAATAAGGGCATCAACTATATCCCTCAGTGTTGCAATTGTTGCCATTTACCTTCCTCAATAATTTTCACAAGCTCATCCACAGCATTTGTTGTGGAACCACTTTGAGTTTTTTCTTTTATTAATTTTTCAGCAAGCTTAACAGACGAGTTAACGACTTCGTTTTGAAGCTCCTCTTTAGCCCTTAATGTTTCAAGCTCGACAGTATCTTTAACCTCTTTTTTTATTAACTCACTGCTATTTTGGGCCTGTGTTACTAGTTCATCTTTTTCAAGCTGTCCTTGCTTTTTAATACTATCTTTTAATGAATTTATTTCAGATTCAAGATTTTTTAGTTTTGCAGAATATTCTTCATGTTTTAGTTTTGCTTCCTCTATTGCTTTTTTAGCCTGATCTATCTCGGAAGTAATATTTTCCTTTCTCTTTTTTAGAAAAGCCATAAATGGTTTTCTTAAAAGATAAACTAAAAGCCCAACCAAAAGAACGAGATTTATGGCATGTTTTAGCACAAAAACCCAGTTAAAAGGATCTTCATGGCCACCGGAGGCACTTGTAAGAACTATTGTTATTAAATCATGATTAAACAAGATTTAAGCCTCCCCGCCTACTATTCTGTTTGAAATATCTTTTGCCAAAAGCTCTATTTGGGGTTCGATTTTTGATTTTACATCTTTTATCTCAGACTCAAGTTTATCTCTATGATCTTCAATCTGTTTTTGAGCATCCTGTCTTACAGATGAAATCATCTTCTCGGCTTCCAATTGCCCTTCGCGCCTAAGCTCTGCTCTCGCGTCATTTGCATGCTCTCTTGCCTCATCAAGCTTAGTTTCATATTGAGTGATAATAGTATCTGCTTCTTCAGTAAGTTTTTTTGCTTCATCCACAGTGCCCTGGGTAAGGCTTTCTCTTCTGTCCCAAATAGTAAGAAGTGGCTGAAAAATAAGCTTATTTAATATATAAAGTGCAATTAAAAATATTGGGAATTGAAGTAGTACTGTATTATTTACCTCAAGCAAACCTTCGAGCTGAGTAAATGGCGGCACAATCATATAAAGGACAACAAAGATTGCCGATACAATTAGTATTAAAATCAATTTCATAAAACCTTAAGCCTCCAACAAAGAACTATTCAACTGTATCATTACCCTCTTTAAATAACTTCTGTAATAATGGAGGGGCAATAAATGTTGTTAGCATCACCATCGCAGTAACTGCAGAAAAAAGCTTGGAGTCGAATATTGCATAAGAAAGGCCCACCTGGGCAAAGATCAAACCGACCTCCCCCCTTGGGATCATCCCGACACCTATTACACTTTTGTTTACATCTTTTTGAAAGATTGTAAAACCGCTGGCAAATTTACCTATAACTGCAACTACGAATAAAATTAAAGCTATCAATAATACCTGAATATTTTCAGATACAAATGGGTTAAACACCGTTACATCCACTGCAGCACCAATGGTGACAAAGAATATAGGAGTAAAGAAATCAGAGACAGGTTTTAGGTTGTGCTCAATTGTATTAAACTGTGCTGTATTTCTTAGAACAAGCCCTGCAGCAAATGCCCCGACAATAGGGGCAAGGCCCATCAGATTTGATAAGATTGCGTAAATTAAGGCAAAGGAAATTGCAAAGAGTAAGAGAAGCCCCCTTACTTTTAGCTTTGAGAAAAAATTAAACATTTTAGGTGCAATTAAGTTTCCAACAAATATGGAGACAGCAAGAAAACCAAAAGCCTTTAATATTATAAAACCAATATTAAGTATGGAAACAGAAGATTCACTCCCGCTTCTAAAAGACTCGATTAGGCCTGTTACAACACCAAGTATTATCAGGCCAAGAATGTCATCAATCACAGCAGCACCAAGGATTATCTTGGATTCATTGGTCTGAAGCTTGTTCATATCGGATAACACTCTTGCAGTAATACCAACGCTGGTGGCAGTAAGTGTTGCACCACATGTAATCGCAACCAATGTTAAAGTATTGGGATCAAGGTTTAAAAGGCCATATTTTTGAAAACCAATTATGCTAAAAAATCCAAGAAGAAAAGGAAGCACAACCCCTGTTATGGCAACAAGTGTCGACGTAGGCCCGACTTTGATTAGATCCTTTAGATCTGTTTCAAGCCCTATTTCAAAAAGAAGTATTGCAACTCCCACTTCTGCAAGCAGATGAAATGTTTCATACCCAATAACACCCTGAGTTGCTGGAATAAGGGCAAGCACACTACCACCAAGCACAACTCCGGCAAGAAGTTCCCCGAGCACAGCAGGCTGCTTTATTCTTTCTGCAAGTTCTCCAAAAACTTTAGAAAAAACAAGTATTAGTGTTAATGATAGTAAGAAATTTTCTACGGTTAAATGATCAGCTTCGCCGCCAACGCTCATTTTTGCATCAAGTCCTTAATTTATAGTGGAAAAAGAAAAGAATTTTCGCAGTTATTCTGCATGAAATAAAAATAGTGTCAAATGATGAACCAATTTTGATATAAGACTATTCTTTGCAACCGCCTTCCTCAATTACTTTTTCAATTTCATATCCGGCTGCCACAGTTGCTATCTGGGAAATAAGTGCAAATACTGGCGAAATATCATTGCCATTTGAATGGTCATATTTTAAAAACTCCATACCGCTTGAATTAAGGTTAGAAAAAGCATCTTTTCCTTTATTGACCCTGTAAAACATTCCACCAACTTTACAGTCAACCATATATATCACTGGTTCAGCAGTGCTACCACCGTTCATTACCAAAGAAGTCGGAATCCCTTCCTGAATTACAACATCTTTAACCTCAACCCCGCCTTTAGCCACTCTCATTTTTTTTCTGTTTTTTGAATTTAGGTTCTCTATTTTCTCTGCATCATCAACGCTTATAACTGCCATACCATAAGTGCCTGAATTGCTTTTAAGAAAAATAGAAGGGGCGTAATCCAAATCCCTTTCTGAATACTGCTCTTTCAACTCTTTTAGCAGTAAGCCCGTAGTTGCAGATGCTCTTTTTCTATTTTCTGGTTCATCAAAATCAACACCTTTTTCGAATCTGGTTTCTATGGAAATATGCCACGGATCAATATCCAGAAATTCTGCCAGTTCACCCGAAAGCTTATTATAAAAATGAAAATGAATGTCTTTTCTTCTGGTATGCCATCCAATCTCTATCGGTGGCAGCACTGGCTGACGTATATTACGGAGCGATTTAGGACATTCTTCAGAAAAATCATTGTTTATAAGGATTATATCGGGGGTAAAATCTTCAACATAGACAGTGCAGTCTTCTTTTTGTAAAACTTTATGGGCAACTATTTCCTTCCCGCTCTGCGAAGTAAAGCTTACCTTTGGTTCAGTAAACTCATCATCAACAATCCCGACCCTTATATCAAAACCCACTTTCTCCAATATAGAACTGATTACATAAATATTTTCCCAATAATATGGGTTTCGTGTATTAAGCTCAGGCACAATCAATATTTTTTCTGCACTGGGATAGTTGTTATTAATTGATTCTTTGAAAAGCTTTCCAGAATTATCTTGAAACTCTTCTGTAAGATTATTAAACCCCGCTGGAAAAACATTTGTATCTACAGGGGCAATCTTATGATCTGAGTAACGAAGATCAACTGATGTATAAAGAGGTATTAAAACACGATCTGAATGGGATTTAAGCCATTTGGATATTTCTTCTGACTTTGCAGATACTTTTTCGTTGAGATGGGTAAGAATCATTTTAATTCAAAGTCTTAATCACAATTGTATTTGCAATTTTATCATGAAAAGACTGTTTTTTATCGTCAAACAAGGCCCATAAAAAACCCAAAAAAAGTGGGATCATCGATACTATGTAGCCAAACCATCTTTTTGCACTTTCATAGAAACCAATATCACTACCATCTTCTTTTACAACCTTTATTTTTAAAAGCATCTTTCCAATTGTCTTCCCTGAGTACCCCAAAAGAAATAGAAAATAAGTTGATGCAAAGAAGAGTAAAACTAGATATACCTGCACAAGTATTATAAAAAGACCATCAAGATCATAAGAATAATCAAGGTTTATCTGCCTTATACCAGTCACAAAAGCAGTTAAGGAAAGTAATATTATAAGGACCCAGTCCACTAAAAAAGCGAGCAGCCTTGCTTCAAAAGACGCTGCGTTGTAAAGAATTACTGTCTTCTCATCAATGTTTACATCTTTTGATTGATGTTTTTTACGATTAAAAAAACCTAATATATTCTTTAAAAAGCCTTTTCTTTTTTTTATAATTACTGTGTCGAGGTTTTCAGATCCTTCAGCCGGTTCATCACTTATCTGCTCAAGTTTATCAAATATACCTTTAAATTTATCTTCATCTTTAACAACAAGTTCAGAATCATAGTCGTTTTGATTCATATTCGCTTCCTTCGAATTCTCAGACATATTATCAGCTGCTTTGTTCTTATAGGATTCAGGCAAATCGGTAACATAATCACTAAGATCAATTTCCGGTTTGCCCTTAATATCCACTTTCTTAATACTATTATGAATTTGATGCCCGTAAAAACCCTCAGGATTCAAAGGTGTATTGCACCTTTTGCAGATATCAAGATAGTTATAGCTATTGTAGCCACAGTTGGGACATTTCATATTATCAGTCTAAATAATATTTAAAAATGTACTGTTGCGGCTAAATAATTTTAGCCGCCTTGCTGCGAGAGTCTGCTGTCTATTGCATTTTTAAGGGCCTGAAGATTTGCACCTGGCACAATTATTCCATCAACTACAAATGTGGGTGTGGAGCTTACGCCAATTGACTGCGCTTCTTTAATATCAGCCTGTACCCTATCGGCCATTTCCTCGGATCCTATACATTTTTCATAAGCTGTGACATCAAGACCAACATCTGTGGCAATCCCTTTTAGCTTTTCGCCGGAATTATCAATATTGATCTCTTTTTGCTTTTCAAAAACAGCGTCATGAAAACTCCAGAATTTTTCTCCGTCTTGTTCAAAGGCACAAAGCGAAGCAATAGAAGCTGGCTTTGCCCATTTGTGATTTGCAAGTGGGAGTTGTTTATAAACAACCTTTACATCGTCTTTATAATCGCTAAGTATTTGAGGGATCATATCGGCGCCTCTTTTACAAAAAGGGCACTGAAAATCAGAGTATTCAACAACTACAACTTTTGCGCTTTCACTTCCTTTAGTAGGCACATTTTCCATTGATATACTGTCTGAAACTTCTTTAAGTGGATCAACTGTTGTATCAAGAAGTTCTCCGACAAGCATGCTTTTGCCATCATCACTTAATAACACAGGCACCGGGCCTCTGCCAATATTTATATTTCCCTGTTTTAAACCTTTTACAGGTGAGTCTTCAAAACCACTAAGATCAACCGGAGAGCTGGCACCAATAATCAGGTATCTTCCATTATCGCTAACGAGAAACGGCACAGACTGTTTTCCCCTTCCAGTAACCTCTACATCAAAAGATCCTTTATCAAAACCTTTCATATCAGAAGATGTAATCTCAGAGACTTTCACGTCAACACCTGGTGGGAGCTGTGCCCCATACTTATTAAGAAAAAATGTTTTCAGATCTTGTGAACTAGAATCACCATTTTCAACCGCATTTGCATTTGATCCTTGTGCCGCCTCAGATGAAGCAGTGGATGTATCATTATTATTTTGATTGTTATTATTGCAAGAAACCAATACTGGCACCAGCATTAATGCAAAAATAAATATTAAATTTCTCATGAAAATTTGAACCTCCTTGGAATACAATGCTCAAAGTAATTTAGTTTTCTGAGCAACATTTGTTTAGTTAAATATAAAGAATAAATCTCTAAAAGCCATAAATTAATTTACCATAAACTATGGATAACCAAATTACGCTTGGCTATCTTCACCAAATACATTTTGAAAAATATAGTCAACATTTTTTAGATCTTGGGCAATATCAAAACAGGAATCAATATCAGCTTCACTGAGCACTTTTGTAATTTCTTCATCATCTTTAAGAAGCTCTTGAAAAGGCGTCTTTTCTCTCCAGCACTTCATTGCATTTCTCTGGACTAAGGAATACGACTTTTCTCTCGACACTCCTTTGTTTACAAGCTTAAGTAAAACCTTTTGAGAAAATATAAGCCCGTTTGTAAGCCATATATTTTTTTCCAGGTTTTCAGGATAGACAACTATATTTTCAAGAAGTCCTTTTAACCTATGAAGCATAAAATCAATAAGGATTGTGCCATCAGGGCCAATAATCCTCTCAACAGATGAGTGGCTAATATCCCTTTCATGCCATAAGGATATATTTTCGAGTGCAGGTATCGCGTGGCTTCTCACAACCCTTGCAAGCCCACATAAATTTTCAGAAAGCACGGGATTTCTTTTATGTGGCATTGCTGAAGAACCTTTTTGCCCTTTTGTAAAGGGCTCTTCCATTTCAAGCACCTCAGTTCTTTGAAAATGACGTATCTCAGTTGCAATCCGCTCAATTGAAGAAGCAATTAAAGAAAGTGTCATAAAATATTCCGCATGAATATCCCTGTGGATCACCTGAGTAGATATACAGGCAGGTTTTAGGTCTAAAAGCTTACACGCATGATCTTCAACTTTAGGATCTATATTTCCATAAGTGCCAACTGCTCCAGACATCATACCAACACTTATCTGCTTATTTGCTTTTTCCATCCTCTCTATATTTCTTTTCATCTCATCGTACCAAAGGGCAAAAACAAGCCCCAGGGTTTTAGGTTCGGCATGTATTCCGTGTGATCTTCCTATCATCGGAAGATCCTTGTATTTAAAGGCATTATCTTTCAGTACGGAGATAACCTCTTTAAGATCATCAATAATAATGGCACCAGCATCTCTAAGCTGAATAGCAAAACAAGTATCGAGAACATCTGATGAGGTAAGCCCAAGATGAATAAATCTTGAATCTTCACCTACATGTTCCGACACACTTGTAAGGAAGGCTAAAACATCATGCTTGAGCTCTTTTTCAAGCTCATTGATCCTGTTTATATCAAAAGAAGCTTTTTCTTTTATTGTATCAACAGACCCTTTGGGTATCTCACCAAAGTGTGCCCAGGCCTCGCAAACTGCTATTTCCACATCAAGCCATATTTTGTATTTATTTTCTTCAGACCATAAATCGGCCATCTGTTTTCGCGAATATCTTTCTATCAAACTGTTATAACCTCACCAATAGTATTTCTTGGAGCAACGCACAAATTAATTTGCTCAGCACCACAAGACTCTAAAACACCGTATGAAGTTTCATAGGCAATTTCGGGAGTATTGTTCACTTTACTTAAATGCGCCAAAATCACATGCTGCAAGTCATCATTAAAAACACTTTCAAGTAGCCATCCCGACTGTTTATTAGATAAATGGCCCAACCTTCCCTTTATCCTTTGTTTTAAACGCCAGGGATACTTACTGTAGGAAAGTATTTCACTGTCATGGTTGGATTCCAGTATCAGAACATTGCATCCCTTTAGTTTTTGTACTACAAGGCCTGTGACTGATCCGATGTCAGTCGCAATACCAAGTTTTTTATTGCCATCATCAACTGTAAATCCCACGGGATCAATCGCATCATGGGGCACGGAAAAAGGGGTGATTGTAAGATCGTTAAACTCAAAAGTTGTCTCCGAATCAAACTCCATAAGATTAAAAACCTTATCTTTCCAGATATTTGTTGTATTTGAAGAAACATACACAGGCACATTAATCCTGTTTATTGCGTGCGTGTGATCGGAGTGTTCATGCGATACTATTACAGCGTCAAGATCATCTATCTCAACACCAATATTAGCAAGCCTGAGCTTTATCTGCCTGAGGCTAATCCCTGCATCTATTAATATTTTTGAATATGAAGTCTCAAGATAAACTGAATTACCTGAGCTTCCGCTTGCAAGTGTGCAAACTTTCATAAAGACACCTTTCGGTAAAAGCTAAAAGCGAGTATTCTTTTAGCAGATTTTATTATTCTTTTTTGGAGCAAAACAAATGCTAAAAAAACTCATTCCGATAAAAATAATTTTCTTTGCAATTTTTCTACTTTCATGTGGTGCATCATTAGACATCACAACTTATAAAGATTCAGAAAAACCAGTAAAAAAATACAACTTTATTGAGATACCCGATTTTAATAAAATTAAGGGAGAATGGATCCCTTATGATTCTCCGGTAAATATACCTGATCTTATTGCAAAAAAACTAATTGATCAGGGAAACTTTGCTCTCGTTGACAGAACCGGCAATGCATTTGAGGATGAAAGTGAGGTATTACTGGTTAAAGGCAATGTAACCAGGTTTGACAGGGGTTGTAAGTATTGTGAATGGGCTTTTTTTGGTATTAATGATAGCGGCCTTGGATCTATGTATGTTTGGGTACAACTTATTGACAAAAAAAGTGGTATACTTATTACTGACTTCAGCCTAAGGGGAAGAGCGGTAAAACCGGGCCACGGCAATAGCAGATATACAAGGGTAGTTGATAAAACTGTAGAAATTATCAACGGAAAAAACAATTAATATATATAGCTCACTCCATTTTCCTTGTTAATCTTCATTTTATTCAATATAATTAATAACTTATAAAGCTTTGCCCGGAAGAAAATCAAATGAAGCTGATAATATCATTTTCAATAATAATTGGCCTTGCTACCTATATTTTGGCACTTGCCTTAAATAACTTTACCTCCCAGGAATCATTGATTGCAGCTGGGGCAGCCGGTTTAGGGGCATTTACAATACTAACAGTATTTTATCTCCTATTCAGGGGTACTACCCAGAAATCCGCACTTGGAATTGCAATCGGGGCACTTGTCGGGATTTTGCTTTATTTTTCTCTGCTCGAAATACTTGAGACTGTATATATTACAAGCATCTACGAGCCCTACGTAAAAACAATAAGCTTTTTGGTACTTGTTTTTCTAGGAATAACCTTGGGATTTGTTAAAACTTCTGAACAATATGCAAATGCAAAGAAATTTTCCAACAAAAACAGGGGCGGCACCACAAAAATCCTAGATACAAGCGTAATAATTGATGGAAGGGTAGCAGATGTGGCCGAAGCAGGTTTTATTGAAGGCGATCTTATAATTCCTAAATTTATTATAAAAGAACTCCAGCATATTGCTGATTCTTCTGATCCAACCAAAAAAGTTAGGGGCAGAAGAGGCCTTGATGTTTTAAAAAGAATGCAAAAAGAGATACCTGGCCTTGTTGTAAAAATTACCGGGCACGATTTTAAGGATATAAAAGAAGCTGATCTAAAGCTGGTTGAACTTGCAAGAAAAATAAAAGGCGAGATAGTAACAAACGATTTCAACCTTAACAAAGTTGCCGGGCTTCAGGGCGTAAAAGTGTTAAACCTCAATCAGCTGGCAGATGCTATAAAACCAGTTGTTCTTCCAGGTGAGACTATCAGGATCACACTTGTAAAAGAAGGTAAGGAACAGCGCCAGGCAGTTGGCTATCTTGATGATGGCACAATGGTTGTAGTTGATGATGGAATCAAATTTTTAGGAAGAGATATCAACGTTTCAATCACAAGCGTGTTGCAAACATCCACTGGAAGAATGATCTTTGCAAAAATAGAAAGAGAAGATATGATTTCCAGTCTTAATGGCTAACCCAAAAACTTCTGTGATAGTCGCCGCAGCAGGACTATCAAGAAGATTCTCAGCAGATTCAAAAAAACAGTTTACACTTCTAGATGGAAAACCGCTTATAGTACATTGTCTAAATACTTTTAATTCAATCCCGCACGTAAGTGAAATAGTTGTGGTTGCCCCCGAAGATGAACTTTCAAGTACAAAAAATATTATAGATGAAAACAGCATTGATAAGGTTTGTTGTATTACCAAAGGCGGAAAAGAAAGAAGGAATTCTGTATATAATGGGTTTTGCAAATTATCTACAGACACTGAGATTGTTATCATTCATGACGCTGCAAGGCCATTTGTGACTGAAAAGATCGTAGAAAAAACTTTAAATGACTGTATTAAAAACGGCGCATCTATATCTGCAATTCCAATAAACGACACTATAAAGAAAATAACCTCCAATCGAAAAATCGAAAAAACCCTTCCAAGAGAAAAACTTTGGAGGGCCCAAACCCCTCAAATATTCAAATTCGATATTTTGAAGACAGTGTACTCAAAAGCTGATTTAAAGAATTCTCTTGCAACAGATGAATCACAACTTGTGGAAGAAAATGGTTTTGAGGTAAATGTATCTTTGGGATCTGAGTACAATATTAAAGTTACAACAACCGATGATCTTCATTATGCCCAATATATAATTGAAAATGGTTTAGTGAGTTAGATGTATAAAATTGGACTTGGCTTTGATGCCCACAGATTTTGCGAAGAAAAAAAGCTCATTTTAGGTGGAGTTGAAATACCCCATAGCAAAGGCCTTGAAGGGCACTCTGATGCAGATGTTTTAACCCATGCTATATGTGATGCCATTTTAGGATCAATCGGGAAAGGGGATATCGGTCAACATTTTCCAGATAGTGATCCTGAATATAAAGAGATATCCAGCCTTAAGTTGCTTATAAAAGTATCTGAGTTTTTAAATTTAAGTGGATATGAAATAGTGAATATTGATACAGTTGTTATTTGTGAACAACCAAAAATATCTCCATTTTTTTCTGAAATAAGAAAATCTATCTCATTAACACTAAAAATTTCTTCTGACCAAATTAATATTAAAGCCACAACAACCGAGAAAATGGGCTTTACCGGAAGGGGGGAGGGAATTTCTGCAAAAGCTGCAACTCTTGTAAAAATCATTTAATATTTAATTAATGGGTTTTTACGGAAAACATAAAATTATATTTGCACTGTTTTTTTTAATCTGCGGAATACTAATTTCTGGCAGTATAAATATTCCAAAAAATTTATTAATAGCACTCACAATCTTCACTGCACTTCTATCTTATTTTAAAAAAGATATTTTTTTAATGGCTTTTTTCCCATTAGCCATGTTCTTAAGCCATCAGGCAGAAATAAATAATTCACTCCCCGAAAATTTACTGAATAAAAAACTCTCAATTAGTGGCAAACTTTATAAAAACCCGGAAAAAAGAGAGACAACCTGGAGGTTATTTATTAACGTTAAAGAAGTAAAAACCCCATCTCAACAACTAAAAACAAACATCAAAATAGTGGCTTATTCAAAAAAGCCACTGCTAAATGCTTATTATGGAAGCAGTATTAGAATTGAGAATTTAAAACTTGAAACTCTAAGTGAATTTAAAAACCCTGGAAGCTTTAGTTTAAAAAAGCACTTCAATAAGAAAGGCATTTTATACACAGCTTTTATCAGTAATCCCCGTAACATTAAAATACTTGGCCTTTATGAGAAAAAAGATTATTTGCTTTTCAGGATAAATAAATTCAGAAAAGGCTACGAAGGGTTTGTAAGATCAAATGTATCCGGGCCCGAGAGCGAGATAATAAATGCAGTTACAATCGGGGCTAAGGGGGCAATATCCCAGAAGACAAGAAAAAATTTTTCCAAGCTTGGAATATCTCACTTATTAGCTATTTCGGGGCTTCATATTGGGGCAATAAGTTTGTTTTTTTTCTTTATTGTAAAGTGGCTTTTAAAAAGATCAGAATATTTACTCTTAATGTATGAAGTGCCCAAAATTGCTTCACTTATAACAATAATACCCGTCATTTTTTATGCCTCACTTGCAGGTTTTTCCACACCAGTCGTAAGGGCTTCAATAATGATAACAATTTACTTTCTTTCGGTTTTCTTCAATAGGGATGAAAGCAAGATTAATATACTGGCTGCAGCAGCGATAATAATTTTACTTCTGGACCCAAGATCTTTCTATGATCTATCATTCAGGCTATCTTTTATTGCGGTGGGTGGGATCATAATTTTTCACCACTTTTTTCCTTTCAAATTAAACACAATAAAAGACAAACTTGCTTCTATGCTGAAAACTACGGTTGGTGCTACATTTTTTACATTGCCTCTTATTATAAATAACTTTAGTTATCTTCCTGTAGCCACTATTCCCGCAAACTTTTTTGCAGTACCACTAGTTGAGTTTATTATAGTTCCCACCGGACTGCTATCTATTATTTTTTACCCCATATCAGAATCTGTATGCGAGCTTCTTTTGATATTCAATTCAAAGATAATAAATATGGTTTTTTATCTTGCAGATTATATTCTGAGCTTTAAATACAGCTATTTTACTGTTCCGAACATTGGTAATTTGGGATACTTTCTTTTTGTTTCAACAGGTGTTCTTTTAAGCCTTAACAGGTTTTCAAAAAAAATAATATATTTTGCATTAATTACCTTTTTGGGATTTACACTCACGCTCATCATAAACAACAATCAAACTTCGAGGGCAAACAAGGCAAAAATTTACTTTCTGGATGCAGGAGCAAAATACTACAACCTTATAACTTTTCAAAACAAAAAAATATTAATTACCGGAGGTTATTCATATTTATCAAATAGTGATTTTGCAGAAAACGCAGGGGTGGTTCCATTCCTCCTAAAAAAAGGCGTAACAAAAATCGACTATCTTTGGCTTTTATCAACAGACCGGTCCCACCTCAAAGGTGCAGAGGCAATACTCGAAAGAATCAATATTGAGAATATCTGGACAAACGGAAGCAAGCTTAATGATGAATTGTGGAAAATAGTAAGAGAAAAAAATATTAAATGGAAAAATATAAGAGATGATTTGGAAGAGCTTCATTTTGGCGACACTAAGATATCATTTATAAAGCCTTATGTTGGTAATCAAATATGGAATTCAAATGAACCAAAACCTGTTTTAATAATATTTAAGCATTTCGGTAACAAAGCACTGATAGGCGAAGGAATTGAAAAAAACTATGTACAAAATGAACTTATCAAAACTTATGAAAATAGAATTAAAAGTGATGCAATTTTTATAAGCAAGATTGAAAATAAAAATGAAGGTTTTATTGATTTCATTAATACTGTAAAACCACGCGCAATAATAACAAATAAAATAAAGCGGTTTTCACAAAAACCGCCTTTTGATAAAGATTTGCTCGTTACTTCTGAGATAGGAATGGTTACTCTTTATCTTGACAAAGACGATCTAAAAATAGAAAACCATAATTAAAAAATGAAAAAATCAGTTCTTATTATCTCAATAGTATTAATAACTTTTGTATTACTTTTTTGTGGAAAAAAAGATGACCCCATCTACTTTCAAAAATTACTAAATGAAATGATAGAAACTGCCAATGAAAAAGATATTGATGGTTTTATGGATTTTTTCTCAATTAACTATAAAGATGAATATGGCGCAAATTATCTTGTCATAAAAAACCTTGTAAAAACACATTTTGAGCGCTTTGATAAGTTTGAAGTAGTTTATGAAGACTTATCTGTGTACATATCCAAAGACGAAAATGGCAAAAAAACTGCAGAAGTTTCTTTTGAGATAATTGTAACTGGTGTGAAAGACGGTGTGCTAGTAAATGAAATTATAGGTGAAAGCGGCCATCTTGAATATATAGTGTTAACATTTAAAAAATCGGATTTAAGAAAATGGAAGATAGTAAAAATAGATGGATTAGACGATAAAAACTATTAATCTTTTTGATTCTCGAGCTTTCCTTCAATAAAATCCCGAAACTCTTCAATCTCGTTCATCCAGGTTTCTTCAACAGTTCCGGTAAAAACAATCTTACCGTCATGCAAAAACGCTATTCTGTCTGAAATCTCGTATGCACTTTGAAGGTCATGAGTAATAATAACACCTGTAATCCCAAATTTATCTCTCATTGTTTTAATAAGCTCATTAATCCTGCTTATATTTGGCGGATCAAGGCCGGTTGTAGGCTCATCATATAAAAGTATTTTTGGATGTGTGGCCATTGCCCTTGCAAGACCAACCCTTTTTTTCATTCCCCCACTAAGATCATTTGGATATCTGTCTTCGATCCCGGGAAGCCCTATCATCTCAAGGTTTGTAGCAATTATTTCTTTAATCTCATCTTCAGGTAAATCAGAGTTCTCTATAAGAGGGTAGGCAATGTTTTCTGCAACAGTCAATGAATCAAAAAGTGCTGCTCCCTGAAATAACATGCCTATATCTTTTCTAACCTCGGTGAGCTCTTCATCGTTCATGCTACATACATTTTTATTCATTACTTCCACGCTTCCGCTATCGGGTTTTAAAAGTCCGTTTATCTGTTTAAGCATTACACTTTTGCCACCACCGCTTCCACCGAGAATT
This sequence comes from Deltaproteobacteria bacterium, assembly GCA_029262295.1. Classification (GTDB taxonomy): domain Bacteria; phylum Desulfobacterota_D; class UBA1144; order Nemesobacterales; family Nemesobacteraceae; genus JAJCZR01. Next base: position 16,985 of record JAJCZR010000057.1, on the reverse strand, counting down.
GTAAGGGTTTCTCCCTCACGAACAGAAAGGTTAATACCTTTATGAACAAATTTATTGCCAAAGGCTTTATATACCTCTTTCATCTCTATAATGTTTTCTTTTTCAGACATTTAAGTAACCGAGACATAATTTACTTGATTAGGTGTAAAATTAAAATAATTAAAAAAGATCAGTGAAAAATTTTTAAAAATAATCAATAAAATGGGGAAATCTATTTACACATATTATATATGGCGTTAAACTATTTTGGTTAAACAAATAAAAATTATTAACAAATTTTGAGGAGAAATAAAAATATGGCTCACGAATTACCAAAATTACCCTATGATTACAATGCTTTAGAACCAAACATTGATGCAAAAACAATGGAAATTCACCATTCAAAACATCATCAAGGATATGTAAATAAATTAAATGATGCACTAAAAGACACCCCTGAGTTACAGGATAAATCTGTAGAAGAACTAATTTCCAACCTAAGTTCCCTTCCAAATTCGGTTAAAAACAGTGTCAGGAATAATGGCGGTGGCCATGCAAACCACAGTTTGTTCTGGCCATGCATGAGCCCCAATGGTGGTGGAAACCCCTCTGGTGAACTTGCAAGTGCAATTGATTCTGCATTTGGAAGCCTTGATGCATTTAAAGAGCAGTTTGCAAACGCTGCTGCAACAAGGTTTGGAAGTGGTTGGGCCTGGCTTTGTGTAGATTCAGGTGGCAGTTTGGTTGTAACCTCAACCCCTAATCAGGACAATCCCCTTACTGATGGACTTAAGCCAATATTAGGCCTGGATGTTTGGGAACATGCCTATTACCTTAATTATCAAAATAAAAGACCTGACTATATAAATGCATGGTGGAAGGTTGTTAATTGGGACCAGGTAGCACAAAATTTTGCCGGTGCAAAATAAAAAGTTATACAAAATTCCTGAAAAATTAAATTTCGCTTCCAATTAAAGTTGAAAAGATTTATAATTGGAATTGCATGATACTTAAGGTCAGAGAATCTCGCTGAAGGGGTCTCTTAAATTATAGTAATAATTAAAAAACCTCCCTCAGAAGACAAATTTAAATTTCCGGCTTTTTTGTAAAAACAACTGTTGTTGTCAATTAATTTATAAAGAAAAATACTGTTTTAAATAGAAATAATAAAGGTTGAAGGAAGAATAATGGATATTAAACACCAGGAAAACTCAGGTAGTGATGACGGATTTACCTCATATATTAACAGTGATGATGGTGATGAAATGGTCACGCTTGAAATTGAAGATGATTTTAATGATGAACCCACAGAACAAGAACTAACCACTACAGCGAAAGAACAGGAAGAAGATAAATGGGTTCCAGATGAGCAGCTCAGACTTCTTTACGTTTATTTCAAGGATATGGCAATTGAGCCTTTATTTACTGCCAAACAGGAAGTAGAGATATCCGCTAAAATAAAGAAATGCGAAGCAAAATCCAAAGATCTTATAAAAAAAGTGAAAAAACTTGGTGATATGAGATCAGGCCTTAGAAAAAACAGCTCTAAGGCAAAGATTATAGACAAAAGAACGATTAGCCTTGATACCTTTTCAAGGGTCTATTATAGTTGGGCCCAAAAGTTAAAACAGAAGTTTGTTAAGGCAAATCTAAGGCTTGTCATAACAATTTCCAGAAGATATATGAGCCGTGGACTCCCTCTTCCCGATCTTATCCAGGAAGGAAACCTTGGGCTTATGAGGGCGGTTGAAAGATTTGACCATACAAAAGGCTATAAATTCTCAACGTACGCCTCATGGTGGATTCATCAAGCAATCCTGAGAGCACTTCAGGGGCAAACAAGAACAATAAAAGTGCCTGTTTACCTGCTGGAACAAGCCAACAGGGTTTACAAAACCAGTGCAAAACTGAGTAAGGAAATAGAAAGAAAACCTACTCCAAAAGAGATAGCCGAAGAGTCGGGGATTTCAGTGGAAGTTGTAAAGAGAATACTCAACTCCACTAATGATGCGATAAGTCTTGATACGCCGGTCCTTGATGGCGAAAAGACCACTCTTCTTGATTCAGTGGCAGACAAAGAAGCAAAAATTCCAGATACAATCATTGCAAGAATGTCTCTTGCCGAAAAACTCCAGGAAGCACTTACTTTGCTTAACCCAAGAGAAGAAGAAATTATCAGGCTAAGATTTGGCATTGGACGACAAAGCACTTATACACTTGATGAGATTGGAAAAAGGTTTAACCTCACTAGAGAAAGAATCAGACAGATTGAAAAAGCAGCTTTAGGTAAACTTGCGGGATCGAACATTAAAGAGGATCTTGAAAGCTTTTTAAGACAGTAAGTTTAGAATTTTGACGGATACACTATTTCCATTTCAATTCCAAACTCATCTTTTGGTGGGTTTTCAGGTATTGAAGCCAAAGAACCTGTAAGATTCGAAGCTGAAATAGCCAGTACCAAAGCATCCACAATATCATCTTTTGAAACTTCAGAGCGTTTAAACTTTTGTTTTGAATGTTTGAAAAGAATCTCTGCCTTTGGAAATATACCTTTCATTAATTCGAGCCTTTCTATAATTCCATCTGGCGTCTTTTTTGAACTCTGCATTGGTTTAGAATCAGACAATGCCCAAAAACAAATCTCTGGATGAGACTCTCTTATTTTATTAAGATAATATGTGTTTGAAACAAGAAATTTTTCTAGCTGTTTTATCTTTGGAACAATATTCCAGGTCTGTTTTGAAATCTTTTTTCCGTTAATCAGCCGATTAACCCTGCAAGCCCCTTCATAATCAGAAGAATATACTGCCCTTCTACTTGGTACGGTAAATACGCTTGTACCTCTTCTGCCCAGATAACGTCTGGCTTCCAGATCACAGGTTCTGTTACCCTTTGAGGCTAAACCTATTGGAATATCAATTAGTAGATTGTCAAAACTGCTATACTTTGAAATAACTTTTCCAAAATCTTCGAAAACACCAACTTCCCAATTAAGGCTTACATTGAGAGCAACAACAAACCATCCCTTTTTACATGAGTCAACACCAATAAATTGCATAAGTTGTAGTTTTTAATAATACATTAATACTATACACATTAAACTGAAGTTATAAAATGTACTAATAAAAAACAAAGGTAAATACAAAGAAACTCAAAAGAAAATAGTTTGGTTTTACATATTCAGACATTTATTAGTAAGTAGTACAAGAAGTATTAATAAAGTGGGGTAAAGCTTTATATAATCTTACCTTTTTATAGTTCACGTTACTCAAAGCCATAGTAATCAAGGCCAAGGTGCGTAATAAGATCTTCGTCTTTAAGATAGCGAAGAGTGTTTTTTAATTTCATTTGTTGAATAAATAGATCATGTTCTGGATAAAGTCCTTCCCCAACCATTGGACTCTTGAAATAAAAAGATAACCATTCCTGGATTCCTGACATTCCTGCCCTTTGAGCAAGATCCAAAAATAAAACTAGATCTAGCACTATTGGTGCAGCCAGGATACTATCCCTGCAAAGAAAGTTTATCTTTATCTGCATTGGATAATTTAGCCAGCCAAATATATCAATATTGTCCCAAGCCTCTTTCTCATCACCTCTTGGTGGGTAGTAATTTATTCTAACCTTATGATAATAATCAGAATAAAGATCAGGATTTAATTCAGGCTGAAATATATGCTCAAGTACACTTAGTTTGCTTTCTTCTTTAGTTTTAAAAGAATGAGGATCATCCAGGACTTCACCATCTCTGTTTCCTAAAATATTTGTTGAAAACCATCCATTCAAACCAATCATTCTGCTTTTTAAGCCAGGAGCTAAAATAGTTTTCATAAGTGTTTGGCCTGTCTTAAAATCCTTACCAGCAATAGGGACATTGTTTTGTTCAGCAAGATCAATAAGTGCAGGCACATCTACAGAAAGATTTGGAGCTCCGTTTCCATACGCTGCTCCGCATTTTATTGCTGCATATGCATAAATCATGCTTGGTGCTATATCTTTATGATTTTCCCTAAGCCCCTTCTCAAAACTCGTAATTGTTTCGTGCACCCTTGTAGGCCTTATAAAAATTTCAGTGCTTCCACACCAAAGCATAACAATCCTTTCGATTTTGTTATCTTTTTTAAATTTCTCAATATCTTTAATAAGTTTTTCGGCAAGATCCATTTTATTCTTGCCTTTCTTTACATGTTTTCCATCAAGATTTTTTACATAATCCTGGCTAAAAACAGCTTTTAAAGGTTTAATTTTTTGAAGACTTGTCTTTATTTGGTCGAGGGTTTCTTTTTTCAGAACACCTGCCTTTAAAGATGCATCATAACAATTTTCGGGGAATATATCCCATCCAGCAAAGACAATATCTGTTGTTTTAGCAAGTGGAATAAAATCTTTTATTAATGGGGATTTTTTCTCGGTCCGTTTGCCAATTCTAATAGTTCCCATTTGGGTTAAGGAACCAATTGGTTTACCAATACCCTTGTTTATAGCTTCTAAGCCGGCAATAAAAGTGGTGCTTACAGCCCCACCCATACCAGGTATAAGAACACCTAGCTTACCCTTTGGTTTCTTGTTAAGATCAGCTCTATTAATTGTTTTTTTTGTTTTAGTAGGCAAAAGAAAAGTTACCTCTTTGAGAACTGCTGTCCTCTTCTAGCTTTACGTTTTCCGTATTTCTTACTTTCAACCATTCTGGAATCACGTGTAAGTAAACCTGCAACTTTTAATTTCTTTCTAAGAGTTTCATTAGCTTTTAAAAGAGCCCTTGATAACCCATGGCTAACCGCTCCAGCCTGGCCTGTCAGGCCACCGCCTTTAACCGTAACAGAAACATCATAGTCATTTAGTGTCTCGGTAATTTTAAGTGGTTCCATAACCTTGATTTGCCAGGTTTCTCTTGGGAAATAGCTACTTACATCCTGCTTGTTGATAGATAGATTTCCACCACCTTTTTTAAGCCACACCCTTGCAACTGATGTTTTTCTTCTACCTGTACCATTATAAATTGTTTCTGCCATTCGTACTAAACCTCCAAGACTTTCGGCTGCTGTGCAAAGTGAGGATGCTCATTTCCAGCATAAACCTTTAGTCTCTGAATAAGCCTTTTTTGCCATTTATTTTTTGGCAACATTCCCCACACAGCTTTTTTTAAAATTTCACCCGGATCTTTTTCTAGCTGATCTTCAGCACTTATTGATTTGATCCCACCCGGATACCCTGTGTGCCAGTAATAGTTTTTCTGTTGCCACTTTTTACCAGTAAAATTCACTTTTTCTGCATTCACAACAATTACAAAATCCCCGTTATCAGAGTGGGGAGTAAATAAAACTTTGTCCTTACCTCTTAATATTGTGGCAATCTGAGTTGCAAGCCTTCCAACTGTCTTGCCATCTCCATCTACAATATACCACGACTTTTCAAGTTCGTTATTTTTAGCCATATATGATTTCATTAGCATTCACCTGTGAATAGATATAAATAAGAGTGTCATTTTACCAAATATCATATTAAAGTCAATAAAACCTTAACATACTAAGTATTAGCCAATTGCACTAAGATTTACTGCTTTAAATTTACTTATATTATTCTCTAATAAACACCAAATAACAGTCAATTTCAAACCCCAGAACTTTAAATATTACTTAAGTTATATTTTAAGCATTGTACTCTAATATTATTGACTTATAATTATACTAGCATTAAACACTACATATTGTGTTTTCTCAGTTCTTTTGTACGAACAACGGGAAGAAATACTATTTTATAAATTAATGACCAAAAATGGGAATATTGCTTTACAATTAGTATGTAGGTAACAATAAATGGGAATTTTAGGACAGATATTAAAATTAACGGCAATCTCTATATTCTTTTCAGCCACTGCCACAATTTATATTGTCGACTCCGACTTTTATAAAAGGTTTCTGAATAACCTGAATTCACAAAGGTCTGCTGAAGTTTCTTCTACAGAAACTGGCAATATGTCGAAAGAGGAACTGACAAACTACAGGGAATATCTTAGAAAAACTGAAGAAATAGACAAAGAAGGTTCACAGAATAGTCGTAAAACTGACTCTAAAACAAAATCCATCTGGCAAAACAGTTACAACAATTAGCTTAATCGTAAACAAATATTACAAAGAGTTTTGATAGTAAAAAGTCTGAGATAATTATTAAAAGAAGTGCAACTACGACTGTCTTGGTTGTAGCCCTACCCACTCCTTGAGTGCCTCCATCAGCCTTCATACCAACATAACATCCGGTAATAGCAACGATTATTCCAAAAAATAGTGTTTTTGAAATTCCAGTCATCACGTCATCAAGAAATACCCAGCCTTTCATACTGGAGATAAAAAGTGTTGGAGAAATGTTAAGGTCTAAAGCTGCAATAATTATTGAGCCCCCTATTCCTGCAAGGTTGGAAATGATCGCTAGAAGAGGGAAGGTAATAATGCTTGCCAGAAGCCTCGGGGCAACAAGTTTTTTAATCGGATCGGCACCCAGGGTCTTGATAGCATCAATTTGTTCTGTAACTTTCATTGATCCTATTTCAGCAGTTATACCCGATCCTACGCGGCCACCCACCAAAAGCGATGTTACAACAGGGCCAAGCTCCCTCACAAATGAAAGGGTTACCACCGGGCCAACTAGTAGCTTTGCACCAAATCTCTCAAAACCCCATGCCATTTGAATTACCATTACCATCCCGATAGCTGTAGCAGAGACAATAACGATGGAAATGGATTTATATCCGATCTCATACATTTGTTCTAAAAGAAGTTTGTAGTTGTAAGGCGGCATTAGTGCTGCAACTAAAGCACGCCAAAAGAAAATAAATATTTCTCCAAGAGTGCTAATAGAATTGATTGATGAGCTACCGATACTATGTAGGAATTTTGTCATTTGGCACTTATCTCTTTAAAACCGGAAATAAAACTTAAGAACGAAGCCTGATTTTGTTCAAAATCAGTATCGTCAGTAGAGTAGCTAAAATCATAATTACACTTTTGTGATTTATAAACCAAAGTTGCAAGCCCAAATACTTCATTATCAAGCTTTGCATTATATTGAGCATAAAGCCCTTCTGATGTATCTACTTTTATTTTTTTACTTTCCTTTAACTCTTTATTTTTTATTCCAGTTACAAGTGACTTTGAAAGTGCTTTAAGGCTGTATTTCCGTTTTTCTTTACTGCAATCTGAATTAATAGTGATAGTTGAATCATCAGATGAGTTATAAAAAGCAAGGTCGCCACCTTTGATTCTTATTTTTTTCCAGCCGTCAGACAGAGGGCCTATACGGTAGGAATTAAATTTTGTGGTAAAAATATCACCGTTAAGATTACCGCTTTTTTTGTTACCAACGGAACCATAGTGCCCTGCAAATTTAGTTAAGGCACAAGAGGAAAGTGAAAAAGATAAAATTACAAAAATAAAAACTAAAATAGATTTATTCATATATGTATATACACATTCCCATGCTTTTATTAGAAAATTGAAAATTAATGATACTTGAATCTAAAACAAAAACAAAGCATCATAGATCAATATAAGCCATAAAACTAAGGATTACATATGAGTAAAGTAAAGATATACACTACTAGTTATTGCCCATACTGCAAAAGGGCCAAAAGTCTTTTAGATAGTAAAGGTGCAGACTACGAAGAAATCAACCTTACAAGTGACACTGAATTAAGAGTTGAACTCGAAAAAAAATACAATTGGCGCACTGTGCCAATGATCCTTATTGATGATGAGCTAATCGGTGGTTTTGATGAACTTGCAAAACTCGAAAGATCAAAAGAACTCGACAAATTGCTAACCGCATCTAATTGACTCTTTAGTATCTTTATTTAACCTAAAGCCCCATGAAAATTGTAACCCGTTTTGCCCCAAGCCCCACAGGGGTTCTGCATATTGGTGGAGCAAGAACAGCTATATTTAACTGGCTTTTTGCAAGAAATAATGGTGGAAATTTTATTCTCAGGATAGAAGATACAGATCAGGCCCGATCGACTAAAGAATCAGAAAAAGAAATACTTGAATCAATGAAATGGCTTGGCCTTGATTGGGACTCTGAGCCAATCCGTCAATCTGAAAGAACAGAAATATATAAAGAATATGCCAATAAGCTCCTTTCTGAAGGGAAAGCCTATAAATGTTATGTAACCCCCGAACAGCTACAGGAAAAAAGAAAAGAAGCTCAGGAAAAAGGGGAGTATTTTAAATATAAAAGGGAGTGGGCAGAAATTGGTGCGGCGCCAGATAAACCTTTTGCTATTCGCCTTGCGACTGAAGATGCCGGAAAAGTTCTTGTGCAAGACCTCATAAGAGGAAACATAGAATTTGATCTGAAAGAGATTGATGATTTTGTAATACTAAGGGCAGACGGGTTTCCCACATATAACTTTGCAGTCGCAATTGATGATTTTGATATGGGAATCTCTCATGTAATCAGAGGCGATGATCATCTGACCAATACATCAAAACAGATACTTATCTATGATGCCCTTGATCTCGGAAAGCCAAAATTTGCCCATGTCTCAATGATACTTGGCGAAGATAAAGCAAAATTAAGCAAGCGTCACGGAGCAACTTCTGTAATTGAGTATAAAAATGACGGTTATCTTCCTGAAGCAGTTTTAAATTATCTTGTGCGTCTTGGATGGTCTTTCGGCGATCAGGAAATATTTACTAAAGATGAACTTATAGAAAAATTCAACCTTGAAAGCATAGGAAAATCACCTTCTATTTTTAATCCTGAAAAATTTCTCTGGGTAAACAGTTGGTATATAAAAAACAGGCCTACAGAAGAAATTGCAGAAAAAATCATGCCTCTATTAAAAGAAAGAGGATATAAAACTGAACCTGACATAACTCTATTAAAAGTAATTAAAGAGTTAAGGGAAAGATCTGAAACATTAAATGAGATGGTAGAGAAGTCTTCCTATTTTTTCACTAATGATTTTGAATATGATGAGAATGCTAAAAACAAGTTTTTAACCGAAGATATGATTCCAATCTTTCAAAAGGTTATTGAGAAATTAACAAACCTCGAGAACTTTACTCATGACCCAATCCACAATGCTTTTGGAAAAGTTATGGATGAAACTGAGTTAAAACTCGGCAAGATTGCACAACCAGTAAGAGTTGCCCTTACAGGTGGCACAAAAAGCCCAGGAATATTTGAAGTAATAGAAATCCTCGGTAAAGAAAAAACTATCGAAAGACTGAACAAGGCAACCCGGCTTTGTTCTCGTTAAAAATTATTCTAAAATACTTCATATGAAAGTTTACGGTCTAACTGGCAATATTGGAACTGGGAAATCAACTATTGCTAAGATGTTTGAAAAACTTGGTGCTTTTATTGTTGATGCAGACAAGGTTGCAAGGGAAATTGTTGAACCCGGGAAACCCGCATGGGATGAGATTGTCAATCACTTTGGGGAAAAAGTGCTAAACAAAAACAATAGCTTAGATAGAAAAAAACTTGGAGATATTGTTTTTAACGACAAAGAAGATAGAAAAAAACTTAACGAAATAACCCACCCTGAAATAATTGAAAATATAAAAAAGAAAATTTCCGAAAGTACATCTGAAACAACAATAATTGAAGCAGCCCTTCTTGAGAAAGGTGGAAGTCTAAAAGATATTCTGAATGGAATAATAGTTGTTTCTGCAGATCCTGAAGTTCAGGTTGAAAGAATAAAGAATAGAGATGGTATCTCGAATAAAGAAGCTGAAGCCAGAATAAGCTCACAACTTTCAAATAATGATAAAATCAAGAATGCTGATTTCATTATCATAAACAACTCTGATTTAACTGCTGTTCAAAAACAAGTTGAATCAATCTGGAGATCAATTAATTGATCTTCACATGATAAGATAAATAGGCGCCTTTTTGTATGAATATATATTATGGTATATTTGATGGAGTTTTTTAGATTAATTATAAAAGATTTTTACAAAATTTAATTCATTTCCAATTCTACTTTTTGGGAGCAACCACATGAAAGAGAAAATTGAACTACTTGAACAAAAAGAAAAAGAAGCTGAGCTTGGTGGCGGAGAAGCAAGAATAGAACGTCAGCATAAAAACGGGAAACTGACAGCCAGAGAACGAATTGACCTTCTTTTAGATAAAAACACGTTTGTCGAAATGGACAAGTTTGTTGTGCACAAATGTGAAGATTTTGGGATGGGGGATAAAAAGTTCTTAGGTGATGGTGTTGTAACAGGATATGGAAAAATAAATGGAAGGCAGGTTTTTGTTTACGCTCAGGACTTCACAGTATTCGGTGGTTCACTCGGTATGGCGCATGGCAACAAAATATGCAAGATAATGGATAAGGCCAGAGAAGTAGGCGTGCCCGTTATTGGACTTAACGATTCAGGTGGGGCAAGAATCCAGGAAGGTGTGGAAAGCCTCGGGGCTTATGCTGATATTTTTCTAAGAAATGTTTTATCTTCAGGAGTTGTACCTCAAATTTCAGCAATAATGGGGCCATGTGCCGGTGGAGCAGTCTACTCACCTGTAATGACCGACTTCACTATAATGTCAAAAGAAACAAGTTATATGTTTATTACCGGCCCAGATGTTATTAAAGCTGTTACACATGAAGAGGTTACTTCCGAAGAGCTAGGGGGTGCAATGGTTCATAGCTCTAAAAGTGGGGTGGCACACTTTGCTTCTGAAAATGATGAAGATTCAATCAGCATAATAAAAGAACTTCTCAGCTATCTTCCTTCAAACAACTTGGATGATCCTCCAAGGATTGCCTGCGATGATCCTGTAGATAGAAAGGAAATGAGCCTTAGAGAAATAATCCCGGATAACCCAAATAAACCTTACGACATAACTGAAGTAATAAAGCTTATTGTTGATGACGGATACTTTTTTGAAATACACGAGAACTATGCAAAAAACATAGTTGTAGGTTTTGCAAGGATCGACGGCAGGGTTGTGGGAGTTGTAGGAAATCAGCCTAAAGTGCTAGCTGGCTGCCTCGACATAGACGCTTCAATAAAAGGGGCAAGGTTTGTAAGGTTTTGTGATTGTTTCAATATTCCACTTTTAACATTTGTAGATGTTCCCGGGTTTCTCCCTGGCACGTCGCAGGAATGGGGCGGCATTATAAGGCACGGAGCAAAGCTTCTATATGCATACTGTGAGGCAACTGTTCCAAGTATTACAATCATTACAAGAAAAGCGTATGGTGGGGCTTACGACGTAATGTCTTCCAAGCATATAAGGGGAGATATTAACCTTGCATATCCAACCGGTGAAATTGCGGTAATGGGTTCTGACGGTGCCGTAAATATTATATTTAAGGGCCAGATTGCCGGTGCGGAAGATCCTGATGCAGAAAGGTTGAAACTAATAGAGGAATACAAAAACAACTTTGCAAACCCATACAGGGCTGCTGATCTTGGATATGTAGATGAAGTGATAAAACCAGAAGAGACAAGGATGAGAGTGGCGCAGGGCCTTGATTTGCTGGACGGGAAAAGGCAAACCCTTCCACCTAAAAAACACGGAAATATTCCACTTTAAATTTTTAAAAGGAAAAAACGTATGTTTAAAAAAATACTAATTGCCAACAGAGGCGAAATTGCTGTTCGAATAATAAGGGCATGTAAAGAGCTTGAGATTAAGACTGTTGCAGTTTACTCAGATGCAGATAGAAATGCCATGCACGTAATGCTTGCTGACGAAGCTTATCACATAGGTCCACCAAAACCTGCTGAGAGTTATCTTCTGAAAGAAAAAATCATAGAAGTTGCAAAAAAATCCGGTGCAGAAGCCATACATCCTGGTTTTGGATTTCTTTCTGAAAATGATTCTTTTGCTGAACTTTGTGAGAAAGAAGGAGTTGTTTTCATAGGCCCTTCAGCCGAAGCAATTCGTTTGATGGGTGACAAAATAACTGCAAGAAAAATTGCAATGAAAGCAAAAGTGCCTCTTGTTCCTGGTTCTGACGGGGCAGTAACAGATGTGGAAGCATCAAGAGTGGCAGAAGAGATTGGTTACCCCGTAATGATTAAAGCATCTGCCGGTGGCGGCGGAAAGGGTATGAGGCTTGTAAATTCAGAAGATGAGTTTGAAGCCGCACTTCGTATGGCAAGAAGTGAAGCATCTTCTTCTTTTGGTGATGATTCTGTATTTGTTGAAAGATTTGTACAAAAACCCCGGCATATTGAGATTCAGATTCTTGGGGATAAACATGGCAACGTCCTTCATCTATTTGAACGTGAATGCTCTATTCAAAGAAGGCATCAAAAGGTAATTGAAGAAGCACCTTCAGGTTTTATAAGTTCAAAAACAAGAAAGAAAATGGGTGATGTGGCAGTAAACATAGCAAAAGCTGTTAATTACTATGGTGCTGGCACAGTTGAATTTATAATGGATCAGGAAGAGAACTTCTTTTTTCTTGAGATGAATACAAGAATTCAGGTTGAACACCCTGTAACAGAGATGATTACCGGCCTCGATATAGTAAAGTGGATGATAAGAATAGCAGACGGTGAAAAGCTTCCGTTTAAACAATCAAGCCTAAAGATAAAAGGCCATGCAGTTGAATGCAGGGTTTATGCAGAAGATCCCACAATGAATTTTCTTCCCTCCCCTGGAACTCTTCAGTATATAAAAGCACCAGCAGGCCCGGGGATAAGAGATGACTCTTCTATGTATAGTGGCTATGAAATAACTTCTTATTACGATCCTATGTTATCAAAACTAATAACCTGGGCTGACACAAGAGAAGAAGCAATTAAGAAAATGAAATCCGCACTCCTGGAATATATTGTTCTAGGGGTTAGGACCAACATTGGTTTCCTTATAAGAGTTATGGATGATGAAGAATTTAAAAAAGCAGAAATAGATACTGGATTTATTGAAAGGCATCCTGAACTTCTTAATCCCCAAGATATAGATAATGAACCTGCTTTGATTGCCGCGGCTATGATTATGAACAATACAATTTCAGGTGATGAAAGCGTGAATGGTAAAGCAACTGGCTCCAATTGGAAACTTGCTGCAAGAAAAATGGCCCTTAGAGGGAGTAATGAGATATGACATACACCTTTAAACTCAAGAATCAGGTATACAAAGTTAATATAGAGGAAGATGAAGATATTAACATTGTCGAAATTGATGGTGAACAAAAAGAAATAAGGTTCACAAAGGTAGACAGCAACCTATATTCCGTAATTATAGACAATGAATCACTTACAATAGGGATATTCAAAAAAGGAAAGAAAATCCAGGTTTTCTATAAAGGAGATCTCTTTGAAATTGAGGCTATTTCCGATAGAGACGGTTCAAAAGCTGGTGGCCCAGGAACCGGTCTGGAAATAATGTCACCTATGCCAAGCAGGATTGTGAAAATACTCAAAGAACAGGGTGATAAAGTCGAAGAAGAAGAGCCGGTTGTAGTTGTTGAAGCAATGAAAATGGAAAGTGAACTCAAAGCCCCTTCCACAGGAAAGATAAAAGAGATAAAAGTAAGTGAAGGTGATACTGTAGAAGAAGGAACAATTCTTGTAACTCTGTCACCGGAGTAAAATGTCTTTAACCCCCTTTCATATTGCCATTCAGGTAAGGGATATTGATGAAGCAACAGAATTTTACGGAAAAATTCTTGGATTCCCCGAAGGCAGAAGCGATACAAACTGGATAGATTTTAATATGTTTGGCCATCAGTTTGTATGTCACTTAAATTCCAATCTTGGCAAATCAGAAAAAATAAAATCACACTATAATCGAGTTGACGGACACGGAGTACCTGTGCCTCATGCTGGAGTAATTCTTGAAATTTGCGATTGGGAAGAACTTGCTGAGAAAGTAAAAAACAACAATATAGAGTTCATAATTGAGCCTTACACCAGATTTAAAGGTGAGCCGGGGGAACAGTCTACAATGTTCTTTCTTGATCCAAGCGGAAATGCACTTGAATTCAAAGCCTTTAAGAATAGAGAAGAACAGCTTTTTGAGAAAAAATAATTAAAATTTCTTTCCAATAATTTGTGGTTTATAATTTTTCTTTTTAAGTACTCCTAACACTTCCTCCTGATGTTCAAAACTCCTAGTTTCTAGGGTTACCTGAACATAGGCTCTATCTAAGGGAAGATCGGTTGAAAGTCTGTCATGATATATCTCAACAATATTTGCTCTTAATTCACCAAACAGAGTTGAGAGTTCACCTAATGCGCCCGGCACATCGGGAAGCTCAATCTCAAGTTTAACAATCCGTCCATCTTTTTGAAGGCCTCTGTCGATAATCTTGGTTAAAACATTTATATCAATATTTCCACCGCTAATTACAACTGCAGTATTTTTATTCTTGAACCTCTTTTTCCGTTTAAGCAACCCCGAAAGCCCCACAGCCCCTGCACCTTCAACAATCATCCTTTTCTTGCTTGCAAGTATCATAAGCGCTTCTTCAATCTCTTTTTCACTAACTGTTATAACATCATCAACATATTTTTGAACAATATCGAAAGTAATATCACCTACTCTTATAACCGCAATTCCATCTGCAATTGTTTTAGTTGTTTTTGGCTCAAGAATCTCCTTATTTTTTAAAGATACAGACATCGATGGAACATTTTTTGCTTCAACACCTATTATTTTGATCTTTGGATTTATCTCTTTAAGAGCTACTGAAACACCTGAAATTAGACCCCCCCCACCTACCGGAACTAACACATAATCAACCTCACTGAGTGAATTTGCTATTTCAAGACCAATGGTTCCCTGACCACAAATCACATCAATATCATTAAAGGCACTTATTAATGTGGCCTTTGATTTCTTTTCAATTAATTGCGCATACTTTAGTGATTCATCAAAGTTATCACCATGAAGAATTACTTCTGCCCCATATTTTTTCACTGCAACTATCTTGTTAATTGGTGTGCCTTCAGGCATAACAACAGTCGCATTCAAGCCAAGTAATTTTGCCGCAAGCGCAACTCCCTGTGCATGGTTACCAGCAGAAGCTGCTAATACTTTTTTAGTGTTATTTCTTATTCTATGAAGTTTGTTATATGAACCTCTTATCTTGAAAGAACCTGTTCTCTGAAGATTCTCGAGTTTGAGGTAACTATTTGAGCCTGTTATTTCACTCAGTGCATAAGAAAACACTAAAGGAGTGTTGTGAATTATAGGTCTTAATACTTCAGAAGCCTGTTTTATATTTTTAAGGTTTATCATTGGACAAAAACATCTGTTTCTATATTATAGAACTTCTATGAAAAATAAATTCCTAATCTTTATAGCTCTACTATTTCTTCTTGCATGCGGCGGAAACAACAACTCCGAAAATACGGATATTTCTAATAAAGATACACTAAAAATAAACATTGGCACCGAACCCCCTTCGCTCGACTGGTCGCTTGCAACCGACAGTACATCATTTTCAATCCTAAATAATATTATGGAAGGCCTCACAAGATTCAGTGATAAACACAAAGCAGAACCTGCTCTTGCCGAAAGCTGGGAAGTAAGTGATGATGGAAAAACATACACTTTTCACCTAAGAGAGAATGCAGTATGGACAGATGGAAAACCACTCACAGCACAGGATTTTGTATACTCATGGTCTCGAATATTAAACCCAAACATTGGTGCAGATTATGCATATTTTCTCTTTGATATAATTAATGCAAAAGAGTACAACTCAGGAAAAATCAATGATCCAAGCAAGTTAGGGGCAAAAGCCGTCGACGATAAAACCCTTGTTGTCGAGCTAAAAAGACCAGCAACATACTTTCCCGGACTTCTGACTTTTATGGCAACATTCCCAATGAGAAAGGATGTGGTTGAGAGTAAAGGTTCAAAATGGACTGAGCCTGGAAATATTGTAACTATCGGCCCATATAAACTCACAAATTGGGCACATCACAGTCTCCTTGAAATAGAAGAGTTTAAGGATTACTGGGGAGAAAAACCTAAAGGAGTAAAGAAAGTAAAAATGATTATGAATGAAAATCAAACTTCCACACTTGCACTTTATGAGAGCGGTGAACTTGATTTTCTAGATAGCACCGGGCTTCCCCCTTTAGAAATACCAAGATTAAAAAATTCTCCTGATTTCATAAGTCGTACAGCATTTAGAGGTTTTTACATTGGATTCAACACAAAGAAAAAACCATTTGATAACCCGGATGTAAGAAAAGCCTTTGGCAGTGCAATAGACAGAAAAAGCATTTCAGAACTAATTCAGGGAGCTGGAATTCCGGCAACTTCGTGGATTCCTGAAAATATGCTTGCCCATAATCCTGATATAGGACTTAAATTCAATCCTGAAGATGCAAGACAATATTTAGCCAAAGCTGGTTTTCCGGACGGAAAAGGTTTTCCGAAAATTACTTTTCTTTTTCCCGACAGGGCAAGTAACAGGATATTAGCAGAAGGTCTTCAAAGTATGTGGAAAACCCATTTGGGAGTCGAAGTAAAATTAGTAAATGAAGAGTGGAAAGTCTATTTAAAAACACTTGATACAAATGCCCCACCCATTTTCAGGGCAGGATGGGGAGCAGATTTCCCTGATCCTCACAACTTCATGAACCTGTTTGAGTGTGGAAGCGGGAATAATGAAACAGGCTGGTGCAACCCTGAATATGACAGGCTTGTTGAAACTGCTGCTGAGGAACAAGATCAGGTGAAAAGAATTGAGCTTTATAACAAAGCCCAAAAAATTCTTACAGAAAAAGATGTTGCAATAGTGCCTTACATCAATGCTGTGCAGCAAAATATGATAAAGCCTTATGTAAAGGGCTTGGAACCAGACCCTCTAAATCTTATCTATTTTAATAAGGTTGAGTTTATTGATGTTACTCAATGAAGTGAACTAGCTCATGTGTCATTCCTGTAAAGGTTAAGTAATTCGTTGACAGAACTATACACTAAAGGTGTAGGAGGTCAGCGATGCGACGAAACACAGAAGATAAGACAATCCAGAGGAATTATCTACAGAAATGGAGATATATGATAAAAGAATATGAACTTGT
>JAJCZR010000056.1 GCA_029262295.1 Deltaproteobacteria bacterium | reverse complement strand
TTTTTCAATTCAAATATGTCTTTTCGTCTGTCTCTAAGGTTTTTCACACTGCCAAACTGATTAAGTTCCCTAAGTAGATCAATATCCACATCGGCAATCAACACCATTTCTGTATTGGGAGTGGCTTCAGCTTTTATTCCATTAGCCGGAAAAGAAAAATCACATGGAGTAAAAACCATAGACTGGGCATACTGAATATCCATATTGTGAACTTTAGGTAAATTCCCAACTCCACCAGATATTGCCACATAACATTCATTCTCAATTGCCCTTGCCTGAGCGCAGTTTCTGACCCTTGAGTAACCGTTTTGAGTGTCAGTTAGAAAAGGAACAAACAAAATATCCATTCCTTCATCAGCAAGGATTCTTGAAAGCTCCGGGAATTCCACATCATAACAGATAAGCACCCCTATTTTTCCGCAGTCTGTATCAAGTGTCTTAAGTTTGCTTGCACCCTCCATTCCCCAGACACTTGCTTCACTTGGAGTAACATGAATTTTCTCATAACTCTCCACTGTTCCATCGCGCCTGCACAAGTAACCCACATTAAATAGTTTGTCTTCTCGAATTTCAGGGAAACTTCCTGAAATAATATTTATATTGTAAGATATGGCCATCTCCGATAATTTTTGAACGGTCGTGGAAGTATATTTTGCGAGCTCTCTTATTGCTTCCGGCTCAGAGAGATGATTGTTTTCAGCCATAAGTGGTGCATTGAAAAACTCGGGGAACATAGCAAAATCAGATCTGTATCCTGAAACAGTATCAATAAAATACTCGGCCTGCTGCATTAGTTCATCCATATCTTTATAAGGCCGCATCTGCCACTGTATCAAACCCAGCCTCACCACACTTTTTGTGATAGCAGCTTTTTTAAGAGGTTTTTCATAGTAAATATTGTCCCACTTCATTAATACAGC
Organism: Deltaproteobacteria bacterium; assembly: GCA_029262295.1. Lineage (GTDB taxonomy): Bacteria > Desulfobacterota_D > UBA1144 > Nemesobacterales > Nemesobacteraceae > JAJCZR01. The sequence continues at coordinate 5,061 of JAJCZR010000056.1, read as the reverse complement.
ATAATCCTTTGATTCTTCATCACCTTGGAGATATCCCTTAAGTATTTTTGATGGATAAAAATCATTTGATACCTGAAAATTTAATACGGGATCACTTATCTCTTTCCTTTTAACTTTTTCAATATATTCCTTTGGTGACAATTCATCAGAGTATTTATGATAATTAGGGATACGGCCTCCAAAAGTTACCCCTTTCAGATTTAGTCGTTCACAAAGTTCCTTCCTATAATCATAAAGGCGACGACCAAGACGAAGCCCTCTAAACTCAGGTTTTATGAATACATCTATTCCGTAGAGCATATCGCCATCTGGATTGTGAGTGTCAAATGAATAATCACCCGTGATCTCTTTGTAAGTATGGGCACCATCAAATTGATCGTAATTAACAATAATCGTGAGTGCACATCCAGCGATCTGATCGTTTACTTTTACAACTACTTGCCCTTCCGGGAAACGGTTTATTAATGAATCAATATGATGCTTTCTCCAATACGAATCGGGCATAGTCGTATAGGATTCAATCATAGCTTCTTTAAGCTGCTGATACTCTTCAACTTTAAGATAAGTTAATTCAATATTTTCAATCTCTTTCATAGGCCTAGAATGTTAGCTTAACGAATATATAAAACAATTGTTTTATATATTTAACAAAAAAAAAGGCAGATGGAATTTTGTCCCAACTGCCTCTCTTTTTATTTAAAGTTATGTTTAAACTTTATTTTATTTGTGAAACTCAGGAGCATGTTTTAGCTCTGCGTGCTGCTCCTTATCATGCTGAATTATAAAAAGAGCATCTTTCTTCGCCACAATACCCTCTATCCTTTCAATTGCTAGTCTGGATTGATCTATATCATAGTTAAAGGCTGGAACTCTTTTGTTAGTTCTATTTTCTGTGAAATGATAAAGATCACCGCCAAGAATAACAGGGCCAGTTTCCTTTAATTTTACAAGAAGAACCTGACTACCCGGTGTATGCCCAGGTGCGGCAAGAATCTTAACAGATCCATCACCAAACACATCATAGTCACCCTCGTATGTTATTGTCTCACTATCTTTCAAAGCACTATAGGAATCAGGTGCAAAAAATAGCTTCTCTGCTACTTCTCTTGGTCCCCAAGCCGTATCATACTCAGCCTGCGAAGTAAGCCACGTGGCACCGGCAAAGTCATTGGCATTTCCGGTATGGTCAAAATGCATGTGTGAGAATGAAATGAAATCAACATCTTCAGGACTCACTTCAATTTCAGCTAATTGAGAAGCAAGGGTCTTTTTCACTTCTAGAGTAAATGCTCCTCCACCTGCTTCAACAGGCCCCTTTCCGTCTAACGAGTCAGAAAGTCCGGAATCCCAAAGAAGTGTGCCGTTTGCATGTTGAATCAGATAACAGGCATCAACAAGCTGCTTACTCTCACCTTTGTAAAAACCTTCAGATGAAAAAATTGATAGATCATTTGCGGTAATATGTCCGCAGTCCATTATGTAGAGTTTCTGGACCCCACTTTGCGAACCATTAAACATTGTTGCACATGATAAAAAACTAATAGAAAAAAAGAAAATTATAATTGGTGTTATACACCTAACAATAATATTCATATTGTAATACCTCCTTAAATTGGCAGCTAAACAATTGAGCCCTACAAAAAACAGCCATAATCGAGAACTTAATTTTAAATTAAATTATTATGATGGATGGATTGCAGTTCTGTGTAAATGTTTAACTAATTCTAAAGAACAAAATATACAATATTTGAACGGACAATCAAGTTTGAAAGTGGAAAAGAAGATAAAGAATTCAGAAGGAAAAAAGCTTTTCCTTTAAACCTTCTTCACCTTTTTTCATTGCCCAATTATGATTATATTCAAATACTTTTTTAAGAATTGGTGACAACAATTTCATACAGGGTTTATTGGCAACTACTGTCCAATCATAATTTACCTCAACGAACTCTCCTATTTGAGTAATCAGCCATTCTCCCCTACCCACAAGGTCACCCTCGGCTTTAATAACAATACAATTTGGTTTTTCAACCTCAACGCACTCAGCCTGCCAGTTCAAGGTGTAAGGAAGTTTTCCTTTAGTCAAAAGTTTTACAACCCGGCCTACTCCATCTTGATTTCCAGGCTTTATTTCATCTACTTCCAGATAAACCTCTGGCCACCAATCAACAAAATCTACGGGTTCACTGAGAATATCATAAACCTGTTCAACTGATCCTTCGACTTTCCAGGTTGTTTGAAAATGAAATTCTTTTCTTTTCATTTAAGGACGGATGACTATTTGTCAAAATTATTTTTTTCAATAAGTGCTTTTACATCATCAATACATTTCCACTTACGCTTAGGAGATGAATGAAAAGCTTTATCCAAAAACTCTAAATATCTTTTATTTATATTTTTTTTGTAATAAAACTTTGCTGCTACAAAATATATAAGATACTTACTCTCACAATCTAAATTTATATATTCATTTAATAAATTTTGAGCCTCTTCCAAATCACCCGTCTCAAGTAAATAATCAATTAAAAAATAAGCATATATTATTACAGAAGATGATTCTTTATCATCAGTGTTAAGAGCACATTCCAAACTTTTAAAACGAGGGGTTATTGCTTCCTTAACCCTTCCAAGCTTTATTAAAACCATTCCATATTCACTAAATATTTCCGGAGTGGCGTAATGATTCATATCAGCTAACTTCGCAGCTTCAATATACTTTTCCAGAGATTCTTCAAATTTGTTTTCTTTGTAGAGATCTAAACCTTCTCTTGACAGTTTAATTGCTTTTTTTTGATCCATAATTTTTCTGTATTAGTTCTAATTATATTTATTTGACATAAATATGAAAAGTTACAACAGAAGAAAGTTATATCTTGTTATTCTCAAAATCAAGAAAATTAAAGACTAAAACTGCAAGGAAGCCGCCCGTAAAATTAGCGACAATATAAAGCCAGATATTAGATAAACTGGAAATCCCCATTGCTGTTATTCCTGCTGCAACTGCAGGATTAAATACGGCCCCTGATATTTCACCCACTGCATAGATACCTGCAACAACGGTAAGACCGATTGCTATTCCAAAGAATATATTTTTAGTTTTAGCCACATAGAGGATCACGAAACAAAGTGCAAAAGTAAAAATCACTTCTGCAATTAGCACTTTACCAATACTCAAATTGCTAGCAACAAGTTTTGGACTGTCTTTTAAATAAAGAACAACAAAGGCTGCTGCTAATGCGCCAAATATTTGAACAACTATATAAATTGTAAGATCTTTGTAATCACACTTTCCACCACATTTTCCCGTGAGCCAAAAGGCAAGGGTTACTGCAGGATTGTAATGTGCACCGGAGATATGAGCTCCGGCGTATATCAGGACAATCAAAACTGCACCAATTGCAAGTGGTGCAAAATTCCCGGCGCCAGAATTAACAACAACTGCTCCAATTGTTAGCACCAAAAAGAAAGTGCCAATAAATTCGACGATGTATCTGGCTGTTTTGTTATCATTCATGGTGAAAAGTTATCAAAGTTTTGTTAATTTTGTGTTAAGAAATCTACCACCAGCCTGTTCCAGGCTCTCCTTTAAATGGGCCGACTAATTCAGAAGTAACCCAACCTCCATAAAAACCTCCAGGCTGAGGTTTAACTTTTTCGCCATCAACATAACAATCAAGTAATGCTGGATAAAAAGAAATATAGTCTTTTATTGATTTGAATTCCTTAAAAGAATTGGGGTAACTCCAACCAACATTTTGAATACTTACTTCACTTTCGTCTAAAGACCAATACTGAGCTTTACCTTTCCACTCACAGATTGAACTTCCAGCTGTATCTATTAAATAATCAAAATTCACATCAGAAGGAGAAATATAAAATACAGGTGGACTTGCAGTCTCAAGAATACGAACTGATTTTTGAGTATCAACAATTATCAGATCATTATATTTAACTAAAATATGTCGTCTGTCAGGATCAATCTTTGGTGGCCTTGGGTAATCCCACACAGATTCCTGTCCCTTAGATGGAGCTAATGCAAACTCAGGGCGATACTTGCCAGTGTATTGCCATTTTGATCTTGCCTTAAGAATCTGATCACTAATATCACTCATCGCGATGAACTGTATCAGGAGAAAAAGCCGGAAGACACGCTGCTCTATATTCCGCACCTTCAGGTTCCGGAGAGCTGTATTTGACCCATTCACCAGTTTTGACTATTATTGCCTCACCTTTTTCCACAACATAAATTTTGTCTTTATTTTCAACCTTTAGGTAACCGTTTAAGACAAGCGTGAACTCATCAGATTCTGGGGTTTGACCTGGTTCTCCCCATCCAGGAGAGCTTTTCATTTTTGCTATACTTATATTGGAATTATCAGTATTTACTTTGCCAAAAAATTCCTCGATAATCTTTTTCTTATTTCCTTCGGCTTCAATTTGTGTTGGTGCTTTTATATGTTTTGCCATAATCTTTTTGGCTCTGATTTTTGATTATCTACTTATATTTATTTTGCTCTTCCAATTCTTTTCGTTCTTTTTTATATTCTTCATAATCTCTGTCAAAAGAGCCTTCACAACCTTCAGGAACATATCCTTCTTCAATTGCTCTTTGGCACTCAGCCTGTTTACCACTTTTATAGAATGATTTATAAACATTTTCCTTTGAACAAGCTGATAAGAAAAGACAAAAAGTTAAAAATAGCGGAATTAAAAAAATTTTCATGGCTATTCCTCCATAATATTTAGCTTTAAAAATCTTGAAAACCTATTTTAATTAACCTAAGTGCTAATAATACAAGAATAACTGCATATGTTTTTTTTCAAGAAACAATTATTTCAATAAGCAAAATAAAAAAAGGAGGAAAGTAATATTGAAATTACTATCCTCCTGTGATAATGTTATTATTTTATTAAGTTTTAAATTTAAAGAGTGCCTCCACCGGTAAGAACTCCTCCACCAGTTAATACACCACCACCAGTAAGAGTGCCACCGCCTGTTGCTGTGCCACTACCAGTTGCTGTTCCTCCGCCAGTGAGTGTTCCTCCACCAGTTAATACACCACC
>JAJCZR010000055.1 GCA_029262295.1 Deltaproteobacteria bacterium | reverse complement strand
ACAGCAGCTGAACCTGGAATGGTTGCTATGATGGAAACAAACTGCACCGACTCAATTGATGATGATGGTGATATGATGATTGATTGCGCAGATGCTGATTGTGCTGGTGATGCAGCTTGTGAATTACCAAATGAAACAACATGTGATGATATGCTTGATAATGATGGTGATATGATGGCTGATTGTATAGATGCTGATTGCCAAATTGGTGGTGTTGGAATGGGTATGGATGTTTGTTTTGAAGCCACTTGTGATGACATGATGGATAATGATACCGGTGCAATGGGTGCACCTGATGGAGCTGATTGTGCTGATGCAGATTGTGTCGGTATTAATGGTCCTGATGGAGTAGCTTGTGAAGCCGAAGAAACAGACTGTGCTGATGGTTTTGATACTGATGGTGATGGTGATACCGATTGCGATGATAATAATTGTCAAATTGGTGGTGATGGAAGTGGTATGGACATCTGTTTTGAAGCCACTTGTGATGACATGATGGATAATGATACAATGGCACCTGGCGCACCTGATGGTGAAGACTGTTTAGATATGGATTGCGATGGTGTAGGAATATGTGAATTTGGAACTGAAACTACCTGTGATGATCTAGAAGATAATGATGGTGATGGCGATGTTGATTGTGCGGATACAATCGATTGCCCAGATACCACTCCTTGTGATGGTGGTGGTATGTGTAATGCAGGTGCATGTATGTAATCCGCCATAATTCAATTAAATAGAATAATACAAAAAGAGGAGTGTTTGCTCCTCTTTTTTTTTTGTCCGTTAAATTAGTTAGATTTAATAAACATTATGAAATGTATAGTTTGTAATAAAAGAAAAGGGAAAAGATACTGTCCTGCAAAGAGAAGTGATATTTGCCCGAGATGTTGTGGTGAGAAAAGGGGGATTGAGATAGATTGTCCGCTTGATTGTCAATACTTTGTAGAAGGGCAGAAGAATTTCAGTAAAAGAGTAGCCAAAGAGCGTGTGAAAAAAGAAGGTGCCAAGGTTTATGTCAAGAAAGCTGAGCTTTACTCAAAATCACCTGAACTATTTTCAAATATAGAAATAGCGATCAGTAAGCTTTACAGATTGAATAAAGAGCTTGAAAATAAAGATTTAATAAATGGTTTGGAGCAGGTATCCAAAACTTTTGAGACAGAAAATAAGGGTATTATTTATGAATATGTTAGTGAGAATGAGTATTCAAATGAAGTTTCTAAGACAATTTTGAACCTCGTCAATGACTTTATGGCAAGTCCAAAGGCAAGCGGGATTGATCTAAATTTTGTTATATCAGTGATAAATGAGTTTGTAGCGGAAGCAAAATTTTATGAAGAAATGGACGGTTCAGCAGATAGTTATTTGAGGCATATTGCAAGATATCACCCTGAGGAAAGAAAATCAGTTGAGGGTCAGTCGAGCCTGATTATTACTCCCTAATTATTTTTAGAAGGAATGGCGTGGGTGATAATTGAAATAATTGTTGCTATTATGGCAACAGTGGATAAAATCTTAAGGTAAAATCCCCAGTCCAGTGAGATTCTTAGAAATATCCCAACTCCAATAATACAAAGCACAATTGAAGTAATCACTAGGGCACCGGGTATGTTTTTTCTCAACATAATTTAACTCCAGACTTTATTTTAACAGTTTATTTAGATCGGATTTATTCTATACAAATATATAAAAATTACAATTTTGAACTCAAAGAAAAAATTAATTAAGTTCTGTCTATACATATGGCAAATATAAAAAAATCTAAGCTCTTAAACCTTTTTGAAAGAGTAACCTCTCCGCTTAGCGCTAATCAGGTACTTAAGGAATTAAAGCTCACAAGAGATAATAAACGTGCTGTAAGAGGTGCTTTGAGGCATCTAGTGTCTGAAGGAAAAATTAATAAAATAAAGGGCGGAAAGTTTCAGCTTAACAATAATAATTCTAACTCTCCTAAAAGATCAAATGATAAATCCAATAATCAAAAACCTAAAATAAATGTTAAAGCTGATACAAAAATTTTGGGTGATTTACTTCTGCGTGAAAACAATCTCTTTTTAGTCCCAAGAAATGATGAATTTCCAGTTTTCAAAGTGAATAATCTGGAAAAAAGCAATGCCAGTATTGGTGATCTGGTGGTTGCTAAATCACTGGAAAATAAAGAAAATGGTTATTTTTTATGTGATATTACTAAAAACCTTGGGAAATCAGGAGAAGTTAAAGCTGAAAAAGAAGCTCTTTTAATTCACCATAATTTGAATAAAACCTTTCCTAAAAATGTAAGGGATGAATCTCAATCAATTCCTGATACCATCACTATTAATAAAAACAAGAAGAGAGTTGATCTTACAAACGAAACAATTTTTACAATTGATGGTGAAGACGCAAAAGATTTTGATGATGCAGTTGGTATAAAAAAAGCAAAATCTGGCTATAAATTATGGGTCAGTATTGCAGATGTTTCTTCTTATGTGAAAATTGGCAGTCCACTGGATAAAGAAGCAGTCAAAAGGGCCACAAGCACCTATCTTGCGGATAGTGTTGTTCCAATGCTTCCTGAAAAATTATCAAATAATCTTTGCAGCCTCGTTCCTAATGAGATTAGATTAACAAAGACTGCGGAAATAAATTTTGATTTAAATGGAAATCTTAAAGGTTATAAACTTTATAACAGTTTTATAAAAAGCTCAGCAAGACTCACTTACAATTGGGTTTCTGATGTATTAGCTGAAACAGTTAAAACAGACAAAGATAACAAAGAAGTCGTTTCAAAGATAAAGCTCATGCATGAGCTTTATACCAAACTTAAAAAAATAAGGGTACAAAAAGGCGAACTCCAATTTGATTTCCCTGAACCAAACATAATGAGGGATTCAGATGGTAATGTTGAAAACATTCAAAAATCAAAGAGAAATATTGCACATGGAATAATTGAAGAGTTTATGATTGCCGCAAATGGTGTAGCGGCAGAGTTTATATTCAAAAATGATGTTCCTTCAATTTACAGGATTCATGAAAAACCTGATGAAGCGGCTATACAGGAATTAAAAAAAGAGCTTAGTGATCTTGGCCTCGAGGTGGACATTGATTCTGATGTGAAGCCTAAAGACATACAAAGCATTTTAAGAAAAGCAAATAAAAGAAATGATAGTGATTTTATTAGCATGATGGTGCTTCGGTCACTTCAAAAAGCTGTTTATTCCACGAAGCACATCCCTCATTTTGGCCTTGCAATTGATGATTACACACATTTTACTTCACCAATAAGGCGTTACCCTGATTTAATTGTTCATAGAATCCTTGATACCTTACTTTCCAAGAGTGAACCGCAATATAATATTGATCAGCTCAACAAAATTGCTGAGGATTGCAGCATTAAAGAGCGAAAAGCGGAAAAAATTGAAAGAGAATCTGTAAACCTGGAATGTGCATTTTTTATGAAAGATCATATTGGAAGCACATTTAATGCAAAAGCTATAAGCATTCATCCTTTTGGCGTGTTTGTTGAGCTTGAAGACTACTTTGTTGAAGGATTAATTCCTAAAACTGCTTACCGTGGTAAAGGCAAGAAGAGAATCTGGTTTGAACTGGGCGATAAAGTTAGTGTAAAGCTCGTTGAAGCTGATATTAAAAGAAGAAGGCTTACTTTTGAAATTGCATGATCATATTATATAAAAACCAAAATTGAGTGCAATAACGTAACTTTGGTGATATATTTAATACAAGTTTGATTTAATCTAAGGGGAATGAAAATGCATAAATTTGCTTTTATAGTATTGCTATACTCTTTTACTTTCTTGTTTATTACTCATTCATATTCTTATCAAGAAATCAATTTGTCTAGCTCTTCAATGACAAAAAATGCTGCTGAAATAGTTGTTGCAAAATGTGTTAAGAGTGAGGCGAAGATTGACGAGAAGACGGGATTTATTTACACATATACCACTTTTGAAGTTGACCAGACAGTTAAAAATACAATGGATACAGATAAATTTGAATTGAGAATTGTAGGTGGTCAAGTAGGTAACATAGGGACAAGTGTACATGGCGCACCGAGATTCGATGAACAAGAAGAAATGGTGTTATTTTTGGGAGAAAAGAATAAACATGGATATCATACCCTAATGAGTTTTTTAAAAGGAATGTATAAGGTTGAGATTGATAAATCAACCGGAGAAAAAATGATAAAAAATCCACCTGTGGATATGAGTTTTCCAAATGCCAACTCTAAACAATCATTATCAAAGGGTTCTATTTCTTTAGATGATTTTAT
>JAJCZR010000054.1 GCA_029262295.1 Deltaproteobacteria bacterium | reverse complement strand
TGATTAAAATTCACGGCCGTATTGCTGAATTAGATGAAAATCAGCGAAATAGTTGTTGGATTTATTATAAACAAATGTATATAAAATACAAAGCTTTTATTTTCCTGCCACTTATCCCATTGAAACTTTTGAAGTGAAAGTCAAAGATGATGTGATATTTGTGAAGTTGGGTTAGTCCACTTCTAAATGATTAAAAAACAAGTCATAATCTTTATAGCTTAAACCGTCTTTTATTATTTGATTCTGTATACCTTTAAATCCTGCATCTTTAAATATTTCAAGATCAGCATATTTGAAATTAAACCACGTTAAATATACCGAGTGATTGTGAGGAAACTTTTCTTTTTTTGTTAATAATTGTAATAAATTGATACTATCTAGTATGAACCATTCAGATAAAACAGGATTGAATTCTAATTTATGCTCAGAATCATTGTCTGCATGTTTAAAAAAATTTTGTGGCTCATTTAACATATCAAAAAATTCTTTTTTCTTATTTAACTTTATTGATTTATTTCCTCTTATATAGCTCTTTGAATTCATACTATTGTGAACTGAAAGGTCATAAATGATTCCATAGCTAGCAGAAATAAGTGTGTGTACTGATATTAAATCTTTTCTCGTAAAAAATAAGAAGATTGCAGTATTTAATTGTTTCTCAGCTACTTCAAGTTTAGTAAGATTTGGTTTTTTCATGATTTGAATTGTGTTTGGATTTCACTTTTGATAATTTTGGTTTTAACTTAAAATAGTCGATTTGTTTGATTTATAAAATGTAATACCACCGCAATGATACATAATACAATTAGAAACATTGTAATATCTTTTCCATAACCAATATTATGAAAGAAAGTTCCAAAACGAATTAGCACAGCTTCTATTACAAATGATATAAGAAATAGTACTAATATATATTTAACTCTTTTCATTATTTCTCTGCATACTTTCAATTAAATAATGCTAAATAAACCTTATTAAATCCTTCAAGTGATATCTTTGTTGAAGGTTCGATATCTCTATAAGCATTTGCTACATCATATTTAAGATTCAACGCTTTACCTTTTTTTATTTTTAAAAGTATGTACTTCGGTATATTTACCGAACATAAAAATTTATTGTTGTTTATATGTTTCCAGACTGTTTTTTGCTTAAATATATTTTCATTATCTAGATATAACTCAAGATGATAATAAGATGAATTTAGAATGTCCAATATCTCATTTTGTGAGCGATTATTTTGAGGTGAGAAAACAATATACAGTTTTGAAAAAGTTCCTTCATTTGAAAGAATTAATTTAGTTATTGCATTTTTATTAGAATGACGTTGAGATACAAAACCTACTAATTGATTGTCGTCTATAATTTCTAAATTCCAAGGAACCAAAAAATTTCTAGTTGTGTCTATTTTATACTCACTTATTATTGATATTGGTAAGTAAGTAATTTGATCTGGGGGAGTCAGTGAAGCATAATCTAAAATACTTCTGTCAATATCCATTCTATCTAAATATATAGATAAATAGGCTGATAATGATTGAGCATTACTTTCGTTTCCTGTTTTATTATCAGAAAAGAATTGATGTACTCCCAAATATGTATCACCATCAAAGTCTTCAATAATTCTGTTTATACCCCCAACAAATGCAAAAAAACAAGCAGAAGCACAAACAGGTTTGTCAGCAATTTCTTCAATACTAGATTGTTTTTTTTTATTTTGATCGAGATAGATTTCCACATTCTCGTACGATTCTAGTAAGCAAGTATCAATATTCTTAGAGCGTATATATTCCCCTAGTTTTATTGCCCCTAGCATATTTCCACCTTTACTGTTGAAACATATACGAAAACTAGCATTTGAATTTAAAAGTTTTATCCATCCTTCTTTTTTCAAATAATTATCAAGTTTTTTGTCATCGTCTACTTGTATTTCTCCACTAGCTACTATATATGGTGCACATGTTGCTGCGGTTCCATGACAGGGTGAAACATCTCTAAATTCCAGTGCTTCTACTTTATCAGCCGAGTTAAAGGTTGAGAATGCTAGTAAATATATGAAAAAGAATATTATGTTTTTCAAAAACTTTGGTATATTCATATGAAAATTATATCAGATATTTTCTAAATTTATTCTACAAGCCAAATATACAATATTAATAATAAGTTGACATGTGATGCACATTAAGACATGTTAATAGCATGTCTAAAATGATACAAATTAGAAATGTGCCGGATGAAGTGCACAAAGCATTGAAAATAAGAGCTGCAAAAGGAGGTTTATCTCTTTCTGATTTTCTCACAAAAGAAGTAGAAAATATTATTAAAAGACCTACTATCGAAGAAGTGATTGAACGCATAAGAAATAGAAAAAAAGTTTCTTCAAAAATTGATTCTGTAAAAGCAGTCAGAGAAGAACGTGAGTCAAGATAGTGATAGTTGTTGACTCATCTGTTGTTGTTGACCTTATCTTAAATATTGAACCTTATTTCGACAAAATTTCTGAAAGAATATTAAACGAATCTCCTAATCTTTTTGCTCCTTATCTTCTTGATGCAGAAGTAACTCAAATATTAAGAAAGTTTACTCTCAATGGAAAAATTACCACTTCTAGAGCAAATACAGCTATCGAGGATTACAAAGATCTTCCAATAACTCGTTATCCGCATTTGCCACTACTTAATAGAGCTTTTGAGTTGAGAAATAACTTAACAGTTTATGATGCTTTGTATCTAACCCTTGCTGAAGCACTAGAGGTTTCATTACTAACTAGAGACAATTCATTCGCAAAAGTTTCTAAAGTAAAGTCAGAAGTACAAATAATTAGTTGATATTACTAGATATGAGCCGAATAAAAGTGCTAATCGGCTCATAAATATAGCTATTATTGAGCCAATTGCGTGTTATAATTAGCTCATGAAATATAATTGGCAGCAATCCGACTGGCCTCAGTTCAAATATACTCTTGATGATATTGAAGGCATTTTGTTTTCATTTGCCGAGAAACTTGGGCATGTTGAAGGGCTTCTTAAAGGTCTGCCTGAGAATATACAGACTGAGACTATGTTAGAAATGATGGTTTCAGAAGCTGTGAAAACTTCAGAAATTGAAGGGGAGTATATTAGCCGTGAAGATGTAATGTCGTCAATTAAAAATAATATGGGCATTGCTCAGGATGCTTTACAAGTTCGGGATAAAAGAGCAGAGGGTGCTGCTGAACTTATGATTGATATAAGAAACAGCTTTTCTGAAAGATTGACAGAAAAAAAATTGTTTGACTGGCATAGAATGATTATGAAAGGCAGCAAGAGAGTTAAAGTTGGTGTCTGGCGAACCCATAAAGAAGCAATGCAGGTAATTTCCGGTGCGGTTGGAAAAGAAAAAATTCACTTTCAGGCACCATCTTCAAAGAAAATTTTCCAGGAAATGAAATCTTTTATAAAATGGTTTAATAAAACTGGAGTTGATGGAAAAAGCGAAATAAAAAAACCTATTGTTCGATCTGCAATTGCACATCTTTATTTTGAAACAATTCATCCATTCGAAGACGGTAATGGAAGAATAGGAAGGGCAATTTCTGAAAAAGCACTTTTTCAGGGAATTGGACGACCTGTTTTATTGAGTTTGTCTAAAACTATTGAAGAAAATAAAAAGGCCTACTATGAGGCACTAAAGCAGGCGCAAAGATCAAATGAAATAACATCCTGGATTAATTATTTCTCAAATATGGTATTGGAAGCGCAAAAACAAGCTGAAGAAGAAATTGATTTCACACTTAGAAAAACAAAATTTATTAATCGTTATCAAGACGTGTTAAATGAGCGTCAGATAAAAGTTGTAAAACGAATGTTCGAAGAGGGAACAAAAGGGTTTACTGGCGGTATGAGTGCAAAAAAGTATGTTGCAATTACTAATATTTCAAAAGCCACTGCTACAAGGGATTTACAAGACATGATTGAAAAAGGTGCTTTTATTCCTCTAGGTGCTGGACGCAGCTCACACTATGAAATAAATTTTAAAAGTAAAACTTCTTCAAAACTAGATTCTGCGAAAGCAGTCAGAGAAGAACGTGAATCAAGATTTTAATTCCTCATAAGATTATTGTCATCTTCTTTTGATTCAAAATATTCTTATGAGTCCAGAATTTTTTCTGATACTCTTTAACTATCTTAATTAATAAGTATTTGGAGGAAATTTGTGTCTAGAGTAGTTTTCTTAATTTTATTATTCGTCTTATTTTTCGGTGTAAGCTGTGATGAAACGAGTAATTTGTTGGATTCAATAGATGACTCTGAATCACCCTATGTTGCAATTGGTGATAGCTTGACTGCAGGTGTTCAATCTGACGGGCTTGAAGATGATTTTCAGGTTTTTAGTTTTCCAAACCTAATTGCACAGCAGATGGGTATTGATGATTTTGAACAGCCTTTGATTGGCTCTCCAGGAATTGGTTTTGATGAACCTGAGACAAGTCCGCTGATGTTTGAGAATGGTGAGATTTTTAGAGAGCAAAATATACCAAATCCGTTTGATTTACTTGGCAATTTTTTCCTTAGCCGCCCATATGACAATTTGGGTCTTCCGGGCGCAGAACTTGTGGATGTGCAATCTACAAGCATGCTTTTGTTTGAAGTTATACTGAGGGGAATGGGAACCCAGCTTGAGCAGGCAATTCGCCTCGATCCGGGATTAATAACCCTATGGGTAGGAAATAATGATGTGCTTGGCGTTGCAAATGGTGGGGATGTTGCCGATATAACACCAATTGATGAGTTCGAAGAAGATTATAGGGAAATACTTGAAGAACTCACAACCGAGACTGATGCAATGATAGTTGCTGCCAATGTGCCGAATGTAACTGATATTCCATTCATTAATTTTTATGATGCAATATTCAGAACTGTTCCTGAACTTGGAATAACTAATCCAGTCCCCGTTCTTTATGATCCTGATACATTCGAACCTATTGATTTTGGGGATGGAAGATTAGTTCCATTCTTAACCCAGGAAACAGATGTTGTTCATGTCCTGATAGATATATTAATTGATGACGATACTTATGAAGGTGACGGCGTTGGTATTCCGGATCAGGAAGCCCTGGAATCTATGGGTTTTAGTGCGGGTGATGCTTCTAATATTGTTTCTCAACTTGAAATGATGGGCTTGATGCCAACTGGTATTATGATTGATGAAGACTCAACTCTTACCAATATGGAGGAGATAGTTATTGGTGAGGCAATCAATGATATTAATAACACTATAGCTGAACTCTTAGATGAATTTAACATTTCACTTGTTGATATTAACGATACTCTTTCAGAACTTAATACCAACGGAATAGATGGTTTTACAGGTAATTTTGTGCTTGATGACGTGGAGAACACCGCATTCAGTCTTGATGGTATTCACGCTAATAACGCAGGTTATGCAATAATAGCCAACCGTTTTATTAATGTGATAAACCAATCGTTCGCTATGGATATTCCCCTAGTTGATACTCAGCAGTTTAGAGGACAGTATTCAAACTGATTTTATACAATCATTTATGTTAAAGATTGAATCATGTAAGATTAATATCTATTAATATTTGCATATAGGGAGGCATAAAAATGAAAAGTTTATTTACAATTTTTGCAGTGACATTATTGTTTGGCTTATTTTTAGTGTTTAACGCAAGTGCTCATGAAGCTAAATGTGAATGCACATGCTCTGATAATACTAAAAGTACCACAAGTTACGACCAGGAAGTACAGTATGTTGTCATTGATGGTATGGCTCAAGAAAGCATAACAGGTGTTGTAACTGCTGTTGGCGAAAATGCAGTTAATATCCAAAATGATGCTACAGGCAAAGTTCATCAACTATGGTCTGAAAATGGAAATTTGGTCAGAAATCTAAATGTAGGTTATAGAGTGGCAGCATCGATTAATGACGGCAACCTTTTAAATATAAAAGTTCTTGGTCTTCCAGCGCAGGCTGATCCACTAATAATAAAAATTCCACCAAAACCGATTAATCCAAAGTAGGAATAAAGGATATTTACCACTTCGCTTGTATTCGTGTAAAATTCTATTGTTATAAACAAAAATTTCTTCCTTGGGGGATAATAAGATGAGAATATTTCTTACCGTACTTTCTGTAACATTTATGTTTACTTTAATATCACTGCAATATTCATATGCAGATGGTCATGAAGCTGCTGCTGAAAAAGATGTTGATGTTGAAGCTCTTGAGATAAAAGAGGCTGATTCACCCGCAGATAAAGCAAAAGAGGCAGTTGAAAAAGAAGTTACAGAAGGAAAAGAAAAAGTGGAATCAGAAGCAGGTAAAAAAGTTGATTCTATGAAAGAAGGCGAAATAGAAAAAGCCATGGAATCTGCTGAGCAAAAAGTAGAAGCTCCTTCCGATAAAATGGAAAATGTGGATTCTACAGTAGTTGAAGAAAAGATGGATTCAATGACAGAAGAAGTTGAAGCTGTAAAAGATACTGGTGAAGAGTTAAAAGAAGCACCTGTTGAAATGAAGAAAGCTGAAACTATGGAAGAAAAGGTTGAAACTGAGCCAACTTCAGATCAAGAATCGAAAGAAGGTGGTGATGAGGTTCCATCTTCAATGGTGGATAGTGCAGATGACACTGTAGAAGATGCAGAAATGATGGTTGAAGAAGAACCTGTAGTGCCAGTTGTTGAAAAAGAAGTTTTGGGTAGCGTTGTTTCTATGGGACCAAACACAATCACTGTAAAAAATGAACGTGACAATCAGAATTATCTTCTCTCTCATGAGGGTTTAGAATCTGTTAAAAACGTTGAACCAGGCTACAGAGTTGAAGCAGTGTATGATGAAGCAAATAATGGTTTAATATGGCTTAAAGTGCTTGGTGTTCCTGTTGTTGCAGAAACACTTATAATAAAAACTGAACCTAAGTAAATAGTTCTTACATACTAATTCAAATTATCTAAGCCGTTGGAAATTCAATTTTTCAACGGCTTTCTTTTAAATAAGATTAATTCATATCCTAGCTCTCCAAGCTGTTTTTTAAATACTTCAAACTCAATTCAATAGAATCCCGTAAAATAAAATAGTATATGTTTTTATGATCCCTTAGACTTTCTATGAAATAAAAGGAGAGATTTTATGAAAAAAATAGAGGTAGATGTCGCAATAATTGGTGCCGGTTCTGCTGGTCTTACAGCTTACAGAAGTGTTCTGAGATGTAACAAAACTGCAGTCTTGATTGAAGGTGGACCTTATGGAACCACGTGCGCGAGAGTGGGTTGTATGCCGAGTAAACTCCTGATAGCAGCCGCGGAAGCAGCGCATTCTGTAAAAGAAGCACCAGCATTTGGTATTTATCCAGAAACAGATTCTATGATCGATGGAAAAAAAGTAATGGAAAGGGTCAGAAATGAAAGAGACAGGTTTGTAGGCTTTGTCATTGAATCTGTGGAAGATATGGATGAAGAAAACAAGGTGAGAGGTTATGCAAAGTTTGTATCTCAAAACGTTTTGCAGGTTGATGATCACACTGAAATACACTCTAAGGCAACTGTTATAGCCACAGGCTCAACCCCATTAGTACCTAAAATCTTAAATGGTTTAGGTGATAGATTGATAATAAATGACGATGTTTTTTCGTGGAATGACCTCCCCAAATCTGTTGCAGTATTTGGAATGGGAATAATTGGGCTTGAACTTGGTCAGGCACTTAGCAGATTGGGTGTAAGAACAGTATTTTTTAACAGGGGTAAAAGCGTTGGACCTATAAAAAATGAGGAAATACTTGATTATGCCTATAAACATTTCACAGATGAGATAGACACTTATAACTCAGAAAATATTGTAAATATTGAAAAGCTGGATGGGAGTGTAAAAATTGAGTTTAAAGATCAATCGGGAAAAAAAATCGCCGAAGAATTTGAATATGTTTTAGCGGCAACTGGAAGAACCTCAAATGTAGATAAAATTGGCCTTGAAAATACAGGTCTTGTGCTTGATGAAAAAGGGGTTCCCAAATTCAACAGGTTTACTATGCAGTGTGGGAAAAGCCCTATATTTATTGCAGGTGATGTTAACAATGATGTGCCACTTCTTCATGAGGCTGCTTCAGAAGGAAGGATTGCCGGGTTTAATGCAGCAAACTATCCTGATGTTGTTGCAGAGTGCAGGGGAGTGCCGCTAAGTATAGTTTTTACTGACCCGCAGATTGCAATTCTTGGAATACTTCCTGGTGAAATTAAAGAAGGTACTTATGTAACAGGGGAAGTCTCCTTTGAAAATCAGGGAAGAAGCAGGGTGATTCTAAAGAATAAAGGGCTTATGAAACTTTATGCAGAGTATGGAAGTGGGCTTTTTCTTGGAGCCGAAATATTTGGCCCAAGGGCAGAACATTTAGGTCATCTTCTTTCATGGTGTATTGAAAATAACAATACTATCATTGAGATGCTTGATATGCCTTTTTATCATCCTGTTATAGAAGAAGGTTTGAGAACAGCTCTCAGGGATACTTTAAGTAAACTTGAAATGGGGCCACCACTTGTTATGAAAGAAATGGAGTGTGGGCCTGGGGTTTGAATAGGCAATTGTCATTCCTGGCTTGACCAGGAATCCAGGATTTTGCCAAAAATTTTAAAAACCTTTGAAACTACTTTATTACCCAAGATGTTAAGTATGAGAATTTAATTAATTTTTTCCATCATTCTGGATCCCGTATCAAGTACGGGATGACATAGAAGGTTTTTGAAAGTTAAAGAATTTGTTTTTTTGTTGGAGAATTAGTTATTCATAAGATTGAGAAATTCCTGATTGTCCTTTGTTCCTCTCATCTTATCAAGCAAAAATTCCATTGATTCAGTTGTGTTCATTGGATTGAGCACTTTTCTAAGAAGCCATACTCTGTTGAGCTCTTCTTTACTAAGCAGAAGCTCTTCTTTTCTTGTACCAGATCTTTGAAGATCAATAGCAGGGAACACTCTTCTTTCAGCAAGTCTTCTGTCGAGATAAACTTCCATGTTGCCAGTTCCTTTAAATTCTTCGAAAATAACCTCATCCATTCTGCTGCCGGTATCAATCAGAGCTGTAGCAACAATAGTAAGGCTTCCACCTTCTTCAGTGTTCCTTGCAGCACCAAAAAATCGTTTAGGTTTTTGAAGTGCGCTTGCTTCCATTCCACCTGAAAGTACTCTACCACTTGCGGGAGAAACTGTGTTACTTGCCCTTGCTAGCCTTGTAAGACTGTCGAGCAATATCACAACATCTTTTCCATGTTCTACATGGCGTTTGGCTTTTTCCAAGACCATATCTGAAACCTGGATATGCCTTTGTGGTGGCTCATCAAATGTGGAACTCACAACCTCACCAACCACCGATCTTTCCATATCCGTAACTTCTTCAGGACGTTCATCAATTAGAAGAACAAAAAGTTCAACCTCAGGATTATTTTTAGTTATTGCATTTGAAATTCTTTGAAGCAGAATTGTTTTTCCCGTTCTTGGAGGGGCAACGATTAATGCCCTTTGACCTTTACCTATAGGAACAAATAGATTTATAACCCTTGTGCAAAACTCTTTTGCATCATACTCTACATCGAGTTTTAATTCAGGGTGAAGTGGTGTAAGGCTTTCAAATGGTATTCGTTCCCTGCACTTTTCAGGTGATTCATAGTTAACTCTTTCAATTTTTAGAAGTGCGAGATTTTTTTCTCCATCTCTCGGGAGCCTCACCTGGCCTTCAATTGTGTCACCGGTTTTTAAATTGAAAGACCTTATCTGGGATTTAGAAACATAGATATCATCTGGTCCCGGAAGGTAGCTGTATTTAGGTGATCTTAAAAAACCATAACCTTCTGAAAGTATCTCTAAAACACCTTCTGCTACTATTACTCCCTGTTTTTCACTTTGTGATCTTAGGAGCGCATATATAACATCCTGTTTTTGCATTCTGGATGTGTCATCAACGCCGGATGCCCTTGCCTGTTTGATAAGATCGGCGATTTTCATATTTCTCAAATCGTTGAGATTGAGCATTTTCCCGCCTTTTTTTTCTGGACCTCTGTTGATCTCAGTTACATTACTTTGCGCTTTGTCAGCTTTTGCCATAGAGTTTTAGACCTCAGGTTTAATTAGGGTTTTCACCGCTTTTCAGTTTTAAAATAACTTATAGTTGCTTTTGGAATGTTGTTTGGTAAATGTTTGATCAGTTATTAACGTATATCTTGTTGATAATATTATGAACCTTAACTATATGGTTTGTCAATATGTTTTTGAAAATAAACGTGAATTTTTGTATATTAGATTTACAGTTCTTAACAATGGATTCATAAATTTTTTATGATTGTTAAAAAACCAGGCGAATTTTGGTATAATTTATACAAATATACTATAAGAGGTTAAAAGCTATGGCAGGACATTCCAAATGGGCAAATATAAAACACAGAAAGGCGGCAGTTGATGCCAAGAGGGGAAAGGTTTTTACAAAACTTATAAGGGAACTTACCGTTGCAGCTAAAGAAGGTGGTGGTGATCCTGAGATGAACCCTCGGCTCAGAACGGCTATAACTACTGCAAAAAATCAAAACATGCCAAACGATACAATCGATCGTGCCGTAAACAGGGGATCGGGAGATATTGACGGGATTGATTATCAAGAAATCTTTTATGAAGGCTATGGTCCGGGTGGCAGTGCGGTATATGTGCAAGCCCTTACTGATAATAAAAACAGAACTGTATCCGAAGTAAGAAGGATTTTTACAAAACATAATGGAAGTCTAGGCGAAAGTGGTTGTGTGGCCTGGATGTTTGATATGAAGGGTAGAATTTCTCTCAATTCGGATTCAATTGATGAAGAAAAGCTGTTTGATGTGGCAGTTGGTGCAGGAGCAGAAGATGTTTTTACAGAAGACAGTGATCTTGTTGTTGTCGCGGCAACTGAGAATTTTGAAGATGTGAAATCTGCAATGGATGCAGCCGGAATAAAATATGAGAATGCAGATATCACTATGATTCCTCAGAGTAATGTGAATGTGGAAGGTAAAGATGCTGAACACATGATTAAGCTCATGGAAGATCTTGAAGATAGTGATGATGTTCAAAACGTGTATGCCAACTTTGATATTGATGAGAAACTTTTAGAAGAGGCAATGGGATGATTGTATAGATGAGGGTTATCGGAGTAGATCCAGGTTCCAGGGTTTGTGGCTACGCAGTTGTGGAGAGTTCTGGAAATGATCTCAGATATATTAAAAGCGGCACAATTATTCCACCGGTAGATAATTCACTTCCAAAAAGGTTAGACTTTATATACAGCGGTATTTTAAAAGTAATTGAAGAATTTTCTCCAACATGCATGTCGATAGAAGACATTTTCTTTGCCAAAAATGCAAAAAGTGCAATAAAGCTGGGCCAGGCAAGGGGAGTTGCCATACTTGCTGCAGCCAGTAAGGAACTCAGCGTAAATGAGTATGCTCCCACAAAGATAAAGCTTGCACTTACAGGCAAAGGAAGGGCAAATAAAGCTGAAGTTCAAAAAATGCTGACCCTGCTTTTGGGAGTTGATGAATTTCAAAACACAGACGAATCGGATGCAGTGGCGATTGCGATTTGTCATATAAACTTTTCCAGGTTTGAATCTATGATCGGTATAGCACCAAAAACAAATAAAAGAAGGAACAAAAGATTTACCTTAAATGATATCTCTTCTTAGAGGAACAATAGCAGAAAAAAAGCTTGGCAATGTAATAGTCGACGTAAATGGCGTTGGCTACGGAGTAACTATGCCGCTTTCTGTTTTCTACAGGTTAAATGAAAACGGAGAAAGTGTTGAACTCAAAATTTACACACACTTCAGAGAAAATAATCTAGAGCTGTTTGGCTTTCTTGAAGATTCTGAAAAAGAGCTTTTTATAAAACTTCTCGGTATTACTGGAATAGGTCCAAAAGCTGCAACCAATATCCTGTCAAACATTTCTGCACAGGATCTTGTTTCCTCAATACAATCAGGAGACCTTGTAAAGAAAAAGATTCCCGGAATTGGCCCCAAAACTGCCACAAGGATTGTTACCGAACTAAAAGATAAGCTCGACGATCTTACAGGGTTTGATTCTGTTCCCAAAGAAAGCTCAGTGCTGGACGACATTGTGTCTGCACTTTTAAATCTGGGTTATACTAAATTTGAAATAGATAAAAACCTTTCTAAAATTGAAGATATAATAAGTTCGACTGAAGATATAGAACTTGCACTTAGAGATTCACTTAAAATAATGAAAAAGTAGTTTTTAATTATGAACGAAAGAGTAGTAAACCCAAGCGATATTAGAGAAGATGATAAATCCTTAGATCTAAACCTCCGCCCGCAGTTTTTGGATGATTACATTGGCCAGAGCAAAGTAAAGGAAAATGCAAGGATATTTATAGAAGCTGCCAAAAAAAGAGATGAAGCGCTGGACCATGTTTTGCTCTACGGGCCTCCGGGTTTGGGAAAAACTACACTCGCTCATATTTTTGCAAATGAGCTTGGCGTGAGATTTCATTCTACCTCCGGGCCTGTTTTGGAAAGAACTGGCGACCTGGCATCAATCCTTACTAACCTTGAAGAAAAGGATGTTCTTTTTATAGACGAAATCCACCGTATGAACAGGGTGGTTGAAGAGTATCTTTACTCGGCAATGGAAGACTTCAATATTGATCTTATGATAGGTGAGGGGCCGACTGCTAGATCAATGAAGATAAATATTGAAAGATTTACAATGATTGGCGCCACAACAAGGACGGGACTTCTAACTTCTCCACTTCGTTCCAGGTTTGGTGTGGATCTACGTCTTGATTACTACTCTTCAGAAGAATTAACCAAGATTATTTTAAGATCGGCAAATATACTAAATGTTGAGATTAAAGACCCCGGGGCAGTAGAGATGAGTTTTCGTGCAAGGGGAACACCCAGAATAGCCAACAGGCTCTTAAAACGCGTGAGGGACTATGCAGATATTAAAGCAGATGGGGTAATCACTGAAGATGTTGCAAGGAAAGCACTTGAGATGTTTGAAGTAGATAAAAAAGGGCTTGATAATCTTGACCGTGCAATACTTGAGGCAATTATTACAAAGTTTCGGGGCGGGCCAGTCGGAATTGACACGATTGCCGCTGCAGTGAGTGAAGATAAAGATACAATTGAAGATGTATATGAGCCTTTTTTAATACGCGAAGGTCTTTTGGAAAAAACCCCAAGGGGAAGAAAAGTTACCCCACTTGCTTATTCACACCTAAACATAGTTATACCAGAACAAAATCAGAAGGGACTTTTTTAGCTTTTCATAATGTCATGCTGAACTTGTTTCAGTATCTAGTACAGACTTAATCCAACATCCAGGATGTCTTGTATTTTCTATATTAATTTTGGAATTTATAATTTAAAATATCTTGTTATAAATTTCTATAGATCAGTATAATCAAGAAAATATGTGCAAGAACACATATGCACTTGACAACATATTAATTGAGGTGCATAATGAGAGATAAATGGGTTGTTCAATTTCATAATGAGTTTGAACCTGAATTTGACAAACTGTCGGTTAAAGTCCAGGATGAAATATCAGCAAATGCACTGAAACTTGAAGAATTTGGGCCGCAGCTGGCAAGACCTAATGTTGATACTCTTCAAGGTTCTAAGCACTCAAATATGAAAGAGATTCGGTTCAATGCTGATAATGGTGTATGGCGAGTTGCCTTTGCTTTTGATCCTAAACGTAAAGCTATCATCTTAATAGCAGGTGACAAATCAGGCGTTAGCCAAAAACGTTTTTATAAAAATTTGATAAAAAAAGCTGACGAGCGTTTTGATAAACATCTGAAAAGATAAAAGAAACAAAACAAAAAGAGGAGAGAAAATAATGGGGAAAACATTAAAACAAAAATTAAGTGAAATGAGCAAAGATAGGCAGAAAAGAATACGCGCTCGTGCAAAAGAACTTATAGATGAAGAAATGAGTTTACGTGAGCTTAGAAAAGCTCACAAACTTACTCAAAAAGCTGTTGCTAAAAAATTGGGAGTAACTCAGGATAATGTTTCCAGACTTGAAGCAAGATCAGATATCCTGCTATCAACACTGTCTTCCTATGTTGATAAAATGGGTGGCAAACTTCATTTAATAGCTGAATTTCCAGACAAGGGGTCTGTAGAAATTAAAGGGTTTTCTTCTTTGGAGAATTAATTAAAGATTCTAGAGCTAAATGTAATCAGATCAGGACAATTGATAAAAGAAGGCTCGTAAGAAAAACTGGTGAACTTACGAAAAATCATATCAAAGAAATTGAAAAAGCTATTTTAATACATCTTAAAATTGATTGAAAAGTATAGACCTAATACCAACACTCTGCATAGCAATTGCTTAACCCGTTTTTTCTTTCTGAATATTTGGTTTCATTGTAACAATAAAAATTAAAACGGATTTTTAGAAATAACATCTTTGTTAAAATCCATAACTTTTAATAATAAATTTTTTGTCTTCTTTATATCAATTTTTCCATTTTCTTTTTTTACTATATAGTCGATTATATTTGCCACAGTCATCCATTGACCCGATCCAAATCTCGCAGGTTTTGTAATATTCAAATTACTTTTTTCTGCATTTTTTATAACTAATTCAGACCACTTATTTCTTAATTTTTGTCGTTTTTCTTTATCTGGAACATGAATTTTAAAACATAATCTAAAATCAATTTTATTTATCTCTTTTTCATTGTTAATTCTATGTTCTAATTGCAGGTATCTTTTTAATTTATTTTCATTTTCATATGTATTCGGAATTTCAAAATTCCACCAGAATCCCATAAATCCCCCACTTGCATTATTTACATAATCCCAGCGAGCATCATCAGATGTATCTTTAATACTTTTAAAAAAACCCACTGAATGATTATGGCTATCCCAGTTTTTAACTTCTAAATTTTTATATCTATTTACATCTTCTTCCATTTTCATTAAATAATCATAGTAATCAACATATATAGAATTTTTTACCCCAAGTTTGATTCCTGAGTCCAAAATTTTCAAAAAATCTTCCCGCAAGAAAATTTTATATTTTTTTTTTATTATTTCCTTATAATCACATTGATCCCCCGTTTTGAAATAAATACAAATTAGATCATCCTCACTAAAATTTTTACTCAATACTATTTCCCTGTATTTGTTTAGTTGATCTGAGTGATCTTTTGTGTGTGTTTTATCCTCAATAATAATTGCAATTTTATCATTAATTACTATAAAGATATCAATATGTTTGTATTGTTGGTAAATTTTTAGATCAATTTTATCTGGGAATGGTTTATTAGAAATTTCAAAAAACCTTTTTAGTAACTTGGTAGCGATAAAAAATAATTGGTTGTTTGAGTTTTCGTATTTAGTATCAGCGTAAGAGAGAAGCCAACAGATAAAAGCATCTTGTGATAGTTCGCTAGTAGCAAATTCAAATAGGTTAGGTTTGTGCATTTATTATAATATACTAAATATAAAATATTAAGGACAGACACTCTTTATTTGTTATTTGAAATCAAAAAAGAAAATTTCAAAGTAGGTTTTTTACTATATCTTGCTGATAATTTATTTATAAATGTAAAAAAATATCAACCAAGTTCCTATAAATAGTGCCTGGTCCTATTTATATATAATTTGTCATGCTGAACTTGTTTCAGCATCATCTCCATATTTACACAAGTTTTTATTTAAATCTTCAATAATTCTTTCTCTCAATTCTTCGGGTTCAAGAACCTCAACATCAGGTCCAAATCCTCTTATCCATCCAATCAACATCATATTTATATCACTCTCAAAACTTAAAATTACACTATTATCACCTAATACATCTTCTTTTTGATCTGGGAACCATTCTCGTTCAAGAATATAATCTTTCGAGTGAGGTGCGAATTTTAATTTAATTGTATGTTTTTCACCTACTATATTGAATACATTTGATTTCAAATATTTTTCAACATTGAAATCAGATGGATATTTAAAAGATTTATCTTGTGAACTTTCTACACTTTTCATCCTGTGCAATGCAAAGTTTTTATACTTATATTTTGATTCATTCATATCTTTGGCAATTATGTAAAGTGCATCTCGATAATTAAAAAAATGAAGAGGAGCTATCTTATAGTTTTTACTTTGTTCAACAATCCCATAGACGAGATTACAAATTTTGTACTCAAGAGCAGCTTCAATCAGGGTTTCCAAAAGCAGAAATTCCTCATTTGTTTTATAGGCTTTTCCGCCTAGCTGTTTTGTCATAATAAAAAGGTTTGCAACCCTTTCCTGAAAGTCATTATTGGATTTTGCTTTTGATTCTTCTGCTGATAAAGAGATTTTGTTAAAAACACTATTAATATTTTCGTTTATTATTGGAAATTCTTTAAAATGAGAAAATCCTCTGATGAAATTAAGTGCAATAACTTCATAGGAATTTAGTAAAAGTGGTCTGAAAGGAGTGGCATATTTTTTAATTCTATATCTGTATTTTCTGTCTTGCCCTCTTTCTTTTATTACAGCAATATCAAGTATTGAGTGTTCCATAGACTCAAGATATCGTCTTACAGTTTTTTCGCTCTTGCCAATACCTTCTGATATTTCTTTCACTGTTAAACCAACTTTTAGGTTCGAAAGATATTCAATCAGATAGTAAAAGCATCAAATTTACCAATTGGTTCAGGAAGTGAATTCAATTTTAGAAACTCCAAATAAATTTAACAATATAAAAATTATAATGCATCTTGGACAAAAAATGTCTATTGTGAAGATTATATTGAATAAGTGTATTGGAAAAAAAACAGATTTTATAAGTAATAGAGCTTTGGGAATAAAATATGCCAAATTTTGTATTAGATTCAGATTCAATCAAAACAAAACTTGAAATAAAAGTTATTGGAGTAGGATCAATGGCTATTGAAGTCGTGAATATTATGATAGAAAGTGGTCTGAAAGATTTTGAATATATAGATATAGTGGACGATATTTCTCAAAAATATGCTTTTGCAGAATATTCATATAAAGAAAAAGTATCTACTACCACTCGCTCGAAATATAGACCAAAATTCAAAATGAAAGCCCCTGTCGTATTGCAAATAAATAACAAATTTACAACACCTCCGCAATATCAGAAAATTATTTTTAATTCCCTTAGAGGCGCAGATTTAATTTTTGTTATATGTAGTAATAAATTGGATACATGTCTTATTGAAGCTATTGCCAAAATTTCTAATTCAATTGGTGCATTAACAATTGGAATAATAGTTCCGGAAATATTTGAAGGTTATTATCATAAAAGCTATTCAACATCTTCTACTGTAAATCTAATTGGTTTTGAAAAGTATTTAGATGCCACTATTTTTATATCTTACAATAAGAAAATTATCTTCAATAAACCCTATGATGAAGGTTTGGAACTTGTTTGTGAATTTACAAAGAATACTATCAGAAGTTTTAAAGAAATTATAAATAGTATTTCATTCAATAGAAGTTTGCCATATTTGTTAAAAATTCTGAATCAAAATAATTGCAGGATTTTAACTGGAACAGGTTTTTCAAAAGGCATGAATATGGCTAAAGAAGCTTCAGAAATGGCTTTTGAAAATCTTAACTTAAATTATAAATCATTAAATGATTCAAGTTTATTTTATGTTTGTGTTACAGCAAATAAATTAAGAGTGGATATAGAATTATCTGAGATTGAACAATTTATAACAGAAAAAACTTTTCCAGAAATCTCATACGAAATATGTTGTCAACATAGTAATGATGTCGAAGATAATTTATATATAACCATATTTGTCATAGGTATTGATGATTTTTTTAAATATGTGTCAGGTTTGGATGAAATAAGATTAGAAAGATAGACATTTTTTGACCATTTGTTTTAGTAAAGTTTAATAAGAAAATGTTTTATGAATAATTCCAATATCATTTAATCAAAAAAATAAGGAAATGAGTTATGGCAGATCAAATATTAAGAGATAGAACAAACAAACTAATAGGTAAGATTAAGACTTTGCGCAGCGGAAAAATGGAACTACGTGACCCTACAAACCGACTTTTGGGAACTTATAATCCTAAATCAAATGAAACGAGAGATCGTACTAATAAGTTAGTTGGTAAAGGAAATTTGCTGACTACATTGTTATAATAAAATTGTAAGACTTTTAATATTTTTATTGGCAAATAAATTTATTATGTCTCTAAAAAAAGTGGAGTTATAAATGGAAATAGATTTATAAAAATTGCTGATGAAATATCAAGAAGAAGTAAAGAAGAGGGAATTTCTATTGAGGAGATACAGGATATTGTTTTTTCAACAATCGGGGAAATTAATTGTTATCCAGGAAAATCTTCTAATAAATGCCATAAAACAGCCTTGTTTGTTTCGTTAAGCGGAATTAAGGCAAAAGGAAAAGGCCATCTAAATTTCAATCAAATGTTAAAAAAGCTTGTAAAGCATTTACAAAATCTCTGTCCGGGTTTTACAAGAAATGTAGTGATAATAACGGATGATTGGTGGACTGAATCATATGAAAGCTTTTCGCATTATATTGAAGAATTTAAAAGTAACGGTGTTCAAATAGAAGCTTATTTTTTACAAACTTTAGGAAGTGCAATTAAAATAAATATATAGATAAAAATTGTATGGAGTCGATATGAAGAATATTAATCTAGACTGGATAAAAAATATTGTAGAAGAGTTTAACAAATTACCCAAAACCAGAAAAAATTTAATCGAAATTGCGGGTTATCCAAGTTGGGAGAATGTAAATAGTAATTTGCTAGCATTCTATTTAGATGTTGAAAACAATAATGATGAACATGGATTTTCAACATTATTTTTTGACAGTCTTCTGGATTTGTTAGAAATGAAACTCGATAAAAAATTTGTTAGAGAAATTTTCAATGAAGATTCATTCACAGTGCAAAGAGAAGTAATAACCAACAAAAACAAAAGAATTGACATATTACTTCAATCAAAAAATAGTAAGGACTGCGCAATAATAATTGAAAACAAGATTTATGCAGATTTATATAATGATCTAGTTGAATATTGGGATAGTGTTGATAGTGAAAATAAAATTGGAGTAATTCTCAGCATTTCAAATATTGATAATGTAAATAAAATTATTAAAAAGCTCCAAGAGGAGAAAGAGGAGCCCCAAGACGATATAATTTTTTGTAATATTACTCACAAAGAATTTGTTGAAAGTGTTTCAAACAACCTAACGAATCATTATTTGAATTCAAATGATAGACATTTGTTGTTTTTAAAAGAATATATGGCAAATATAAACTCACTTTATAAAAATAAAGAGGTTGACATGGCAAAAGACAATGTTTTGAAAAAATTTCACGAAAATAAAGAGAATATAAATAAATTTTTTGAAGTTGATAACAAATTATCTCAACATGTATGTGATTCATTCTTTGAAGTTATGAAAAAATTTGGATTTCCCGCCGTTAGTGAAAGTTATTCTAAAGCTAAACATTTTGAATTTGATGAAAATTCTTCAGCTGAGAATATAGAAAAATTTGACAATAAACAAAAGGAAATTCTAGGGAAATTCCGATTCTGGGTTTCCATTGATGAACTCAAATACGATTCTCAGTTTTATGCTGGATTTGAATTGTTTGATACAGAAAATGAAGATAATACGAAATATGGTGATATGTTAAAGAATAAATTGGAAAGTCTAGATGTATATTCAAATGAAGTCACTAAAAGTAATCAAGGAAATAGTCAGACATATTACCAATGGATATATGAACTAAGATTTAAAGTGACTGATTATTTAGATCATTCTGATGGTTTTAAAGGCAAATTAGAGGAAGAAATTTCAAAACATTTTTTTGAACATGAAAATAATTTTATTGAACATGCAGTAAACAATTTAGACGAAATTATCAAAAACAATAGTAAATCTTGATAGATAATACTTAATAATTTCCTAAATTTCTTATCACAAACAAAATGTCAAAATCAAATTTTCACCTCAGCAAATCTAAATTCCTTTCAGGGTTACAATGTAAAAAAAGATTGTGGCTTTCTGTCCACAGACCTGACTTAGTTAAACCAGCATCTAAAAAACAGGAACAAATCTTTCAAGCAGGTTTTGAATTTGAAGATATTGTGATGAAGAGATATCCCGATTCTGTTAAAGTTGATTTTACCGATCTGAATAAGATGGTTTCTATTACGGAACGGCTTATTAAAGATGGTGCAAATAACATATTTCAGGCCGCTTTCTATTATGATAATTGTTATGTGATTAGTGATTTAATAAGGAGAGTTGCTGAGAATGTCTGGCAGCTAAAAGAAATAAAATCTTCGACTAGTGTAAAGGATGTCCATATCCCTGATTTAGCAATTCAAAAATACGTTCTCGAAAACAATGGTTTAAATATTGATGATACTTTTGTGATTCATATAAATACAGATGGTATTTATCCAGATTTAGATTCAATTGTGAAAATTGAAAATACAACATTGCAAGTATCAGCTTATTCATTGGGAAATAACCTTCAAGATTTTCAAGATTTGATTTCTAATAATGTTGAACCGCTAAAGTCTATTGGTCTTCATTGTGATGATCCTTATGAATGTGAATTTAAGGATTATTGCTGGAAAGAAGTAGATAAATATTCAGTATTTTTTATCCCTCATCTAAAAGGACAAAAAAAAGAAAAACTTTATGATAGTGGGGTCCAAAGAATTCAGGATGTAAGCCCTGATTATCCTCTTAGTGAAAATCAAAGAGACTATATTGATAGAATACTTAATGAAAAGATTGAAATAGATGTAGATGGAATAAAGGACAAACTTTCTGAACTACAATATCCTTTGTATTTTTTTGATTTTGAAACCACTTCAATCCCCATTCCAATATGGAATAATGTCCGTCCCTACCAAAGAATACCTTTTCAGTGGAGCTGCCATGTAATGGATTCAAATGGTGATATTAAACATTTTGAATATCTTCATCCCAAAAATTCGGATCCAAGACGCAAATTAACAGAGGAAATGATTAAATGTATCGAAAATGAAGGGTCAGTAATTGTTTATAATGCAACATTTGAAAGAGTTGAATTAAAAAAGCTTGCTGATTTATTCCCTGATCTTTCAAATAAAATATTATCTATAGAAAATAGAATCTGGGATCAGCTCGATATATTTAAACAACATTATAAAGACTATAGATTTGGAAATTCTAATTCAATTAAAGTGGTTCTGCCTGTTATAAGTCCTGATCTTAGCTACGATGACTTGGAGCTATCATCCGGTGGTGAAGCAGACATTTATTGGTTTGAAATGCTAAATGAAGAAGATGAAATGAAAAAAGAAGAAATTAAAAATCATTTACTTAAATATTGTGAATTAGACACAAAGGCAATGGTAATAATTCATGAACATTTGAAAAGTTTATAACTCTCGTCGACAAGTTTAATCCATTTCATTCCTTTAAACAAAAATTCTAGCTTTGAATATTCACCTTTAGAAATTCTGAAATTTTCTTTTGGGTTTGTTTCTCAATTGCACCAATCTTTTTTATTAATGTTCTTTGATCTAAACATGCAATTTTAATTGCTCTCACTATCGAAGGAGTATTTAATCCAGCTGATTTCCAGTTATTTATTTCAAAGTCTCCATTCCACCCTTTAAGTTCGGTAGAGGTAATCATAAGAACCCAATAAAGTGTAATCTTGTCGTTTATTATAAAAGGATCAGAACAGATTAAAACAGGTCTTTTTTTGAAATCAGATTTGTCCGTATATGGAAATTCTGTAACTGCAATATCCCATACTGAATAGTTGGTGCTTTTCATGCTAATTATAAATTGTCGTAAATATCATTACTCGGATGAAGCCACTCATCTGAAAATGTCTGAAAGGCAAATTTTGTTTCATCAATAATTTCAAGTTTCTCACCAGTCAGATTTTCATATTCTTCAATGTTTACAACAATTGCAACTGGGTTGCCATTTTTTTCTAATATGACCTTATCTTTTCTCAAAAGAACACCCATAATCAAATCACCTAATTTGTGGCGTGCATTAGTTAAAGAAACCTTTAGTATATTAGACATAGTACTATCAGTTTAACATTCTGTTAAAATTTAACAATATGTTAATTGTTGACGAACATGCAAACTGAAAATATGAATTATGGTTTACTTATCCAGCGGAATCTCTCTGATAAATTCATCCCAGTGTTCTTCGGTTATAGAGTCAATTATTTTTCTAGGTTCTTTATATCCTTTTTCTCCAGGAAATAACTTTGCATAAACTTCATCTCTCATCTCTAGCCACCTGTCAATTGCCTCATAGTTTTTGAATACTACAAGTGTTTTGAATGTCCAAAGGGGTTTTGCTGTGTGTACTCTTTGTGAAAAAAGGCGGTAATCATCAACGATAATTCCCAACTTTTTCATTTCTTGCCAAAATGGAAATAACTTTTCTTTATAGGTTTTAAGAAAAAGGTCTTTGTTTTCAGGTTTAACAACATAAAAACTCTCTTCATATACAACCTTGTATTTATCTTCTACTTTTTCTGCGTAGCTATTATTTGCACTTACAAAAAAGGCTACCGATAAAATTAAAGCAATGAATAATTCTGTTTTCCTCATATTTAATCTCCTTTAAATTTAATCATAAAATAATAACGGTTAATCCTAAACAGAAAAAATTTAAAAGCGTTTACCCGAGTATTTTTTAATTTGATTTTGAGCATTTCGAGTGTAATCTTTAGGTTGAAAGTCGGATCGGGACAACTTCTTAATACTTATTTATAAAATATGGATCATCTCTGGATTTTACTGACTCTACAAACAGAGCAGATAAACAACTCTATAAATGTTACCTCACTACTAGCGCAGGCAGGGCCAGTTGTAAAACTGGTAATCTTGATTTTGCTTTTGATGTCGGTTGCCTGCTGGGCAATTATATTCTCAAAGCTCATAACAATAAGAAGCGCATCAAAAAAATCTGTAAGGTTTCTTAATTTATATGACTCAAGCAATAACTTTGGAACACTTTTTACTTCAACAAGGCACATTGGTGGGCCGATCGCAGAACTTTTTAGATCAGGGTACTCAGAGGTTGTAAAAACAAGAAAAACCAACAAAACCTCTCAGGAATCCTCAAAACCAGAAGGTATTGTGGCTGAACTTGAAGTGGTGGATATGGTTGAGAGAGCACTTAAAAAAACTATGACCATTGAAACTTCAAAACTAGAAAACTCTCTTACCTTTCTTGCAACCACTGGTAGTACAGCTCCTTTTATCGGGCTTTTTGGCACTGTGTGGGGAATAATGACATCTTTTATCGGACTTGCAGGAAGCGAAGGTGTTCCTTCTTTGGATGTGGTTGCCCCAGGAATAGCTGAAGCCCTGATTGCAACCGCTATAGGGCTTGCTGCAGCTATACCAGCTGCTGTGGCTTACAACTACTTTCTAAGCAAAGTTAAAAAAATAGACTTAGAGATGGAAAATTTTTCTGCTGATTTTCTAAATGTAGTAGAGAGATATTTCAACAGATAACCTTTAAACACAATGGCAATAGGCGGCGGAAGCAAAAACGGAAGGACAGTGCTCTCAGAAATAAATGTTACACCCTTTGTGGATGTAATGCTTGTGCTCCTTGTAATATTTATGGTTACCACACCTATTTTGTATCAGGGAGTAAACGTGGAACTTCCAAAAACAAAGTCCACTCCCATCCCCTCCATGCAGAAAGATAAAAAAATAGTAGTAACATTGACGAAATCAAAAGATATATTTATAGAAGATAAAACATATACAATATCTGAGTTGAAGCTTGCGGTAAGAAAATCAATTTTGGATGAGGGAAAGCAGCTTGAAAATGAACAGGTTTTTCTGAGGGCAGACTCCTCAGTGCCTTACGGATTTGTTGTTACCGTAATGAACGAAATAAGAAAAGCCGGAATTGAAAAGCTAGGTCTTATTACAGACCCTTCAGCTCAAAAAAAGTAATTTTATATGAGAAATAAACCCAGAAGATCATTTTTTTCAAAAGGAGTTATTTTTTCAATATTCCTGCACTTAATACTGATAGGTTTTATTTTGTTTTGGGGAGTTGGAAAACAGGGTGAAAAACCAAGTGGGCCAATAGAAGTTACATTGTCCACAGGTGATTTCGGAGGCGGGGGATCTGGAA
>JAJCZR010000053.1 GCA_029262295.1 Deltaproteobacteria bacterium | reverse complement strand
CATTCTACAAGCTCAGTACAGTCAAGTAAGGTATGACAGACATAGATTCTGAAACGAGTTCAGAATGACGCAAAGAAACTAATCCCTTTTTTCTACAACATCATCAAGGCTTTTGTAGTAATCAATACATTTTTTGCAGCTCCCATCCTTTTCAACCCATTCTGGATGGTCTTCTTTTATGTTATTGATTAACCAATGTTCAGCAATATGTGTTACTGAATCGACTTCTTTTCCACAAAGTGCACAACTTGCCATAAATACCTCCGTTATAAACTAATAATTATTTACGGTGCGGAGGATTTAAAAGTTCTCTTTAGTTAAAACCAGTCGATTTTCTCAAAGATAAGAATAAGGCTCGTAAGGTCTTTTTCAGGAAGCATAAGTGTGAGTGGAACTAAAACGAGAATTGATGCAATAAAAATAATTTTTAGGATAAGAAGAAGATTTTCTTTGTTCATATTTCGGAGTTAGGCCCAATCTCCCATATAGTGTTTTCTTTCGGCAGGAGATTGCCCGGTTTTTATATGTTCTTCAAACTCATCCCTGAACTTTGTAACAATTGATGCCACAGGCATTGCACAGCCATCTGCGAGGGCGCAAATTGTTGTTCCCCTCATTTGAGAGCAGGCATCAAGAATAATATCTATATACTCCATTGATCCTTTTCCTTCATCTATCTCGCGGAGCATTTTTTCA
This sequence comes from Deltaproteobacteria bacterium, assembly GCA_029262295.1. Taxonomy (GTDB): domain Bacteria; phylum Desulfobacterota_D; class UBA1144; order Nemesobacterales; family Nemesobacteraceae; genus JAJCZR01. The sequence goes on along the minus strand of JAJCZR010000053.1, from coordinate 40,408 downwards.
AGCCACCATGTGCCTTCCCTGCACTGAACGCACTGTCCGCATGATTCATCACGATAAAAGTGAGCAAGGTTCTGGGCAACTTTTACCATACTTACACTTTCATCTATTACAGTAACTCCTGCGGTGCCAAGCATTGAGCCCACTTCGGCCATAGTATCAAAGTCGAGTTTAAGATCAAGCTGGTCTGCAGTAAGGATTGCTGAAGACGAACCTCCCGGGGAAATTGCTTTGATTTTTTTGCCACCAATGGTTCCTCCACCATACTCATCAATAAGCTCTTGTGCTGTAATTCCAAGAGGGAGTTCGTATAGACCCGGATTGTTTATACAACCGCTGAGCCCGTAGATTTTTGTTCCTGTGTTTTTAGGTGTACCAATTTCCGCAAACCACTCGGGCCCGTTATTAATTATGTGTGGAACGCAAGCAAGTGTTTCAACATTGTTAATAATAGTCGGACAACCAAACAATCCTATTTGAGCTGGAAAAGGAGGTTTTGGCCTGGGCTCACCTTTTTTACCTTCAATTGATTCAAGAAGTCCTGTTTCCTCACCACAAATATAAGCTCCTGCTCCTCTGTATAGGGAAATATCAATATCAAAACCAGAGTTCAAAATGTTCTGTCCAAGATAACCTCTTTGATAGGCTTCTTTTATTGCATTTTCAATCTGCGCGGCACCATAAGGCATTTCACCCCTTATATAGATATAAGCTTTATGGGAATTTATTGCGTAGCAGGCAATAATAATTCCTTCTATCATCTGATGGGGATCTTTCTCGAGAATCTCCCTGTCTTTAAAACTTCCAGGTTCACTTTCATCTGCATTACAACAAAGATAAACGGGCTTTTTAGAATCTTTAGGTACAAAACTCCACTTAATGCCAGCAGGGAATCCTGCTCCACCCCTTCCCCTGAGGCCGGATTTTTTTACAATCTCAATTATCTCTTCAGTGTCCATCTTCAGGGCTTTATTTAAAGCAGCGTAGCCACCGGACGAAACGTAGGATTTCAGTGTATGTGAGTCTTCTCTTTCTACATATTTTCTTATAACTCTCAGTTCAGGCATTTGGGGTATCCTTATTGACGATAGTTTATTGAAGGTAGCAAAATCACCTAATATTTAATTCTATAAATCTGATTTTTCAAGTAAATTGCAGTAAAATTATTATCAAATTGACTAATAACATTTTTACTGATTATTATTAATTGGAAAACATTCCTCAAGGGACTAATTCATTAATTTGTTAAAGAATAGTTATGATGTAGTGATAGTGGGTGGAGGTCCGAGTGGTCTTTTCACCTCAAGCTTGCTTTCAAAGCAAGGTCTTTCTGTTGCACTCTTTGATAAAGAGTCTGCAATAGGGGATAACGTTGTTTGCTCGGGTGTTGTAAGTAAAGAGGCATTTAGCAGATACAATTTTCCCGGTTCTGCAATAGTTGGCTCACTTAAAGAGGCGGTCTTGCATTCTCCTTCCGGCAATAATATTGATTATGAACATCCTGAAGAGGATGTGGTTGTTGTTAACAGAAAACTATTTGATTCCGAGCTTGGAAAATCGGCAGTCCAAAATGGCACTTCGATTTTTAATAACTCAAAGGTAATATCAATAAAAAATACGAAAGAGTATGCTGAAGTAAAAATAAAGGCTAAAGATGAAATTAAAACAGTTAGAGCAGCTCTGATTGTTATTGCCACAGGGGTAAGTTTTAACCTTCAAAATTCACTTGGTATGGGAAGGCCTAAGAATATTTTAAAAGGGATACAGGCTGAGATAAAAGCTCCGGAAGTAAAAAAACTAAACCTTTTTTGGGGAAATAAATTCTCAGATGGATTTTTTAGCTGGGGAATCCCTCTTTCAAATGGAAATCTTAAAATAGGGGTGATGACAAAAGATAATCCCATCGATTGTTTTAACTACACTTTAAAAAAGCTTGGTAAAGAAAAGCTTTCTTACTCAGATAGCCTTAAAATAAATAGAAGAGGCATATCTTTCGGACAAATAAAAAAGAATTATTCAAACAGAGTTGTAGCTGTGGGCGAAGCTGCAGGTCTGATAAAGACAACCACAGGCGGTGGAATTTACTACGGACTGATAAGTGCTGAAATTGCCTCAGGCCTGATAACAGAAGCTTTTAAAGAAAAAAGGTTTGATGAAAAATTTCTCTCCAAATACCAAAAGTTAATTAATAACAGTTTCTCAAAGGAAATAAAATTTGGCGAATTTTTTCACAAGTTTTATTCAAAGCTCAATGACTATCAGATAAATCAGCTTTTTGATGCTGCAAAAGAAGACCAGATATTGGATTTTATTTCTGAGAGTGGAAAGTTTGACTGGCACAAAGATGCTGTTCTCAAAATATTTAAAAGCCCAAATCTTAGAAATGTGCTTATCAAAGAATTTCTGAGGCAATCTACCCGCAAGTTTGCTATTAATGTGTGATTTATATCTTGTCATCCCTGACTCCGATCAGGGATCCAGAGTAAAGATACTAAACAACCTGATCAACAACATATTTTGCAAATGACATTGAAGAGGAAAATGCAGGGGAAACTGCGTTTAATATATGGACGCTGTTTTCTTTCTTCTCAACAACAAAATCCATTACCAGCTCTTTTTTGTCCCAGTCTACAAGTTGCGCCCTGATTCCGGCTTTGTTTGATGCCAGAATATCTTCTTTTTTTAGATCTGGAATGAGTTTTTTGCACTCTTGATAAAGATATTTTCCAAAATACTTTTTTACTTCAGATATTGCATTTGATCTGAAAGGTGCGCTTTTGAGAAGCATCAGTACATCTCGGTAAAGAAATGAGAGTGATTCAGATGATAAGTTCTCAAACAAACTGTAACTCTCTCTTCCAAATACCGGGATTGCGGTTGGCCCTATATAGACTTTACCATCAATTCCTTTAGTGAAATGAACTCCCAAAAAAGGGTTTCTGGCATCAGGAACGGGATATATATTTCCATTTACCAGATGTGAACTTTGTTCTGAAAGCTCGGTATAAGTTCCAAGAAATGGAATAGATTTGTAATTTAAACCTATTTTAAATTTGTGAGCTATCTTCTCTGCATAATTGCCTGCAGCATTTATTAGAAATTTATATTTAATTTTGCCATGATTGGTTAATACCTCAGAGTTATTCGTTATTGATATGAAAGCAGTATTAAGACTTATCGAACAATCTTCTTTGGTTTTGATCTTTTTGTTGAGTGCCTTAAGTATCTCGAGAGGATCAAACACAGCGGTTTTTGGTGAATAAATAGCCTTTTCCAATGTGTAGGCGTGTGGTTCAATCTCCCACAGTTCTTTTGGATCTATAAATCGTGCCTCAACTCCATTTTTGTCGGCTCTTTTTTTTAGTTCTTCAAGCCCCTTTAGTTTTTCTTTTGAATCTGCAACTATTACTTTTCCACATTTATGTAAATTGAGCTTATTATTTTTACAAAACTCTGTAAGAAGGTTGTTGCCCTGCATGCAATATTTAGCTTTCAAGGAATCTGGAGAATAATAGATGCCAGCATGAAGGACACCGCTATTTCTTCCACTTGCGTGTTTTCCAAGCTCATCTTCTTTTTCGATTATGGCAATATTTGAGAAACCACGCAAAATCAGTTCGTTTGCAACTGTTAACCCAATAATTCCTCCGCCTATTATTAAAAAATCACATGATTTAATCATTTTTTGAGTAAATCTAACTTGCTTAACTGTTAAATTCTAACTATAACCTGTTTCTCATTGCTACTTACCCCAAAATATGATAATATAGTCCTCTTACATGGCGAAAAAATTTAAAGTAGGTCAAAAAGGTGTTTACCCAGCACACGGGGTAGTGGAAGTAGAAGGAATTGAGATAAAAGAAATTGCAGGTTCTAAAATGAATTTCTATATACTCAGGGTCATTGAAAGCGATGTAAAACTGATGGTCCCAACTAGTAATGTAACTTCTGTTGGCCTTAGGCCTATAGTAGCAAAAAAAGAAGTTCCAAAAATCCTCAAGATAATTTCCAAAAAAACCAAAGATGATGACAGCCTTGAATCACAAAGCTGGAATAAAAGATACAGGGAATATGCCGACAAGCTTAAAAGCGGGGATATTTTTGAGATAGCAAATGTTCTTAAAGATATACACCATTTGAAAAAAGAAAAAGATCTGTCCTTTGGCGAAAAGAGAATTATGGAAAATGCACTTTCTCTTGTAGTTAAAGAGCTATCTGTGGCAACCAAGAAAAAAGAGGAATTTGTATCTGAAGAGATAAAAGGTCTTCTTTCTTAAAACTTAAACTAACTAAGCTCCAAGTTTTCTTTCTTCTTCTTCAAAGTAAAGTACCGGTTCACTTTCACCAGCAACGACTTTCTCATTAATAACGCATCGTCTAAGGTCTTCAAGTGATGGAACATCATAGGAAATGTTGAGCATTATTGCTTCAATAATTGCCCTTAGGCCTCTAGCTCCAGTTTTTCTTTTGATAGCTTCTTTTGCAATTTCAAGAAGGGCTTCTTCTGTGACTTCAAGCTCAACTCCTTCAAGTTCCATGAGTCTTTGAAACTGCTTGATCACAGCATTTTTGGGTTTAGTCAGAATCTCTACCAATTTATCTTCTTTAAGCTCTTCCAGGGTTGCTACAATTGGTATCCTGCCTACAAACTCTGGAATAAGGCCAAACTGAATTTGATCTTCAGGCTGAACTTCTTTCATTAATGTTCCGTAATCTTTTTTCTCAAAGTTCTCAATATTGGCTTCAAAACCGATTGATTTTTCGCCAATTCTTGCCTGAATAACTTCTTCAAGTCCGCAAAAAGCACCACCACAAATAAAAAGAATATTTGTTGTATCAATCTGGATAAATTCCTGTTGAGGATGCTTTCTTCCGCCTTTTGGTGGTACATTAGCTGTGGTGCCTTCCATGATTTTAAGAAGTGCCTGCTGTACACCTTCACCTGATACATCCCTTGTTATGGATGGACTATCACCTGATTTTCTTGCAAGTTTATCTATCTCGTCTATATAGATAATTCCCTTGGATGCTTTTTCAACATCATAATCTGCAGCCTGAAGAAGGCTTACAATCATGTTTTCAACATCTTCACCCACATATCCTGCTTCTGTATAACATGTGGCATCCACAATTGTAAATGGCACATCCAGCATCTTTGCAAGTGTTTGTGCAAGAAGTGTTTTTCCTGAACCTGTGGGACCAACCAAAAGGATATTACTTTTTTGAATTTCAATTTCGTTGTTTTTTCTTTTGTTAAGGCTGTTAAGTTCAACCCTTTTAAAGTGATTATAGACCGCAACTGAAAGTACTTTCTTTGCACCTTCCTGTCCAATTACATATTCATCAAGAAAAGAGTTTATTTCATGAGGAGTGGGAAGGGTGGAATATGATCTTGTAATAGTATCTTCTTTTGCATCTTCCTCAGCAATTATCTCATTACAAAGCTCAATACACTCATTACAAATGTAGACCGTTGGGCCCGCTATAAGTTTTCTAACTTCTTTTTGGCTTTTGCCGCAAAAAGAGCAGTAAAGTTTTCCTTCTTTTCCTTCTCTTCTGGTTGTCACTCTAAGCCCTCCTCTCTACTCTCAATTATATTGTCAATAATTCCATATTCAAGTGCAAACTGTGCAGGCATGAAAAAATCTCTATCTGTATCATCCATGATCTTCTCAAGTGTCTGACCTGTATGTTTTTCGAGTATGTGGTTTAGCTCTTGTCTTATTCTCAGAATTTCCTTTGCATGTATTTCAATGTCGGTAGCCTGGCCCTGTACCCCGCCAAGTACCTGATGGATCATTACCCTTGCATGGGGTAGGGCAAACCTTTTTCCTTTAGCGCCTGATGCAAGAAGCACTGCTGCCATACTTGCCGCCTGGCCTATACATATAGTGGAAACTTCGGGTTTTATATACTGAATCGTGTCGTATATAGCGAGCCCGGAAGTTACATGCCCACCTGGTGAATTAATATAAATATATATAGGTTTTTCAGGGCTTTCAGACTCAAGGAACAAAAGCTGTGCAATGACAACATCTGCCACGGCATCGTCTATTGCTGAGCCGATAAAAATAATCCTGTCTTTTAAGAGGCGGGAAAAAATATCATATGCACGCTCGCCTCTCGTTGTCTGCTCTATTACGTAGGGTACAAAACTAGCCATAATTTCTTTGGAGTATACTAACTTGGATTTTCATTGTCAATCTTATCTTTTTCTACCAAAACCTCTTCAATATTGGCTTTTTCGATAATTAGATCAATAACTTTTTGCTCAATAATTGCCGACTCAAAGTTCTCAAGCATGTTGTTTTTTTCATAGGCTTCCCTTACAGTCTCAAAAGGCACTTGGTAGGAATCGGCTATCTGCTTAACTCTGTCGTTAATCTCTTTTGTTGAAGCCTCAATACTCTCTTTTTGTGCAATCTTATTTAATATTATAGAGCTTTTTACGCTGGAAACTGCTTTTTCGTTAAATTTGGTGTTAACTTCATCGTTTATTTCAGGCATCTGCATGCCCTGGCTTTGCATATCATTCGCAAACTGATGTTTAAGGCGGTGCTCTTCATTTTTTACAAGACTATCAGGAAGATCAATTGAGTTTTCTTTTTCGAGAACCTCGATTATATCCTGTTTGAGTTTAGCATTTGCACTTTGTTCATACTGAGCGGAAATATCATCTTCTATCTTTTTCTTTAGATCTTTAAGGTCTTCAAAGCCAATATCCTTTGCAAAATCGTCATCAAGCTCCGAAAGTATCCTTTCATGTATTTCTTTTATTTTTAAATTAAAATTAACTGTTTTTCCTGCTGCTTCTTTTATCGCAAAGTCCTCGGGATAACTAACAGGGAAATTTGATTCTTCATTTGCTTTCTTACCGAGGATGTTTTCCTCAAACTCCGGTATCAGCTGGTTTTCACCAAGTAAAAACCTTACATTGTCCTTTTTCAGATCATCAATTGTGCTTCCATCCCCTAGTACCCCTTCATAATCTATGAAAACATAATCCCCTTCTTTGGCAGGCCGATCTTCTTCTATTAGCTTTGATTGTGCCTGGTTTTCCCTGATTCTTTTAATGGCTTCATCCACATCTTTTTGTTCAACTTTGTATTTATCTTTTTTAAGGTTTAGCCCTGTGTAGCCTGCAAGTTCAAACTCAGGAAGTATTTCAAAAACGGCGGAGTACTTAAAATCATCTTCTATGTTTATTTCACCAGGCGTGATGTCGGGGCGATTAATTGGTGTGAGCGAACTTTCATTTACTGCATCTTCAAATGATTCAGAAACAAGTTTTGAGATTACTTCTTCCTTTATATTATTGCCATACTTTGATTCTATAACATGGTTTGGGGCCTTTCCGGGCCTAAACCCTTTAATGCTTGCCTCTTGTTTAAATTGATTAAAAATAAAGTTTCTTTTTTCCCTTACAGTTTCGTTCGGAATAATCACTTCAATTTTCTTTTCCGTACTGCTAATATCGTCAATACTAACTTTCATCTGATACAACCTCTTTAAGTTTTTGTTTTTATTGTAAAATAAGTGTGATAATATACTTGCTTAAAATTACATGTAAATAAGCGTAAAAAACAAAATATTTAAAGATATTAGTGGTTTATAAACCCAAATTAATCAGAAAGAGAAAAATAAAATGTATACAAGATTATTAATTTTAGCCCTGTTCTCAGCACTTCTTTTGAGTTGTAGCTCAATACAAAAGAGTAAAGACTATATAAATGATAATAGCCCTTTAAAGGAAGCGGGCCGAAAAGAAAACCTTACTCAGGCAAGAGAGGATGTAAAAAAATCAAAAAAAGCATACATGAAATGTATGAATGAAAATGATGAGGATGTTTACAACTGCGTTCCCCAAAGAGAGCAGTACGATAAGGATACAGACAGGTATATAGAACTTCAGCGAGTAGACAACTAGCAACTAAAAATCAGGAATCGCCAACAGTGAGGTTGAATTTATCAAGTTTTTGTTTTAATTGATCAAAATGGTTTGAGGCCTGATGTATCTGGCTATCAAGCTCTTCAGCCTCAAGATCAATGTGTTCACACTTTTTCCACTCTATTATATGGCCCTTTATGTGATCGAATGACATCTGGATAGTTTTTATCTCATTTGATATTTTTGAGACACTTTCGGTTATTTCATTTCTTTCTTTCACATTTGTCACATAGGCTATCCAGCAAAATGCAAATACAAATGCAATCATTATTACAAACTGAGGAATAGCTGTTTCATAAGTTGGATAGATGCCAAGAAAATCAATGTAGGGCAGCATGTCGAAAGCTGTAGCAGAAATGTAGCCGGCGCTTTGAAGTTCCTTAACCCCTTTTCCAACCAGGATAAAGCATAGAAAATATAAAAATAAACTTGTGAAAGAAAAAAAGTATTTAAGTGGTATTTTTAAAGCCAGTTTATGAACTATAATCATAATAAGTGAGATAAAAACAATTCCAACCAGAAGGCCCCAAATTACCTCAGGTATTGTTGATTCTGACTGATAAATAAGTGCCTGATAAAAAAGAACTGTTTCGAATGCCTCTCTGTAAACTGCAAGAAATGAGACTGACATTAATGCAAAAATGCTTTTTTTATTTAATGCAGTGTTGAGTTTATCTTTTAAGTAATCTTTCCACTTGTTGACCTCAATTTTTGATATAAGCCAGTAACTTACATAAAAAAGCACAGCCGCTGCTATGAGTGATGTGACGCCTTCTATCACCTCTCTTTGGGCACCTGATATCTTTATAACATTGGTTGCCACAAACCATGTGATAAAACCCGCAAATACAGCTGCAATCCATCCAAAATGTATATACTTGACCGCGTGTTTTGAACCAGAGGCATAAAGAAATGCAATAATTGCGGCAATTATTAACACTGCTTCAAGAGCTTCTCTTACAATAATTGAAAAAGAGCTTAAAAAAGTTACGTAAGAGCTTAAAGAAGAGTCGCTTGATAGAATAGCATCGGCCTTATCAAGATCCGCTATTATCACTGAATACAGGTTTTCAATCTTATCAACAGGCTTTTCAGACTTAATCCCCGATCTGAAAGCTGAAAACTTTTTTTCCATATCCAGCACAAGTGAACTGTCTTTAGCGGAAATATCTGGTTCCACACTTTCAAAACCATCAAGATATGCATCAATTGATTCTTTTAGTGCCCCGCTTTTATTGCCTGACTTATATAATTTTAAGGCATTCCCAAGTTTTGATTTTGTAAATTCAATAGGGCTTTGAGTTTCATTACCAGGGCCTTTCTGTAAATAATTTGTTCTTAAAAAGGCTACTGCTTCCTCAGGTGAATTTACGACCTGGCTTAGTTGTGAATTCAACTCATCATTACTAAGTGTTGCAAGGTTTTTAAAATCTTTTAAATTGTTCGGAATCTTATTCCCGCTTAGTCCACCACCACTGCTTTCACCTGAAGTAGTATTGTTGCCGCCTCTACCTCTGTAGCCAAGCGATGCAACATAAAAGGAAACATCCCATTTTTCATCTTCACCGAAAGTCTTAAAAGATGGCATTGCCGTTCCTTCAATTCCAAAGGTAGCGGTATTGTAGATTTTAAAAGGTGATAGTATTTGCTTTGTTCCTTCTTCTGTGAAGTCTGTGGGTGGTGGTTCGAGATTTTCTGATAATACACCGTCTCCCCTGCCAGATATTCCATGGCAGGTTGAACAGTTGTTTTCATAAAGGAGCTTTCCTGCTGAGAGGTCTGGTGTTTTCTTTGGATAAGGCTTGAGGCCAAAAGCTGCAATTAAATCTTTTTTTAGGTCTGTTGCAAGCTCATTTACAGATGTGGTATCTTCTTTTGAATCAATTTTTTCTTTTAATGTTTTAAATCTACTTTTGAAACTTTCATCAATATCCACAGAATTTGATAAATCCAGGATTGCCGAGGAAAAATCGAGCATCTCCTGATATTCTTCTCTATTAATTATTTCACCATTATTTACAGCATTTTTATAATCACCACCTATATAATCCACTAGCGAAACAATTCGCTGGATTTCAACGGATGCTAATGCATAAGAAGAAAATAAAAGAATAGAAAAGATTGTGATTAATGATAAAACAGCGCTCTTTTTTCTCATAAAGCAATTATCTGAAATTGAAGTGTTTGAGCGTGTATTAAAACATTCTAGACCTTTGTTGTCAATAATAAATTTCTTATAATGATTTTTGTTAAGATTGACTCTATAGATTAAAAGTTGAGGTTCTTTTTACCAGTTGAAAGTTATTTCCATTTGCAAAATATTACCATCTAAACACCCGTAATTATTTGTTTTTTTATTCTTGACAAAGAAAGTCCATAATGCTAACATCACTATTCTGGATAATTTGTATCCATGATATAAAACAGATACAGGTTTTACATTATTTCCTATAATTATCAAACTTTTTTGGAGGCTTTAAATGTACAGTTTTTATTTAAGAAAAGGCATCATATTCACTTCTATTTTTGTTGCGATTATGATTCTTTATCCCTTCAGTGTTTTTGCTCAACCCAGTTCTGATAAAAGAATTGAAGAACTAGAAAAACAGCTAAAAGCTTTAACTGAGACTCTTCAGACAGTTACTGAAGAGCTTAAAGAGATAAAAATGGAAAAAAGAAGTGAAACAAAGGTTGAAGAGAAGATAGATATCCTTGCTGAAGAGATTGATAATCTTAAATCTTCAGAAGTGGGTGATGAAAGAACTTATGAGTCTAAATACGGACTTGCCCCAGGTGCTTCGCAGATATATCAAAAAGAAAAGACGGGTATTTCCTTTGGAGGTTACGGAGAAATATTTATAGGGCAGATAGAAGAGGATGCAGATAATATTCTTGATGCACAAAGAGTGGTTTTTTATACAGGGTATAAATTCAACGATCGAATATTTTTTAACTCAGAAATAGAATTTGAGCATGCAACCACTGAAGACAATCTTGATGACAGGGATGGTTCAGTGTCCGTTGAGTTTGCAGCACTTGATTTCCTTATCTATGATGAGTTGAACTTAAGGGGAGGAATACTTCTATCACCCCTCGGGATTGTAAACGAAGTGCATGAGCCGACCACATTTTGGGGAGTTTTTAGACCATCTGTTGAAAGATTTATAATTCCCTCAACCTCTAGAGAAGGAGGGGTTGGTATATTTGGAGATATTGATCTTGGAACTGCAGGTTCTCTTGGCTACAGGGCATATTTAATGAACAGTTTTGATTCAAGAGGATTTACAGCATCAAGTAACAGAGGGCTTAGAACCAGAGGCAATAGATCAAGGTTTAATGATGTGGCATTTGTGGGTAGGGCCGAATATGATCCATATCCTGGTATAAAAGTTGGTTTCTCAACATTCTTGGGAAATACAGGCCAGAATGAAAATGTAGATAATGTTGCTTCCTCTTTTGATGGTGATAACATTGATGCCTTTTTCCAGATATATGAAGCCGATCTTCAACTTCAGTGGAGGGGCTTTGATCTTAGAACACTGATCGCATACACATTTATTGACGATGTTGAGCTTATAAATGCTAACCTAGGTTTTGATGGTGATAGTTCCGTTGGAGAAAATCAGCTGGGTTGGTATATTGTTGGCGCTTATAATATTTTTAATGAACTGAATTTATCAAGTAAGTATCTGCAGAATTTAGATGTATTTGCAAGGTATGAGTGGTATGACACTCAACATGATGTTCCATCTGGATTTTTTGCAAATGATGCAAATGAGAGGCAGGAAACAACTTTTGGCCTGAATTATAAACCAATTCCAAATGTAGTTGTAAAGGGTGAAGTGCAGCGGATTGATAACTCTGCTGAGAGTGCAACAACACAGGTGAACTTTGGTCTGGGTTACGTTTACTAGGGAGTAGTTGAAGTGTTTAAAACTATTACAATTGCTACAATATCTATTTTGTTTTTATCAAACTTTGCAATCGCAAAAGTGTTTCAGACAAAGAACAAAGCACTTGAGCTTTCTTTTCCCAATGCAACAGAGATAGAAAAACGTCAAATATTTTTATCAACAGATCAGATAACAGAAGCTGAGCAGCTTGCAAAAACCAGGATAAATTCAAAACTGTATATCTTTTATGTAGCAAAAAAAGGTGAAGACGAGATAGGTTATGCAGTTATTGATACACATAAACTTCGAACTTCCACTGAGACAGTTCTCTTTGTGATTGAACCCAATGGAAAATTAAAGAAAGCAGAGATTCTTGCTTTTTTTGAACCGCAGGATTATATGCAGGGTGGAAAATGGGTTAACCTTTTTCTTGATAAGGATTTAACAGACTCACTTGTAGTTGGAAAAGATGTGCCTAATATTACAGGTGCAACAATCACTTCTCACTCTTTTGCAGAGGCTACAAGGAAAGTGCTCGCAATTTATGATATAGCTGTAAAAAGTAGTGAGAACTATACTAAAAAGGATTAATTGAAATTGAGATTCTTTATATCATCTGACATAAGAAAGAATGATCTATTAAAACTAATAATTTTATTTACGGTCATTTTCTTTGTTTTTCTCTGGCTGACCAATCTTCTTTTATATTTAAAAGTTGGGTTAAGCTACGAGAGTGTTGTTGAATATTACAGGGGCTCAGAAGAAACTTTCAGACCTCCAAAAAGTTATTTAGGTTTGCTTGAAGAGGCTCATTTTCATTTTTTTTCCATTGCAATAATTCTTGTGACATTAAATCACTTAATTCTCTTCACCAATATTAAGTCGGTTAACAAGCTTCTAATTATTGTAATCTCTTATGTTTCTGCTTTCTTTGATATAATAAGCGGCTGGCTTATAAGATTTTTGCACCCCGGATTTGCTTATCTTAAAATATCTTCATTTTTGATATTTCAAATTTCACTCTTGCTCTTGATAGCAATTGTTTGTAAATACTTGTTTGAAAAAACAAAAAAAGAAAGTTAATCACTATTTTTAATTAGATACTTCAAGTTCTTTAAAAAGGTCAGATTTGTATATGCTGGTCTTATCTTTTTCTTTTGATATAAACATTACTGCAATTCCTTCATTCTTTTGAATAAACTCTTTTGTCTTTTCAACACCCATTACAGAAAAAGCAGTTGAATAGACATCTGCATCTGTTGCAGTTTTTGCTATAACCGTGACCGAAGAAATATCTTTAACTGGCAAGCCTGTTTGTGTATCGATAATGTGAGAGTATTTTTTGCCGTTTATCTCAAAGAATTTTTCATAATCTCCTGATGTGGCAGTTCCATAGTTTTTTAATGATAGATCACTGATAATGCTACCAGGGGTGGCTGGATCATTAATCCCAACATCCCAGGCATCGGAGTCGTATGGAGAACCTAAAGCATAAATATTACCACCAAAATTTATAAGACCATTTTTTACCCCATAACTTTTAGCTATCTTGATAATCTCATCAACCACATATCCCTTTCCAATTGCCCCAAAATCAAGCTCAATGCAATTTTTTATAAAAGATATTTTGTCACCATCCAGCTTTATATTTTTATATCCGGTGCATTGTAAAGCTAAATTAATTTCGTTTTCAGAAGGGAGTGATTTTTTTTTGCCACTTAACTTCCATAACTCAAAAATATTGCCAACTGATATATCAAATGTGCCACCTGTTTTTTGAGAGTAACTAATTGAAGCTTGTGCTAGATCAATAAACTCAGCAGGGACAGTAATAGGAGTTTTACCAGCATCTTTATTTACTTTTGCAAGAACACTGTCATCTTTGTAATTGCTAAAAAGATGATCAATCTTATTTGCCCTCTCAATAGATTCATCCGTGATTTTGTAGAAAAGTTCTTCATTCTCTGTGTAGAGCATTATTTCAAGACTTGACCCCATGGTGTAAAATGCTCTTTGGTACAAAGAATTTTCATTTTGAGAACATGAAACTATAAGCAAAAGAAATAATAATGATAAAGATTTTGTATGCATAATTGTTTATGTTTAAATCAAAATTAGTGGGCGAATATCAAATTGATAACGCAAATTCCTATAAACAATTTAAATTATAACTACAATTTGATCTAGTTTCTGATATCTAAAAAAAAATTTTTCTTGAAATTATCTAAATAGTAGTATTCTCTATTATTTATATCACTTTGATGGGGAGGAAAAAATGGAGAAAAAAACAAGAAAACCTGTCGGAAAAATTAAAAAAAAATATTTAAAATCAGGTAAAAAGTGCAAGGTAACATTTCGTTTACCAAAAGCGGCAGTTAATAGCGGGAAAAAAGTTAATATTGTTGGAGACTTTAATGACTGGAACATAAGATCAACTCCAATGAAAAAACTTAAAAGTGGGGAATTTAAACTTGATATGAATCTTGGCACTGGTAAGGAATATAAGTTTAAATATCTGATAGATGGAGAACATTGGGAAAACGACTGGAATGCAGATAAGTATGTTCCAAACAGTTTTGGTGGTGATGACTCGGTTGTTGTTGTTTAGTTTATAACACTTTTAACATTCCATATATCTTTTGCATACTCAGAGATAGTCCTATCACTTGAAAATTTTCCTGACCTGGCAGTATTGAGTATTGCTTTTTTAGCCCAGTCTGATCTGTTACAAAAATCTTTTTCTATCTTTTTTTGTGTATCGATATAGCTTTGTATATCTGCAAGATGAAAATATACATCGCCATAGTCCATTATGGATTCAAAAATCCATTTAAATATTCCTGGTTCACCATTGCAAAAAATATCTGAATTAAATGAGTCCATTATCCTTTTTATATTCTCATTTTTATTATAATATTCTTTCGGATTATAAGATCCTTCAGTCTGCATTTTCTTTATCTCTTTCACTTTCTTTCCGAATATATAAATATTTTCTTCTCCAACTTCTTCCATTATCTCTATATTAGCACCGTCAAGTGTGCCGACTGTCAGAGCTCCGTTAAGGGCAAACTTCATGTTCCCTGTGCCGGAAGCCTCTTTTCCAGCAGTTGATATTTGCTCACTTACATCTGCTGCGGGAAAAATTATTTCTGCAAGTTTGACTCTGTAATTCGGTATAAAAACAACTTTAAGGCTGTTTTTAACCCTCTTGTCACTATTAATTATTTTTGAAAGATTATTTATAAGCTTAATAATCTGTTTTGCTGCAAAATATCCGGGGGCACTTTTTCCTGCAAAAATAAAAGTGCGGGGGTTCTCAAGAATATCTCCATCTTCTATGATTCTTAGATAAGTATGAATAATATTCATTGCATTTAAGAGCTGGCGTTTATATTCGTGAATTCTTTTTACCTGTATATCGAATATTGAGTCGGGATCTACTGATATTTCGGTGAGGTTATAGATTGTTTGGGCAAGTTTTTGTTTGTTTTTATATTTAATCTCAAGAAAATTAGATTGAAAATTATTATCCTCACAGTAGTTTTCGAGCTCTTTTAGTTTATAAAGATTTGTTATCCAGCTATCACCTATCTTGGATGTAATAAGGTGTGAAAGCTCTGAATTGGACTTTAAAAGCCAGCGCCTTTGGGTTATTCCATTGGTTTTATTGTTAAACTTTTCAGGCCAAAGTTCATAAAAATTCGGCACAAGGTTTGTTTTCACAAGCTCTGAATGTACAGCTGCAACCCCATTCACTGAATGGCTACCCACAATAGAAAGATTTGTCATTCTAAGGTTTTTTGTTTCATTTTCTTCTATTAATGACATCGATCTGAGTTTTTCAAAGTCCCCGGGCCACTTTGCCTCTACTTTTTTGAGAAAATTGGCATTGATCTTATATATTATTTCCATGTGCAAGGGGACTACTTTTTCTAGAAGTGAGACAGACCATTTTTCAAGCGCTTCGGGAAGCAGTGTATGATTTGTGTAACTAAAAGTATTGGTAGTAGTTTCCCAGGCCCTTTCCCAGCTCATTCCTATCTCATCAGTCAAAATTCTCATAAGCTCTGCAATTGCAAGGGCCGGATGAGTATCATTAATCTGAATAGCCACTTTTGATGAGAAATCCTCAAATGTATTATGGTCTTTTTTATACTGGTCGATAATATCTTTTAATGAACATGCAACAAGAAAATATTCCTGCAGAAGCCTTAATTCCCTTCCTTTGGTGTTTGAATCGGAAGGGTAAATTATTTTTGAAATATTTTCCGAAAAAGTTTTATCTTTTGTAGCCTGGGCAAAATTCCCGTAATAAAATTTTTCAAAATCAAGTTTGTTTGAAGCTCTTGCAGTGTAAAGCCTAAGATAATTAACTGTTTTTCCACCGTATCCAACGATAGGCAGGTCATATGGTATCCCTGTTACAAATCTTTGATTTTCCCATCTATATCTATATCCTTCATCTATATCTTTTAGTACTTCAACATGGCCATAAACCGGAACTTCAATTTTATTATCGGGCCTTTCGATGAAAAAAGGATATATATCCCTGTTCCAATCATCAGGTTTTTCGGTTTGATATCCGTTTTTTATTTCCTGTTTTAAAGAACCAAACTCATAGTTAATTCCATATCCAAAACCGGGGATTCCAAGGGTTGCCATAGAGTCAA
This sequence comes from Deltaproteobacteria bacterium, assembly GCA_029262295.1. GTDB lineage: Bacteria > Desulfobacterota_D > UBA1144 > Nemesobacterales > Nemesobacteraceae > JAJCZR01. Next base: position 23,900 of record JAJCZR010000053.1, on the reverse strand, counting down.
GAAAGCATGCTGCAAGCCTCCCGAGTCCGCCTGTACCAAGCGCAGGTTCAACATCCACATCAATTATATCTTGAAGATTAAACCCTAATCTGGAAAGTGCCTCTTCGCACTCATCATAAATGTGTAAATTAAAAAGATTGTTTTCAAGAGAAGCTCCTACAAGAAATTCAATAGATATATAGTAGATTTTTTTTGAGTCATTTTCTTTGTAGACTTCCTGAGAAGATTTTAACCTGTCTTGGACCATATCTTTAACTGTTAAAGAAAGAGCACGGGATATATCTTCTCTTGATGCTTTATTCATTCTTTTCCCAATTGTGTAATTGATATGATAAATAATCGAATTAATAATCTTGGATAGTTTGTTCTCTACTACAACCTGACTCAATGCGAACCTCGTTTGTAAATTTAATTTTTGTCGATAATAAGGTTAAAAAGGTTATTGTTTTTATTCAGTTTAGCAACAATGTATAAATGTTGATTTTGTAATGTAATCATATAAATTTTACAACTTATGAGAATTTTACAAGATGCAATTTTCTTTATCACTTGATTTAATAACATTTCTGCCTTTTCATGACAAAAAATTATACAGTGAAACACGGATTTAGCCTCTTTACTGACTATGACATTCACCTTTTTAAAGAAGGTATGCATTTCAAGCTTTATGAAAAGCTTGGATCTCATGTTACCGAGTTTGATGGAAAAAAGGGCACTTTGTTTTCCGTTTGGGCACCAAATGCAGATTCAGTTTCAGTAATAGGGGATTTCAATTTCTGGAACCCTGATGCACATAAACTTGCCCCCAGGTGGGATAGTTCTGGTATCTGGGAAGGGTTTATCCCGGAAATTGAGATAGATTGTCTGTACAAATATGCAATAAAACCAAAATTCAGTGAAAAGATTCTTGAAAAGGCCGATCCTTTTGCCTTTCATTTTGAAACTCCACCCAAGACAGCTTCAGTGGTATCTCACCTAGATTATAAATGGGATGATACGGAGTGGCTTAATACAAGAGAAGACCTTAATGGTTTTGAGAGTCCAATATCTGTATATGAGCTTCATCTTGGTTCCTGGAAAAGAGTTGTCGAAGAAAAGGGCAGGTTTCTTAATTATAAAGAACTGGCGCATGAGATTTGTGAATATGTACAAGATATGGGCTTTACCCATGTTGAATTCTTGCCCGTAATGGAACACCCATTTTACGGTTCGTGGGGTTATCAGTGCCTAGGTTACTTTGCCCCTACAAGCAGATATGGGTCACCTCAGGACTTTATGTATCTTGTAGATTACCTTCACCAAAACAATATTGGAGTGATACTTGACTGGGTCCCTTCTCATTTTCCTGTTGATGAACATGGGCTTGGTCTTTTTGATGGTACTCACCTGTTTGAGCATGCAGATCCGAGAAAGGGATTTCACCCCGACTGGAAAAGTTATATATTCAACTACGGAAGAAACGAGGTCAGGTCATTTTTAATTAGTAGTGCAATGTTTTGGCTTGATAAATACCATATTGACTCTCTTCGGGTGGATGCCGTTGCTTCTTTACTTTATTTGGATTATAGCAGGAATGAGGGTGAGTGGATTCCAAATGAGTTTGGTGGGAGGGAAAACAACGAGGCAATAAATCTTATAAGGCAATTTAATAAAAATGCATATGAAAATCACAAAGGAATACTAATTATTGCAGAAGAATCGACTGCATGGCCTATGGTTTCCAAGCCGACTGAGATTGGCGGGCTTGGTTTTGGAATGAAATGGAATATGGGCTGGATGAATGACACACTTTCCTACTTTTCAACAGATTCAGTTTATAGAAAATACCACCAGAACCAACTTACATTCAGTCTTTGGTATGCATTTACTGAAAATTTCATGCTCCCACTATCCCATGATGAAGTTGTACACGGAAAGGGATCATTAATTAGCAAGATGCCTGGTGATGACTGGCAAAGATTTGCAAATCTCAGGGCACTTTTTGGTTATATGTTTGGCCATCCTGGTAAAAAACTTATATTCATGGGTTGTGAATTTGGTCAGCGCAATGAATGGGACCATAATAACAGCCTTGACTGGCATCTTACTCAATATGAAAATCATAGTGGTTTGCAGAAGTGGGTAAAAGACCTAAATTCATTTTATAAGAATGAACCATGTTTATATGAAGTGGACTTTTCTTGTAACGGTTTTGAATGGATTGATTTTGCAGATGCCAAAAGCAGTATTATCAGTTTTATAAGAAAAGATAAGAATAGCAACAGTATTTTAGTTGTTTGTAATTTTACCCCGGTTACAAAGGAGAATTACCCTGTCGGAGTAACCGAAGAGGGAATCTGGAAAGAATGCTTAAACAGTGATTCCAAAAAATATGGAGGAAGTGGTTGCTGTAATTCGAAAGGAATGAAATCCCGTAATGAACCTGCCAACGGTAAAGAACTGTCCATCAAATTAAATATTCCTCCACTTGGAGTTATGTTTCTCAAACCTCAAACACAGTAATGAGTAATGTGTTCACCCAAAATATGAGAACTGAAATTTGGCCCGGAAATTCATATCCCCTTGGAGCAACATGGGATGGTGAAGGAGTTAATTTCGCACTTTTCTCTGAAAATGCAAAGAGAGTTGAACTTTGTCTTTTTGAAAGTAAAAGTCCGGAAAAAAAGGTTGAAAGAATTGAGGTTGTTGAAAAGACCGACATGGTTTGGCATGTGTATCTTCCAAATGCCAAGCCGGGCCTTCTTTATGGTTACAGGGTATATGGCCCGTATGATCCGAAAAACGGTAATAAGTTTAATTCATCAAAACTACTTCTGGATCCTTATGCCAAAGCAATTTCAGGCACTATAAACTGGGATGATTCCTTATTTGAAAACAGTAAGGATAGCGCCCATGCAATTCCAAAATGTGTTGTGGTCAATGACTACTTTGACTGGAAAGGAGTGAGTTCTCCAAAAATACCCTGGCACAAAACATTAATATATGAACTTCATGTGAAGGGGTTTACCGCACTTAATCCGCATGTACCTAAAACTAAAAGGGGAACATATTCGGGGCTTGCCTGCCCTGCAGTTATCAAATACTTAAAGTCTTTAGGTGTAACTGCACTTGAGCTGATGCCAGTGCACCAATTTACAGCTGATAAACATTTAGTGGATAAAGGACTTACAAACTACTGGGGATATAATTCTATCGGTTATTTTGCTCCTGATAGCAGATATTCCAGCTCAGGAACCGGGGGTGAACAGGTTGCTGAATTTAAATCAATGGTGAAAACCCTGCACTCCGAGGGCATCGAAGTAATACTTGATGTGGTTTACAATCATACCGGAGAGGGCAATCACGAGGGGCCAACAATTAGTTTTAGAGGAATTGATAACAGTTCTTATTACCGTCTGAACGTTAATGACAAGAATTTATATATAGATTACACAGGCTGTGGCAATACGCTTAACATGACTCACCCACGAGTACTGCAGCTGATAATGGATAGCCTGCGTTACTGGGTTAATGAGATGCACGTAGATGGATTTCGCTTTGATCTTGCCTCAACTCTTGCAAGAGAACTTCATTCTGTGGATAAACTTGGCGCTTTTTTTGATATAATCCATCAGGATCCTGTTTTGTCCAGGGTGAAGCTGATTGCGGAGCCATGGGATTTAGGAGAGGGGGGTTACCAGGTTGGTAATTTCCCTGTGCTTTGGGCTGAGTGGAATGGTAAATACCGTGACAATATCAAGCGTTATTGGAAGGGGGATAGTGAACAGGTTGCTGAGCTTGCATACAGGCTTACAGGATCGAGTGATCTTTATGAAGAGACTGGTAAAAGGCCATATGCAAGTATTAATTTTATTACCTGTCATGACGGCTTTACCCTTCATGATCTTGTTACATATGAAAAAAAACTAAATGAAGCAAATATGGAAAACAATAAAGATGGAAATGACAATAACTTAAACTGGAATTGCGGTGTTGAAGGAGAGACAAAAAACCAAAAAATTAATGAGCTTCGTGCAAAACAAAAAAGAAATATGATGGCAACCTTACTTTTGTCTCAGGGAGTTCCCATGTTACTTGCAGGAGACGAAAGAGGAAGGTCTCAACTGGGAAACAACAATCCATATTGTCAGGACAATAAAATTTCGTGGATAAACTGGGATGAGTTGGCACTTGATAATGAATTTTTTCGTTTTACAAAGTATTTAATAAAAATCAGGAAAAACCATTCGGTTTTAAGAAGACGAAAGTTTTTTAAAGGACAAGTAATTAGAAATTCAAATGTTAAAGATATTGTCTGGTTGCGCCCCGACGGCAAAGAGATGACTGAAGGGGATTGGAATAATGGTCACAGTAAATGTATTGGGCTTTTGATTAATGGTGATCTGATAGAACAGTTTGACGAAAAGGGAAATAAAATAGACGACGATAAACTTCTTTTGCTTTTAAATTCTTATTATGAACCAATTACTTTTACTCTTCCTTCCTTTCGATCCCAGAGCAAATGGGAAACTTTGATTGAGACAAAAAATATTGATGGATTAAGCTTTAAAGAACCAATAGCAGGTAGGCAACAGTACTATCTTGAGGAAAGAAGCCTTAGCCTCTTTAGGATGATTGGAGAAGGTTTTGAATAGGAAAAGCGGTGTTTTGCTCCATATAACATCTCTTCCTTCCCCTTTCGGTGTTGGCGACCTTGGAAGTGGTGCTTATGATTTCTGCAACTTTTTAATTGAAACCAAACAAAGCTATTGGCAGGTACTTCCCATAAACCCTACAACACCTGTTTTTGGAAACTCGCCCTATAGTTCTTTTTCAGGGTTTGCCGGTAACCCGCTCCTTATTAGTCCCGAATTGTTAGTTAGAGACGGATACTTATCTGAAAGCTTTTTATCTGATATCCCCTTATTTTCTAAAGAACGCGTTGATTATGGAGAAGCTATTAAGTTTAAGAATCAAATTTTAGACAACGCATTTAATAATTACAGATCGAAAATCTCAAATGATCAGGAATTTATTTATTTTTGTTCTGAGAATAAAGAATGGCTTGATAATTATTCTTTATATATTTCCTTAAGGGAATATTTTGGCGAGATAAGCTGGGTAGATTTTCCTTTTAAAATAAGGGAGAAAAAAGAGCCATTTTTTTCTGACCTAATTGGTGGCCTGATTGAAAATATTACCCGTGCGAAATTTATCCAATTTCTTTTCTTTCAGCAGTGGGGTGAATTAAAAAAGTATTGCAATGAAAGAGGAGTGAAGATAATTGGCGATCTTCCAATATATCTAAACCACGATAGTGCTGATGTGTGGTCTAATCAAAAAATTTTTAAACTTGATGGCAAGGGCAGACCTAATGTTGTGTCGGGGGTGCCTCCAGATTATTTCAGTAAGACTGGGCAAAGATGGGGAAACCCGGTTTACAATTGGGAAGTTTTAAAAGATAGTGGTTATGAGTGGTGGATAAAAAGGTTGCGGCATAACCTTAAACTTTTTGATATGATTAGACTGGATCATTTCAGAGGGTTTTTATCTTACTGGGAGATACCAGTGAATGAAAAGACAGCTGTTAAAGGGTGCTGGGAGGATGTTCCTTCAGAAGATTTCTTTAATACAATATTTGACCATTTCTGTTCAAAAGATTTTATAGCTGAAGATTTGGGCGAGATAACACCAGACGTAATTGAGATGCGTAATAAGTTGAATTTGGCGGGCATGAATATTCTTCAGTTTGCTTTTGGAGATGATTTTCCCAATGGAAGTTTTTTACCTGATAATAACCTTGAAAACAGCATTATTTATACAGGTACTCATGATAACAACACCACTTTGGGGTGGTGGGAAAAAGAGTCAAACTCAAATGAAAGAGAAAGGGTTTCAAGCTATATTGGGGATTCCCTAGATATTGAAAAAGATGGAATAAACTGGGTTTTTATTGAGCTTGCTCAAAGATCAAAAGCAAAAATTTCAATCATACCTTTTCAGGATATTCTTGGCTTAGGTGAGGAAGCTAAAATGAACAAACCATCTTCTGAATCTGGCAATTGGGAGTGGAGATTTGATGAATCAGCGGTTGGAGATCATCATCAAAAACATTTAAGGTTATTAACTGAAAAGTATCTAAGGGGTTAAATCTATATATGCCCAAAACTTGGTTTTAGGTTTATTTACTTGGGTATATTAAGTTAAATAATAAGAATTTTCACCTAAATTATTATCAGGATGTTTATAAATGCTAAATGTACTTTTTGTGGCTTCAGAAATGGATCCATTTGTCAAAGTCGGTGGACTTGCGGATGTTATAGGAAGCCTTCCAAAGAAGATTAAGAAAAATGATTGCGAGATAAGGGTTATAGTTCCGCTTTATAAAGCGGCTGAAAAAAAGCTTAGAGAATTAAGTATCGAAAAAAAAATACTTCAGCATGATATTACTGTCAGGGTTAACTCTATTGATTATATATTTGAAGTAAATGTCACTGATATTAGTGGAATAAAAGTCTATTTTCTACAAAACAAAGAACTCTTTGACAGAGATTTTGTTTACTCTACCCCCCAGGGCGATTATGCAGATAATTGTGTAAGATACGGGGCGTTTTGCATAGCCGCATTAAAAACTTCTCAGTTGATCAACTATAAGCCTGATGTTATTCACTGTCATGATTGGCACACATCATTTGTGCCTATTTATCTAAAGAACACAAAAGATTCAATTAAAGAATTTTCGTTTTTTTCAGACACTAAAATTGTTTTTACAATTCACAATATAGGTTATCAGGGAGTATATGATTCTTATGTTTTAGATATTTTGGGTTTTCCGAATTATATCTATTCGCAGGAAGGCCTTGAGTATTATGGAAAAATCAATTTGATGAAGGGTGGTATCATCTATTCCGATCTGGTTACAACAGTGAGCCCAACTTACAGTGAGGAAATTCAAACATCAAACCAGGGAAAAGGCCTGGAAGGTGTAATAAGGCATAAATCGGAAAGATCAAATAAGGTCATTGGTATTCTTAATGGTATTGATTATGGAAAGTGGAACCCGGAGACTGATAAACTATTGTATGAAAATTACAGCTATAGAAACTTCCATAAAAAAGCTATAAACAAAAGCAAACTTAAAAATCAATTTGAACTAAATGATGACGTCCAAAAGCCTTTAGTGGGTCTTGTTTGCAGACTTGCAGAACAAAAAGGAATAGACCTTTTAGTTGAAGCTTTGGATATAATTGTAGACATGGGTTTTCAGGTAATTCTGATTGGATCCGGTGAAGAAAAATATATGAAAATGCTTGTCCAAGTAAATGAAATGTATAAAGGGAATGTTTGTGCACTCGTAAAATATAACGAAAAAATAGCAAGAAGGATTTTTGCCGCATCTGATATGTTTTTAATGCCCTCACGTTATGAACCATGTGGTCTTTCTCAGATAATTGCACTAAGATATGGTTCCATCCCAATAGTTAGGGCCACCGGAGGCCTTATTGATACAATTTCAGATTATTCGAAAAATAAAAAAAGTGGTATTGGTTTTGTTTTTGAAAACTTTTCAATTGCAAGTTTATTGGACTCTCTGAAAAAAGCCTTAAAAGTTTACAATAACGAACAAGAGTGGAATAAACTTGTACAAAGGGCAATGAAAAAAAGGTTTTCCTGGACAAAGTCGAGTAAACTTTACGTTGAAGAGTATCAAAAACTTGTAGATCAAAATGGAAATCTAAACTAGTTAATAATTCCTCTGACTGGTGTAAATGAGGAAACTGATATATCAATAATAATAAATAGCATTATAGCAAGCATATAAAGAATGGAAATTGCAAAAGCTTTTCCATATCCTGCATTCCGGTAAACACTTTTTATTACTACATAATCAAAGTATAGACCTGCAAGTACTGCAAAAAAAGCAAAATAGACTGAATTTAGTCCAATAAACCAAAGAATTAATGTTAGGGGCAGAAGGGAAAGAGTATAAATAAGGATTAGTATATTTGTGTATTCGCTACTGAAAACAACTGGTAAGACGGGTATTTTTGCCTGTTCGTAATCCTTTTTATACTTTTGGGCAAGTGCCCAAAAATGTGGCGGTTGCCAGAGCATCATAAAGGTGAATAAAACTATACCATCAAGTCCAATGTAGCTATTTACAAACGTATAACCAATAATTACTGGAAGGGCCCCGGGGATTCCGCCAAGAATAGTACCAAACGGTGAACTTCTTTTTAAAAACAGTGTATATAGAACGGTATAGCTAAAAATTGCTGCAACAATTAGAGTGGTATTTAGATAGTTAAAAAAGAAAAGTGAGATTACAAGAGAGATAATAATTATAATTGAAGATAAGATCACTGCGTTCTTATCCCCAAGAGTCTCGAGGGCTTCGACCCTCTTATTGAGACGTTTCATCTCTTTATCTATTTTTTTATCAAAAACATTGTTGAGTATCGCGGAGCCAGCTGCACTGAGAAGAAGTGAGATAATTCCAAGCGCTATCACAGATAGGGAAGGGATTCCTCTCTCTGCAACAACCATTCCGGCAAAGCCAGTGAAAGCAACGCTTACAATAATCCCCGGCTTTGAAAGAAGTATGGCAGAAACAACTACTTTGCCGGCAGAATTTTTATTTTTTTTCTCCATTAGATATAGCGTTTATCTATATATTTAAACCAGGTTAGTAAAGTAATTGAAAGGATTATAAGTGCAAGACTGAGGTGAAGGGCGGTAACATAAAAAGTAAGCCGTGAGTAAACAACCCACATTCCAAGAACAATCTGTGTTATGACACAAAGCAAAACCAAGTCAATATTTTTACGTGCATCTTTGAATGTTGTTGTCAGTTTAGAAATTATAAAAAGAACAATAAAAATAAGTGAAATTATATAGGCCATCACTCTGTGGCTAAAATGTGTAAGCACAATTCCAGATAAATCAGGTGGTATGATGAATCCGAGGCAAGTTGGAAAATCAGGGCAGGCAAGCCCTGCTTTTGAGTGCCTGACATAAGCACCTAAAACAAGTTGAATTAATACCAGAAAAGATAATCCAAAGAAAATTCCTGATGCGCCATTAAACTTTAACTTGGGGTTTCTTTTTTCACCGTCAAAATATACTACGTAAAGAACAAGGCAAAAAATGACCATAGCGTTTGCAAAGTGATAAGTTGTCAGGTCGACCGGAAGTTTTTTTAATACTACTATTCCTCCAAGAACAATCTGGATGATCAGAAGTATTACTGTTATTACTGGAATTAATTTATAGTTGCCTGAGTATCTTTTATAGGTTTTATATGCGTAAATGAAAAACAGGATTGAAAACACAGCACCGATTACCCTGTGGGTGTGTTCCATAAAAATATCCCATCTCATTTGTGGGAAAAATTTCCCGTAACATAGGGGCCAGTCGGGGCAGGCAAGCCCGGCACCCAGGCCAGCTACCATATTTCCCCATATTAAAAGAAGGAATAATAATCCAAGTGTAGCTTTTGGAAGCATTTGATACTATTTCAAAACCGGAACCCTTGTGAAGGTCTCCATAAGTGTAAAAAAGATTAAAAGAAACAGTAAAAACAAAGGATAAAGTGCATATAGCCATGTGAGTTTGTCTTCAAATTTAAGGTGCATAAAAAACAAGGCAACTATAGATGCTTTTACAGAGGCTATAATCATTGCAAGAACTATATTCAGACTACCTATATCCACTTTTATTGCTGTTAATACAGTGAAAGCAGTAAGGGTGAATAAAGCCAGTAAAACAAACACGTATGACCAGATATTTGTGTGATGTTCCTCAATGTGATCGCGGTTTTCAATGCTCATTTTATTCTCCTATTAGCCTATAAGATACATTAATGGAAAAAGATATATCCAGATAAGGTCGACAAGGTGCCAGTAAAGCCCGCCAACTTCAACCGGTGTGTATCTGCCCTTCACAAATTTCCCCTTCATATTCATTCCAAGAAGGGCAAGGATGATTATCATTCCTATGAATACGTGAATCATGTGAAGGCCTGTCGTCATGTAGTAAAGTGCATAAAATATATTTTTACTTGGGTAAATATGGTCTTCAAATTTATGGGCGTATTCAAAGTATTTTACAATCGCAAAAATTGCTCCACAAACAAAGGTTATTGCAAGAAAAATTGTAGTATAAAGTTGTTTTTTTCTCTGGGCAAAAAGCACAGCAAGTGCCATTGTAAAACTGCTAAAAAGCAGCACAAAGGTATTAAAAACCCCTTTTTCAAGATCAAGGTTTTTGTGATACTCCACAAATAAATCAGGATACTTTGCCCTGAAGAGTGCATATGCTGCAAATAGTCCACCGAATAGAAGAATTTCAGTTCCAAGGAAAAGCCACATCCCAAACTTTGCAGCATCATGAGTAACTGCTTCACCTAATCCATGTCCGTGTGCGTGTGCATGATCTTCAGTGTGATCTGCTGTTGTTGTGCTCATTTTCTTTTGAATGCCTCCAAAGTTTATTTTTTACCATATGCATAAGTCCAATCTGTAACTATTGGTATATCCTCAAAATTATTATGTGGTGGCGGAGAAGGCATTTGCCACTCAAGTGATAATGATTTGTAAGGATTGCCTTCAGGCACCTTTCTGCTAAAAATACCAGCTATCAAATTAACTGTCATGATAAATATCCCTAATCCAAGTATCCATGAGCCATATGTTGATAAAACATGAGCCGATTGAAACTGTTCAGGATAGGTGGCATACCTTCGTGGCATTCCCTGATAACCCATAAAAAACTGTGGAAAGAAAGTTACATTAAAACCAACAAACACTAAAAACCATGATGCTTTAGCTGTGAGTTCATTAAATGTTTTACCAAACCACTTTGGATACCAAAAGTGTAGCGCCCCGAAAAATCCCATTACTGTTCCACCAATCATTACGTAGTGCATGTGCGCTACAACAAAATATGTGTCGTGCAGATGCACGTCCACGGCAAGAGCGCCGAGAAATACCCCTGTAAGCCCTCCGATGGTGAATAAGAAGATAAACGAAAGTGCGTAGAGCATAGATGAGTGAAACTCTATTGAACCTTTGTATAAAGTTGCAAGCCAGTTAAACACCTTTATTGCTGTTGGTATAGCGACAAGCATAGTTAGAAACGAGAAAATAGCAGCTGCAGTTTCGGATATACCGCTCACAAACATATGGTGAAGCCATACAAAAAAGCTTATTATTGCGATTGCAAAACTTGAATATGCAATTGCCCTATATCCAAATATTGGTTTTCGTGCAAACACGGGAATAATCTCAGAAATAATCCCAAAAGCGGGTATTACCATGATATAAACAGCAGGGTGAGAGTAAAACCAAAAGAAATTTTGAAATAATATTGGATCTCCACCTTTTGCAGGATCAAAAAATCCTATGTCGAGGGATTTTTCCATTATTAGAAGCAGAAGTGTTATTCCTACTACTGGTGTTGCAAGAAGCTGAAGAATTGCAGTTGCGTAAGATGCCCAGATAAATAGTGGCAATCTGTTCCATGTCATACCCGGGGCACGAAGTTTATGAACTGTTACAATGAAGTTCATACCCGTCAGAATAGAAGAAAATCCGAGTACAAAAACCCCAAGGGTTATAAGTATTACATTTGTTCCGGTTTCAACACTGTAGGGAGTATAAAATGTCCATCCCGTGTCTGCAGGTTGAGCCAGGGCTGTCATTAGAATTACTGTACCGACAAGATAAACCCAGTAGCTTAGCAAATTGAGTCTTGGAAAGGCAACATCCCTTGCCCCAATCATAAGTGGAATAAGGAAATTTCCGAGGCTTGCCGCAATCCCTGGCACAATAAAGAAAAAGACCATAAGTGATCCGTGAAGCGTAAAAGCCACATTGTATTGTGTCGTGGTACTGAAGAAATCAAGCTCTGGGGTAAGCAGCTCATATCTCATAAGAAGGGCTGTTACCCCTGCAAGTAAGAAGAAAAAAGAGATAGTAATGAGATACATTATCCCAATTCTTTTATGATCCGTTGTTAAAGCCCAGGCAGTAAAACCTTTTTTGGCTAAATATGATTCATAAGTTGAATCTGCGGCAATACCGTTTGCCATATTTCCTTCCTCCTAATTACTTACTTCTGAGTTTTTAAAAACTCAATAATTGCTGTAACTTCATCATCTGAAAGGATACCTTTGAAAGCAGGCATCACAGGTGCATAGCCTGCAACCATTTTTGCTTGCGGCACATAAATAGATTCTTTAATATAATTTTCGTCTGCTATTACAACTGAGCCGTCAACAAGTTTTTCTTCTCTTCCGAATAGTCCTTTAAATGTTGGCCCCACACCATCTGCTCCATCAAGACTATGGCAGGCATTACATCCTCTTTGCGAGTAAAGGTTCTCGCCTCTCTCTGCCGGTGGTAGGTCTGATCCACCTGCTACAGCATCTCCACCAAACTCATCTGCTCTTTCCCATCTTGCATAGGCCTCGGGGCTTAAAACATTTACTTTTCCAAGCATTTTGGAGTGACCTGCACCACAGTATTCAGTGCAGTAAATATCGTATGTGCCTGTTTTTGTAGGTGTAAACCAAAGCTGGGAATAATTGACAGGTAAGACATCCTGTTTAACCCTGAATTGTGGTACAAAAAAGCTGTGAATAACATCATCCGATCTCATTATGAGCCTTACGGGTCGGCCCTTTTGAACATACATCTCATTAATGCTTTTCTTTCCATTAAAATATTCAAACTGCCAAAGCCATTGTTTTGCGATAACATTGATCTCAAGTGCGTCTGCGGGTGGGTGTTTGAGCTCCCTGAAAGCGATATATCCCCATGCAAATATAACCATAAGCAAAATGCTGGGAATAACTGTCCAGATAATCTCTATAAGTTCATTTCCTGTAATGTAAGCAGTTTCCTGATTTTCACTTTTTCTTCTATATTTTATTGAATAGTATATTAGAAAAAAGGAGATCAATACACAGAAAAATACTGATAACACCGTTACAAAAAGCGTTATATTATCTACATTACTAGCTAAATTAGATGCTGATTCAGGTATCCAACTGGTCATTTGAAATACATAACCTCCACCAATGATTAATAATCAAACTTTGTTTCTTTTCCACATGATTGAAAGAAAACCTACAAGCACAGCAAGCGTGATAAATCCGCCAACTTTTAAAACATTAAGTGCATGAAGGGCGTACCTTTTTCCAATCGGATCAAACTTATAACAAAATAACAGTACTGAGTTAAAGAGTGATGATTTACCAATTTTGCCCTCTGAAGCTTCAATCAGTGCAAGCCTTAAATCTTTCTTGCTATACTGAATTCCGTGTAGATAACGGGAAATTGTTCCATTGGGAGTAAGAATAATGATCCCTGATGGATGGGCAAATTCTTTTCCGTCTTTTTTAAACTTAAATCCAAGTGAGTTTGTTAACCTTATTATATTTTCTTCAGTTCCGGTGAGAAACTCCCAACTGTTTTTGCCTGAGAGCCCGTCTCTTAGGCTGCTAAGGTATCTTTTGGATTTTTTTGATGATACTTCAGGGGTTTCTTTATTGTTAAAGCTTATTGTTAATACTTTATAGTCATTGGTAAGATCGAGTGCTTCCAGCTCATTTATTGCTTCGAGCACACCGTCAGTGCCAAATGTGCAAACCCTCGGGCAATTAAAGTAAACAAGGTTAATTATTACGGGAAGTTTACCATCAAAATATTCTGAAAGTCTTAACTGCTTGCCATCAGAGTTTGTAAACTCAGTATCAATGTCAGCCTTTGAAGAAAGTCTTTCTGCAAAACCCACAGCTTTAATATCGTTAACATTTGATATAGCAAAACTGCTAGCTGGAAATAAAGTTGATAATGAGTTTAGAGCTAACATAGTTAAAAAAAAATATTTATTTTTTTCATTTGTACGCCTTATTCCCTGGAGAATAAAGAAAAAGTAGAAAACTGTTGATTTTTACTAAAAAATTGCATATTAAAGGGTGCTTAGAAGCACTCAAAAACGAGGTAGAGTGTATCTGATTGAGTTATGCTGTCAAGTTGGGTTTGAACCTGTATTATTACTTAAAAAAAGAGCTTTTGAGTAGATTAATTATGATTGTAATTTCGTTAGAAAAAGCCGTTCTAATACTATAGTCACAGAGCAATATCTTCTTCTGGCTTAGGCACCTGACGGTTTCTTATTCCAAGCACAATCCCAATAGCAATAAAAGCTGTGAGGGTTGATGAACCCCCATAGCTAAAGAGTAAAAGTGGCACTCCTGTGACGGGTAAAAGCCCAATTACCATTCCTATATTTATTACCGAGTGCCAGAAAAAGAGTGCAGCTGCCCCAAAGCATACAAGCATTCTAAATTTATCCTTAGTAGATCCTGCGGTGTCGAGCATAGTTAGTATTATCAGGAAATAAACTAAAAGGGTGAAAATCGAGCCCACAAACCCCCATTCTTCAGCCAAAACGGAAAAAGCAAAGTCTGTTTGTTGTGCAGGAACAAACCTCAGCTGAGACTGTGATCCTTCAATAAAACCTTTCCCATACATTTTCCCCGAACCTACTGCAATTTGAGATTGTATTGAGTTGTATCCTGAGCCAAGGGGATCTTCATAAGGATTTATAAAGGAAAGAATTCTGTCTTTTTGGTAATCCTTAAGAAAAAAGTTCCATGTAGGAATGGAAAGTCCCGCTATTATCACCAATATAAAAAGTAGTGATCTTTTTTTTAATCCCATAAACAAAAAAATGCTTGCTCCAATTAGAAGTAATATAAGCCCTGTGCCAAGATCAGGCTGAAGCATTACAAGTCCAAAAAGTATAATCATTGAAGCTATTGGTTTTAGCAGATCAAAAAGTCCAAACGGGCCATCATTAAAATCATCGTTGTAAAATCTTGCAATAATTAGTATTAAAGCTATTTTTACAAACTCTGAGGGCTGCACCGAAAAAGGGCCAAACTGAAACCAGCTCTTTGATCCAGACACCTCTTTTCCAAAAAATATTACAAGAAGAAGGATAAGAATTGCACCAACGTAAATATGAGGAGAGTACCTTTTTAAAAGGTTTGGGTTTATAAAGCTTGTGGCAATCATTGATACAATGCCAATAAATACCCAGAGTGTCTGTTTTTTAAATGAGGAAAGCCCCGTGTGGTATGATGAACTATATAGGTTTAAAAGTCCTATCAACGAAAAAACGATTGATAGAATAATCAGGGAGAAGCCAAAGTTTCTAAGTAGTTGTCTATCAAATATCATCTGATGGATTCTTTATTTGGTGATACTTTTCAATGATTTCTTTTGCGATTGGTGCAGCAACTGAACCACCTTTTCCACCGTTTTCAACTAATACTGTTACGGCAATTTCCGGATATTCAGAAGGGGCGAAAGAAGTAAACCAGGCATGGTCTTTAAACTTATCACTTCCCTTTTCAGATCCGAGCGCAACTACCTGAGCAGTGCCTGTTTTGCCTGATATATCTAGGAGTTTTGATTTAGCCCTTCCCCCGGTGCCACCTCTTTCATTCACAACTGCCCAGAGTGCATCATTTATTTTTTTAACTATTGAACGTTCCAGGACCACTTGTCTTATCTTATCACTATCATCACTTTCCTCTACCGGCCCTTTAATAAGGGTAGGTTTTAAAATAATTCCATTGTTTGCAACAGCAGCCGTCATAACATTTACCTGGATAGGTGTTACATTTAGATAACCTTGCCCAATTGATGTGATAGCTGTTTCACCTTTATACCAGGGCTTTTTGAAGTTTCTGAGTTTCCATTCCCTACTTGGCGCAACACCTTCTTTTTCAAAAAGATCAAAACCGGTTTTGCTTCCGAAACCAAAAACTTTTATATATTTTGAAAGCTTGTCAATTCCAAGTTTTTCTGCAACCTGGTAGTAGTAAACATCACATGACTTTACAAGGGATCTCTTGAAATCTACCCATCCATGCCCGGCCCGTTTCCAGCAATGAAATTTCCTTTTCCCTATTTTGTAATGACCAGGGCAGTAAAATTTGGTGTTGTAATCAATTGCTTTTTCATTAAGTGCTGCGTAAGCAGTAACAATTTTAAATACAGAACCCGGAGGGTAGGTGCCCTGAGTGGCCCTGTTAAGAAACGGAAAATCTTCATCATTTGTTATTTCAAGCCATTTCTCTCTGGTAATTGAGGATGAAAAATCCCTTAGATCAAATGAAGGCCTGCTTGCAAGGGCAAGTATTTCTCCAGTATTGATATCCATTGCAACAATCGCACCGCTTTTATCTTCGAGTAAACTTTCTGCGGTATCTTGAAGGTCAATATCAATTGTAAGCTGAACATCATTTCCCGGTGAGCTGTCTTTATCATGAAGCCGGTCCTTGAAAAAAGGTGTTTCCACTTTTCTTCCAAGGGCATCTACCACAATATACTTTTGCCCTTTTTCGCCAACCAGATTTTTTTCAAGATTTCTTTCAATGCCAAATTTCCCTGTTTGTTGATCTGCTTCTATTGAAGGGTCCTCTTTAATTTCATCTTCACTTGCAAGGCCAAGATAACCAAGTATCAATGAACCAGAGTTTCCATGGGGATAGCTTCTAACGTAGTTAACTTCTATATCCACTCCTTTTAGAACATCACGATTTATCTCCACGATTGCAAGCTCATCCCTTGTTATATCTTTTGCAATTGGTGTGGGCGTGTAAAAATTTTGTTTGATTAATTTTTTGAGTGTAATCTCCAACTCAAATTGAGGTTTCCCGAGTATTTCTGATAATTTATGTGATATAGCTTCTACATCTTTTATCTCTCTTGGAAAGACCACGAGGTTAAAAGAAGGACGGTTCACCACAATTTCTTTTCCATTTCTGTCAAGAATTTTCCCCCTGGGAGCAGGCACTTTCAGGAGCCTGATACTGTTTTCTGCAGAGAACTTTTCAAACTCTTCTCCTTTTAATATTTGAAGGTAAAAAAGCCTCCCAAAAAAAATTAAAAAGAACTGGCTCAGAATTATGGCTGAAATTATTAATCTACTTTTGAAATTTTGCATCTATTTTTCTGAAAAATTTTATTAAGAAAATACCAACTAATGTATTAATAGTAGCTTGATGAATTATGAGATTCAAAGAAATTGTAAAACTCTCAATAGATTTAACCTTCAAAATTAAAAAGATCAGTGCCCAAAAAAATGTTGTTGCTATTAATAATGCGAATACCTGAGGCGGGGTTTCCTTAAAATCAAACTTTGAGACGCTATTTCTAAGAAATATGTACACAATTATTCTTGTAAGTGTATGAAGACCAAGCGTGTTGCCGGAAAAAAAATCCATTAACAAACCGTTTAAAACAACAAGAATAAAAGCGTTGCTAATTTTTGGATTTATTGAAAGATATATTATCAGTATAAGGTTGAGATCAGGTGAGAACAGGCCCATAAGCCTGGGAGTGAGAATTGCAGTTTGAACTATTATTAGAATTATTGAGACTAAAATGTAATAAATAAAGTGTAAAGATTTATTCATTTAGGGGTTGTTCTTCAAGTTGTTCTGCGGGCTGTTCTTGAAATTCTTTTTTTTCTTCAAGAATGATGAGTACCTCTTCAAGCGTATTGGTGTCAATCTCGGGCTCTATGGTTGCTTCATAAAGACCACCATCTGCCTCAATTTTTGCAACGGTGCCAATTACTATGCCTTTTGGGAATATTCCATCTTTTCCAGATGACATGATTTTATCGCCTTCTGAGATATTATCTTTATCTTCTATGTATTGCATGAGACATTTATTTCCTAGCCCTTTCACAATACCTCTTTCACGTGTTCTATGAACTATCGCATCAATCGAGCTAAGGGGATCAGTAATAAGCATTATCATCGAGTTGTTTTTACCTACTGAGTGTACCCTTCCAACAACACCAAGATTAGTGGAAACTGCCATCTCTTTTTTTACTCCTGACTTTCCTCCCTTATCTATCATCAAAAACTCTGGTCTGATAATTGAGGGGCTTCCGGCAATTACGTTCGCACTTATAACCTTTTCTGCATGTTCTTCTTTGTAGTTAAGAAGTTTTTTTAGCCTTTGATTCTGTATCTTTGCTTCTTCCAGTTGGTAGTATTCATTTCTTAGAATCTCAATCTCTTTTTTTAAAAGCTCATTTTCTTTTTCTGTGTCCACAAGGGAAATATAGTCGTCCCAGGAACCCCTTGCAGTTGATTTAACATTATCAATCAACTTTGATGGATAGTAATTTATTTCCATAATAAGTTTAGTGGCAACATTATCGTTTTTGTCCGCATTTAATGCGAAAGGAATTATCTGTATTGAGAAGATAATAAATATTAGTGATGAAAGAAATGGATAATTTTTAAAAAACTTTTGTATCATATCAAATTTATCAGTTTAGTTTACCAAACACTAAGCTCTTTTAATATTTTTAATTCATCAAGTGCTCTTCCAGAACCTAAAACCACACAAGTAAGAGGATCCTCTGCAATCATTACTGGCAGGCCTGTTTCCTGGCTTATCAATTTATCAAGGCCACCAAGAAGTGCCCCTCCACCCGCAAGTGTTATCCCTGTATCAACAATATCGGCAGAAAGTTCGGGCGGGGTCCTCTCTAAAGTTTGCTTAATTGCATCCACAATTTCACTAACAGGTTCCGATAAAGCTTCTTTTACTTCATTTGAGCTAATCTCTATCGTCATCGGGATACCTGATCTAAGGTCCCTTCCTTTTACTTTCATGGTTGTCATCTCACTATTGTCAATTTCTTTACCAAGGTGCTTTTTAACCTCTTCTGCAGTTCTCTCACCTATAAGCATATTATAGTTCCTTTTTATATATTGCATTATAGATTCATCCATTTTATCTCCGCCAACTTTTATGGATTTACTTACAACAATGCCGGCAAGTGAGATAACTGCCACACCAGTTGTGCCTCCACCGATGTCTACTACCATGCTACCTGTTGGTTCTGTTACTGGCATTCCTGCACCAATTGCCGCAGACATTGTTTCCTCAATAAGATAGACTTCTCTTGCCCCTGCAGCCTCCGCAGACTCTCTTACAGCCCTTTTTTCTACTTCGGTTATACCTATAGGAACAGAAATAATAATTCTTGGACGTACAAGGCTTTTTCTGTTGTTATGGGATTTTTTAATAAAGTATTCAAGCATCTTCTGGGCTATATCAAAATCGGCTATAACTCCGTCACGAAGAGGCCTGATTGCCTTAATTGATCCGGGGGTCCTTCCTACCATGTCTTTTGCCTCTTTCCCCACTGCAAGGAGTTTCTTTGCCCCCTTTTGATCTTCCTGCACAGCTACAACTGAGGGTTCATTAGCAATGATCCCTTTGCCTTTTACAAATACAAGAGTGTTTGCTGTACCTAAATCCACAGCCAAATCGTTGGAAAACAGTCCTAAAATCGAATTAAATATCACTAAATGGAATTCCTCCCAAGCCAAATAAAAGTTATCACAGTATAATAGAACGACAGTATCTTAAAATCAAGTCAATTAAGGTAACAATTGGAGATAATAGGCAATTATCTAACTAAATCTTTGGTGAAAAGAGTTTTCTATAACTTCCACGCCTGTTTTACTTCCGTCAGAAAATAAAACTTCTGCTTTACTTCCATGATCTTTAAATTCTCTTCTTATGTAACCAAGTGCGATAACTTTATTTACAGTTGGTGAGAATACCGAAGAAGTGATTTTTCCAATCTCTTTTTCGTCAGAGATTATTTTATCTTTAGGCCCTGGAACTTTTTCACCTTCAACTCTCAGGCTGACAAGATGACGGTTTACCCTTCCTCGCCACTTTATTCTTGCCACGACTTCCTGGCCCACATAACAACCCTTTTCAAAATCAAGTGCACTCCAAAGCCCGGCTTCAATAGGGATTGTTCTTTCATCTATATCCACACCATATTTGGGTATCCCAGCTTCTATTCTCATAATTTCCATAGCTTCAAGACCAGCTGGTTTAATATTAAAAGCTGGGCTTGAAATTAAATTTATGATTTTATCTGACATATTATTTTCAAATTGAATATCAAAACCCAGGTCGCCAGTTCTGTTGATCTTGATAATTTTAATTCCATTTTCTTTGATGTGTTCATATTCATCAAGATTATCTCTGCCGATATTAAAAGAGTCGGTTAGGAAATCAATACATTTTGTTCCCGAGATATGAACAAGGCCATAATCTTTTGTTACGTCGTCAATCTCGGCTTTGTATGAAAGCCTGAACTTAAGTAAATGATCTTTTAGCTTTTTATTAAGCCCGGGTTCAGTATCAAGAAAAACTGAACCTTCATCTTTATATACCCTCATATCTGAAATGACTCTTCCTTTATTTGTTAATACTGCGGAGAGGTTTCCTTCTCCTGTTTTTAGATTTAAAACGTCATTTGTAAGCATTCCCTGAAGGAGTTTAAGGTGATCTTTTCCAGATAGTCTCAGTTTTCCTCTGTTTGAAATATCACAAAAAGTTAATCCATTTCTTGTGTTGCTTACTTCCTTAGTTTTGTTGCCATAGTCTTTTGCCAGCTGCCATTCATTAATATTTTTGAAGTTAGCATTAAGTGTCTCTTCAAATTCAAACAGTGGGGTTTTATTCATAATTGGTCTCCGGTTTTATCTTAACTATTATATGATATATGGTTAGCTCCTGAATCCTTATATGTAGAATTTGTTCTAAAACTTGTATCCTTTTTTCTTTCCTATTGAAAAAGCAATAGCTAAATGTAGTATAAACTTCAAATTTTAAAAGAGGTTAATTAATGTCTGAAACTAATGAACTTAAAAGTAAAACCAAAGTACTCATAATGGGTTCGGGGCCTGCCGGACTTACTGCGGCACTTTATGCAGCAAGGGCAAATCTGGAGCCAACTGTAATTGCCGGATTCGAACCGGGAGGCCAGCTTACTACTACAACTGATGTGGAAAACTATCCCGGATTTCCAGAAGGAATAATGGGCCCGGAACTTATGGATGCGATGAGAAAACAGGCTGAACGTTTTGGGGCCAACTGTGTTAACGGCGAGATCACATCTGTGGACCTTTCTAAAAGACCTTTCAAAATTATAACTGGAAATGGCGATCAGGTTGAAGCTGAAACATTTATTATATCCTCAGGTGCAACTGCAAAGATGCTCGGAATAGAATCAGAAAAACAGATGCTCGGTTATGGCGTTTCGACATGTGCCACATGTGATGGATTTTTCTATAAAGAGAAAGAGATTGTTGTGATTGGTGGTGGTGACACAGCAATGGAAGAGGCCGTGTTTCTCACAAAGTTTGCCTCTAAAGTAACCGTAATCCACAGGCGGGATGAACTAAGGGCTTCAAAGATAATGCAGGAAAGGGCACTCAAAAACGATAAGATTGAGTTTTTATGGGACTCTGTAGTTGAAGAAGTGATTGGCAATAAACAGGATGGGGTTACCGGGGTTAAAGTTCTAAACATTAAAACTGATGAGACATGGATCAAGGAATGTGAGGGGATGTTTGTCGCTATTGGACATACTCCAAACACAAACCTTTTTGAAGGTCAGTTAGATATGGATGAAAATGGTTACCTTATTACAAATGATAAAACTTCTGAAACAAATGTGCCCGGAGTCTACGCTGCAGGTGATGTTCAGGATACCCGTTACAAACAGGCTGTAACTGCTGCCGGAACTGGCTGTATGGCAGCAATTGATGCTGAGAGATTTCTGGAAGAGAACGAATGATATTTTCAGTCTGTTACTTTAGCTCTTTCAATTATTAATAATACTTCTTATTATATCTCCTTATGCCGCTTCGCTTACTTGAAGTTTATGTACCTTCCTCGGAAAACCTTTCCTGGATTAATGAACAAATTGAAGAACTTGAGGTTCATGCTGTTTGGACCGAAAGTGAAGTTGGCAATCAACATACTGTAAAAATCCTTGTTTCTTCAGAAGAAAGTGGTGAGTTGATGGATATTATCCAGAAACGCTTTTCTTCAACTGATAATTTCAGAATGATACTTCTTCCGGTTGAGGCAACCATACCAAGGGTTGAAGTTGACAAGAAAATAGCTGATGAGGATAAAAACAAACCAAAGAAGATTAAAAGCCTTAGTATAAGTCGCGAAGAGCTCTACTCAGACATTACAAGCGGGATTCAGACATCAAAGGTATTTATATTTTTAACTATCCTTTCTTCAATTGTTGCCTCAATTGGTGTCTTAAAAGACAATGTTGCGGTAATAATCGGTGCTATGGTAATTGCTCCGCTTTTGGCCCCTAATGTTGCTCTTGCACTTTCTGTTACGCTTGGGGATATTGAACTTTCAAAGAAATCAATAAGGGTAAATATACTGGGAGTTGTTATAGGTTTAATTGTCTCAATTTCCATCGGCTATTTTCTTTACATTGATCCCACAATTCATGAACTAAGGTCAAGAACTGAAGTTGGTCTAGGGGATATTGTCTTAGCCCTTGCCTCAGGTTCAGCGGGAGCGCTTTCTTTTACAATTGGACTTCCAAGTGCATTGATCGGGGTGATGGTTGCAGTGGCACTTCTTCCACCACTTGTCGCGTTTGGGATGTTACTTGGATCGGGGAATTTTGGTCTTGCTTACGGAGCTTTAATCCTTTTACTTGTAAATGTAATCGCAGTAAATCTTTCAGGTGTAATTACATTTGTCCTTCAGGGGGTAAGACCAATTACATGGTGGGAAAAAGACAAAGCTAGAAAATCCACATACTTTGCAATAATTACTTCAACTGTTCTTCTTGTGATTTTGATTGCCTTGATTTTATTCAGATAGTTTATAAGCGTTTCATTCTCTCAGTACTTTAATCTTCTTGACATTACCTGGCCGTTATTAGATAATCGTAACTGGTTGATAAATTATTTAAAAAATCATAAAAGAGGAGAGTTGTATGTTAGATAACGAATATTATAGTCAGGAGAATCATGGCCCGTATGAGCTTCATAATATTGGTGATCATGAGTTGGAAGAAGGCGGAGTAATAAAAGATTGTAACCTTGCCTACGCTACTTTTGGAGAGTTAAATGCCAATAAAGACAACGCAATATTAATGACCACCTGGTATTCGGGCACAAGTAAGATTATGGAACAGGTCTATATAGGTGAAGGAAGGCCGCTCGATCCAAATAAGTATTTTATTATTATCATAAATCAGATTGGAAACGGGCTATCAACATCCCCGCATAATACAGACGGCCCAAACGGTATGGCTAATTTCCCGCATGTGAGAATTGGTGATGATGTGCGCGCTCAGCACAAACTTCTCACTGAGAAATATGGAATTGAAAAACTCGAACTTGTTGTCGGCGGTTCTATGGGTGCACAGCAGACGTGGGAGTGGGCAGTGAAATATCCCGACATGGTAAAACGTGCAGCTCCAATTGCAGGCACTGCAAAAAACACACCTCATGATTTTCTATATACTGAGACATTAAACTATGCAATTACATCTGATCCTGCCTGGAGCGGTGGTGCTTACACCGATCCCCATGCTGTAAAAGCTGGTTTAGCTCACCACGCTGATCTTTGGTCTGTTATGGGCTATAGCACTGAAATGTTTAAGCGTGAGATGTGGCGTGATCTTGGATTTGAGTCAATGGAAGATTTTCGCGTTGGTTTTACACAAGGCTATTTTGCTCTTATGGATCCTAATGATCTTCTTTGCATGGCATGGAAGTGGCAAAGAGGGGATATAAGCAGAAATACTGGTGGGGATCTCGAAAAGGCGTTTGCCAGAATAAAGGCAAAAGTGTTTGTAATGCCTATTGATGAAGATATGTTTTTTCCTCCAAGAGACTGTGAACCAGAACAGAAAATGACCCCGAATAGTGAGTTTAGACCTATTCATAGTTTTTATGGTCATCTTGGTCTTTTCGGTTTAGAGCAGGATTATAAGGATCAGGTTGATAAACATCTTGGTGA
>JAJCZR010000052.1 GCA_029262295.1 Deltaproteobacteria bacterium | reverse complement strand
ACTTTCACTTCAAAAGTTTCAATGGGATAAGTGGCAGGAAAATAAAAGCTTTGTATTTTATATACATTTGTTTATAATAAATCCAACAACTATTTCGCTGATTTTCATCTAATTCAGCAATACGGCCGTGAATTTTAATCACAATGATAGAATTTGAAAGAATATTAGACCTTAATAAACTACTTCAAAAAAAATCTTACTTCCTCTTAGGTCCACGGCAGGTAGGAAAATCATATTTGATAAAAAAAAACCTGAATCATTACCCAATATTTGATCTGCTGAATAATGATCTTTATATAGAACTATCGAGAAATATTAAACTGCTTAGAGAAAGGATAGAAAAAAAGGAGAAGATTGTAATAATAGATGAAATACAAAAAATACCACATCTTTTGGATGAAGTGCATTGGTTGATTGAAAACAGAAGAATTAATTTTCTTCTAACAGGCTCAAGCGCCAGAAAACTGAGAAGAGGAGAGGTAAATCTCCTGGGAGGACGGGCAAGAAATAGATTTATACATCCGCTTGTATACAAAGAGATAAAAAATAACAATTTCGACCTGCTTAAAGTAATGCAATTTGGTTCAATCCCCTCAATATACTTATCGGATGAACCTAGAGAAGATCTGTCAAGCTATGTATCTAACTACTTGCAGCTTGAGATAATGCAGGAAGGTTATACAAGAAACCTGCCTGCTTTTAGCAGATTTCTGGAAATTGCTGCACTATCTAATGGGAAAATAATTAACTACAACAATATAGCAAATGATGCTCAAATCCCTGCTACAACTACAAGAGAATATTTTTCAATACTGATCGATACACTTATTGGATTTGAGTTGCCAGCCTGGAGAAAAACAAAAAAAAGAAAAGCTACTGCAACTTCAAAATTCTACTTTTTTGATCAGGGTGTCGCCAGATTTATACAGGGCAGGGGAAAAATTGATTTAAAATCTCCAGATTTTGGCGATAGTTTTGAAGCCTGGATTCACCATGAATTGAGAAGTTATATAGACTATAACCCACCAGGAAAACTAAACTACTGGAGATCAACTTCCGGATTTGAAGTGGATTTTATATTTAATGAAGGCGTAGCAATAGAAGTAAAAGCAAAACAAAATATAACAAAAAGAGATCTTAAAGGGTTAAGAGCCCTCAAAGAAGAAAATTTTAAAATAAAATGTATTGTGGTTGGATTAAATGAATCTATAAGATATACAGAAGATAATATAACAATTTATCCTTGGAAAGATTTTTTAGACGACCTTTGGTCAAACAAATTTTAAATGAACTAACCCAACTTCACAAATATCACATCATCTTTGACTTTCACTTCAAAAGTTTCAATTTAGACTTTCTATTAAATATCCATAAGTTTTTTCATACCCACATTCCATGGTAGACAGGAAACATTACCGATTTTTTTCTCAATCGGATCTAGAGACCATAACTCTGCTTCGGCTTTTTTATCCCAATCACTAAAAAAAACATTGAGGTTCTTTACATGATGATCTTGCACCATATCTGTTGATTTTATTTCTATTAAAAGATCAGATTGCCCGGGTCTTTGCACCACAAGATCAATCTCTGCACCGTCTTTTGTTCTCAAATAAGAGAACTTGTAATCCAGTTTGTTATATTCATTTAGTCTATGGCATTCCGCTATAATAAGGTGTTCAAAAGATTTACCGTAAGCAAATGTTTTTGGCTGCAACTTTACTCTTAAAGTGCCTTCAAGCGATCTTTTAATTCCTGTGTCAAATAAATAAAATTTAGGGGCTTCTCTTTGCCTCTTTCGTATTGATCTATGAAAAGGAGGCAATAGATAGGCAATCAAAGTATCTTCCAGAATAGAGAAGTAATTTTTAATTGTTTTATCATCCACTGCAACCTGTTTAGCAATAGTAGAATAATTAATTATCTCTCCATTTGATTGTGCAGCAATTTCCAGAAAATCCCTGAATGGGTTGAGTTTTCTCACTATTTGCTCAACCTGAATTTCTTCTTTGATATAGGTTCTTACATAACTTCTAAGAAACTCATTTTTATCTTCATCTGAATTAAGTTCAAGTAAATAAGGCAAGCTTCCAAACTCTAAAACATTATTTAGATCAAACTCATCTTCCAGCTCAAAGAAAGTAAGTGGATATAAGTAGTAAGTAAAAGCCCTTCCTGCTAATAAATTTGCATGACCTCTTTTTAGTTTTCTTGCACTTGAACCGGTCATTACAAATTGAATATTTTTATTTCTTTCTATCTCTAAATGTACAATATCAAGCAATTTTGGTGATTTCTGAATTTCATCAATAACCACTTTTTCATATTTTTTTTGGGATAATACTTTTGATAGCTCGTCTGGCCTCCTGCCAAATCTTTCTTCATCTTCACTTTTCAACAAGTCAATCCAAAGAGTATTGGAGCCAGAATAAAAATCTTTTACTAAAGTTGACTTTCCGGTGCCTCTTGCACCAAAAAGAAAAAAACTGTGATGATTGTTTAATTTCTGTAATCTTCCGACCATACTCCGAAAGTGTACGCCATATTCGGAGTATGGTCAACTTGGGTTTATAAAGATTAACCCAACTTCACAAAAATTTCATCATTTTCAATTTTCACTTCAAAAATTTCAATCGGGTCAGTGGCAGGAAGGCAGAGTGCTTCGCCTGTTTTCACGTTGAATTCTGCACCGTGATAGCAACAAGTTACAATTTCACCCTGAATATCACCGTCTGAAAGGGGAAGGGTTTGGTGGCTACATTCATCTTTAAATGCGTAATACTCACCATCAACTTTACAAACTGCTACAATCTCACTTTCAACAATAAAAGATTTGATCTCTCCTTCTTCTATTTCCGAAGTTGGAGCAACTTTATGAAAATCAGACAATTGTTAATACCTCTATTTATTGGCAAAACTCTCTTCAAACCACTCGAGTATCAAATTTTCCATTGATTCCCTTACCGGCTCTAAAGACATACTTTCAAGAGTTTCATTAGTGAATGACTGAAGCATAATTCTTCTGGCTTCCTTGTTTGGAATACCACGTGATTTCAAATAAAAGATTGCTTCATCATCCATCTGCCCGATAGTTGCACCGTGGGTGCATTTAACATCATAATTATATATCTCAAGCTGAGGTTTAGTATCTATTTGAGCAGTATCAGACAAAAGAAGATTCCTGTTTGTTTGCTTTGCATCTGTAAGCATAGCACCTTCATGAACAACGATTCTTCCATGAAAAACGCCTCTGGCTTTATCATCAAGAATCCCGTTATAAAATTGACGGCTGTCGCAGTGGGGGCTTGCATGTTCAACTCTCATAAAGTTATCCATGTGCTGGCGGTCTTTTGGAAGATAAAGTCCAAAAATATCAGAGTTGCAACCTTCCCCATTTAAGACAGGGTGTACATTGTTCCTTACAATTGCCCCGCCTAATAAAATTGAATGTGACTTTATATTACTGCTTCTTTTTTGTTGTATTCTAAGCGTGGAAATATTAAATGCCTTTTTGCTTTCAAGCTCAAGCATGTAGTGCTCTGCATTTGCATTTTCACCTAAAACAAACTCCGTAACCACATTTGAAAGATAAACATTTTGGGCAGTAGATACATAATGCTCAACGACTTTCACTTCAGCATTGTCTTCAACGATCACAAGATTTCTTGGATTTACAAGAGACTGAGCTTCTTCATTAGTTGAAATATTGAGGACATACACAGGCTTCTCTGCAATTTTTGATTTAGGAACGTAAACAAATACGCCATCTTCAAAATAAGCAGTGTTAAGTGATATAAATGCATCGTTTTTATATTCAGCATATTTGCCAAGATGTTTTTCAACCAGATCTTTATCAGAATTTAAAGCTTCTTTTAAACTTTTTATAACTATTCCATCTGCATCACTCTTTATATCTGATAAATCAGAAACATAACGGCCGTTTACAAATATAAGCTTATGGCAATCTAATGAAGGAATAGAAAATTTATCTATAGATTCCTTGTTAACCTCCGAGATTCCATTACTGGCTATTTGAAAAGAATTTCTGGAAATTGGTGCAAGGTTAGTGAATCTCCAATCTTCATCAAGGGGTGTTGGAAAACCCAACTTGGAAAAACTCTTTATAGCTTCATTCTTTATATCCGAAAGCCAGGAAGGTATTTCTTTAAAATAGGTTTTTTGAAACTCAGGTAGACCATTAACATAACTTTCAACTTTATTATTAAATTCTATTGCCATTTTCTGAGACTCCTTTAAACCTTTGCAGCCTTTTCTTCTTCTATCCAACCATAGCCCTTTTCTTCAAGTTCAAATGCGAGTTCTTTTCCACCTGATTTCACAATTTGACCATCATAAATAACGTGAACATAGTCTGGCACAATATAGTTAAGAAGCCTTTGATAGTGAGTAATAATTAAAAATGAACGATCCGGAGATTTCATGGAATTAACTCCCTTAGCCACAACCTGAAGTGCATCAATATCAAGCCCGGAATCAGTCTCATCTAGTATTGCCAGCGAAGGCTCAAGTATCTGCATCTGAAATATTTCATTTCTTTTCTTTTCTCCACCTGAAAAACCCTCGTTTACTGATCTCTTAAGAAAACTCTCATCAATTTCAAGGTCCTTCATCTTTTCTCTTGCAAGTTTTCCAAACTCAACATGTTTAAGTGGTTTAAGATCATTATATTTTCTTTTGGCATTAAGTGCTTCTCTTAAAAGATAAGTATTTGCAACTCCGGGAATCTCCACAGGATACTGAAACGCAAGAAAAATTCCTTCACAAGCCCTGTCTTCAGGGTCAAGTTCAAGAAGGTCTTTTCCATTAAAAATTACCTCTCCATCGGTAACTTCATAAGCATCTTTCCCGGCTAAGACCTGAGAGAGGGTACTCTTTCCAGACCCGTTCGGCCCCATGATCGAATGTATTTCGCCTTTATTAACAGTAAGGTTCAAACCTTTTAGTATTTCTTTGTCTTCAACTTTGACATGCAAATTCCTTATCTCGAGCATTTTATCTCGTCTCCTTTTTCTAAAAATCGAATGTTATTTGAAAATTTAAGTAGCCTAACCCACACTTCCCTCAAGGCTTACGCTTAGAAGCTTTTCAGCCTCCACGGCAAATTCAAATGGAAGTTCTTTAAAAACTTCCTTGCAAAAACCGTTAACAATAAGAGAAACTGCATCTTCTGCAGAAATTCCCCTTTGCTGACAATAAAAAAGCTGATCCTCACCAATTTTTGAAGTTGAAGCTTCATGCTCCATATGGGCCGTGGAGTTTTTAACTTCAATATATGGGAATGTGTGTGCCCCGCACTCATCACCTATGAGCATTGAATCACACTGTGTGTAGTTTCTGGCATTATTGGCATTCTTTCCTATATCAACAAGGCCTCTGTATGTATTTTGGCCATGCCCGGCTGAAATACCTTTTGAGATTATTGTGCTTTTTGTGTTTTTTCCAACATGTATCATCTTAGTGCCGGTATCAGCCTGCTGATACCTATTAGTAAGTGCAACCGAATAGAATTCTCCAACAGAGTTGTCGCCTTCCAAGATACAGCTTGGATACTTCCATGTTATAGCGGAACCAGTTTCAACCTGAGTCCATGAAATATGGGAGTTATCTCCAATGCACCTGCCTCTTTTGGTAACAAAATTATAAATACCGCCCTTTCCGTTCTTATCACCAGGATACCAGTTCTGTATTGTTGAATATTTAATCGTAGCGTCTTCATGCGCAACTAGTTCTACAACTGCAGCGTGAAGCTGGTTTTCATCTCTTTGGGGCGCAGTACAACCTTCAAGGTAACTTACATAACTTCCCTTCTCTGCAATTATCAATGTTCTTTCAAACTGTCCTGTATTTTCAGCATTAATCCTGAAGTAGGTGGAAAGCTCCATTGGGCATCTCACGCCTTCGGGGATATAAACAAAAGAACCATCAGTAAAAACAGCTGAGTTTAAACAAGCATAAAAATTGTCATTTTTTGGAACTACAGAGCCAAGGTATTTTTTTATGAGCTCGGGATGATCTTCAACAGCCTCGGAAATTGAACAAAAGATCACGCCGTCTTCAGCGAGCTTTTCCTTAAAAGTCGTAAAAAGTGAAACGCTGTCAAAAACAGCATCAACTGCCACATTTGTAACACCGGCAAGCATTTTTTGCTCTTCGAGCGGAATTCCAAGTTTATCGTAAGTTTCCCTTATTTCAGGATCAATCTCATCAAGGCTTTTTGGACGCTCAACGTTTTTTGTTCCAGCATAGTAGCTTATTTTATTAAAATCAATCTTGGGATATTTGATAAATGCCCAATCCGGTTCTTTCATCTTGAGCCAATTTTTATAAGCTTCAAGTCTCCATTCAAGAAGCCATTCAGGCTCATTTTTCTTGGCAGAGATCATTTTTATAACATCTTCATTTAAGCCAACAGGTGCAATTTCCTGTTCAACATTAGTACTAAAACCGTATTTATATTCCTGGTCGGCCAGTTTTTCAAAATCTACGCTCAAATTATTCCTCCTAGTTACTAACTACTCTTTCTGAATTATTATTCCCATTTATCATATCTGAAACCATATCATCGAGTGTTGTACCTTCAAGTAGCTTTATCATCGATACTTTCAGTCTGTCCCAAACCGGGAGCTGGGCACAATTGCCATATAGTGCACAAACATTTTCCTTGTCCATACAGTCAATAATTCGTATCTCACCTTCTATAGCTTCATATACTTCTCTAAGGCTTACCTCTGAAGGCATTTTTCTTAGTATATAACCGCCTTCGGGGCCTACCATAGATCTTATAATGCCTCTGTTGACAAGCCTTCTCATTATCTTAGCAAGGTAATTTATGGGTATATGCTGACTTTCTGATATCTCTTTCATACCGAATTTAGATTCGGGACTCACTCCCATAAAGGTGAGCGACCTTACAGCATAATCAAGTGTTTTACTTACCTGCATATTTTATTCCTTTATATATTATGGATTATTCACATCTATGATAGTAACTTCTACATGGTAAAAATTACCATCTAGAGTATTCAGTGTCAATTGATATAGTAATAAATTTAGATAATTATTAATGCCGAAGGGGGGATTTGAACCCCCACGAGCTTACGCTCACAAGATTCTGAGTCTTGCGCGTCTACCAGTTCCGCCACTTCGGCGAATATTACCTCTCTTTCCATGAGACTACTTTTATTACAGTCGACCTTGCGGCTCTGCCTTGTGTATCCACAGTTTTCAGTAAAATCGCTTCAACCGTCCTCGAAGTAGAATCAACATTATCTGTAAAGCCTGTAGCATTTACAGAAAAAATATCGCTCTTACCATTATTTAAAACTACACCACTCAAACCCGCACTTATTCTTATAGTTGAATCAACATCTATAACAATTCTTCTTGTTTCAGACCTTGTTATGATGCTATCTTCAGCTCTCTCAGAAATAATTTCATCTGCTATTTCTTCAGCCACTTCATCTTTTAAATCATCCGTATTATTTTCACCCTGTTCTTCTATTGCAGATACCTGTGCTGCTTTTAATGCTGCTATAATTACTGGCTTTGATGCAGTACTGAAACTTATCTGCTTTGTTCTGGGATAAATTGTGAGGTATGGCTCAACTGAATTAAAAAAATCCTGAGACATTCCCTGTATAAGCTTTATTTCATCAAGACTGTCAAGCGGGCCATCTTTAATTCTGTAAGGGTTTTGCAAAGTTGAGTAGTAGCTTGCCGTTGCGCCTCTTGGATCCTGATCATTTTGTGTGTTTTGCACATCGTGATCGAGCCAGTTTATAAGGCTGGGAATAAATATATCAGCCTCTCCATCATCAACCTCAAGATATCTGAAAAGCTCTACAAGCTCTGTGAGCACCTGAAAATCCACCTGATTGGTTGATTGATTTACAAGTGCATTAATATTTATCTTTGATCTTTCGTCATTCACAGTGATAGAAACAAAACCTTCACCCACTGGAAAAGATGAGACAGAAAGGCTCCAGTTTCCCTGGCTGTCATTTGCAGAAATACTTGTAAAATTAGAAACCTGGCCAGCAAGTTCTTCAAGGTCATTACTTATTAATGCAGCTTTTACAACATTCACGCCTGATTTTGCAATATATTTTGATCTTATGTCCCTTACATTGTTAATAGTAATCTCATAATCTATATGTGTTGAGTAGACAAAATCTACAACCAAAGTGGAAAGTATAGCTATTACAATTATTACAATTATTAAAACAACACCTTTCTCATTATTTGGGCAATTTTTTTTCATCATGTATTACCTGCCGGTATCAAAAATATAGATGAAAATTCTTTTTCATCATCATTATTGTCACGCAATATCACATTTACTTCCACTGCTTTTGGCAAAGAACCGATAGCAGCAGAATTCCATTCTTTTATCTTAGTAACTTCTCCGGCAGTTTGAATATCGAATGTGCTCTCATCTGTATAATTAAGCTCAAACCTCACGATCTTTTCAGAAATTGGAAATACAAAACCACCATCTTCGTTACCTGCAAAAGGATTGTCTCTTCTAAGTAATGAAAAAAGCTCATTATCTTGCTCATTTACCTGAAGATAGTAAGTAACTTCAGTCTGGTCAGACTGACCTTGCTCAAACACTGTATCTCTTGAAAATGTTGTGAATGAAAGCCTGCTGTTTTCCCCATCCTGAGTTCCAAGAAAATAGGTCTGATCTGAAGCAGAAGGAAGATAAATACCGCCTCTGGGGTAAGCATTTGCAAGGTCTTTTTCAATCCTTGAAAAGAGCACCCGCACCTCATGTATAAGCTCACTTGTTTCCTCAACTCTGTCTTTTGTCCGGATTATCTGAAATAAGGAAGAGTAAACAAGGGTAATAACCACTGCACTTATAGATATTGCCACAAGTATCTCAATCAGTGTAAAACCTTCACCGTTTGTTTTCAATTGCAAGGTTGACTTCATATGCCTCCTCCCCTTCATCCCAGGTGATTATTACCCTCACAATATTTATCTCAGCTTCAAGCTGAGAAAGGTTAAAAGGCTTTATGGATAAAAACCACTCAAAACCTGAGTGATTCTCAAATTCGCCTTTATCTTCCCTTACTTCCGGGATACCCTCAATCTCAATTCGAGTAAGCATTTCATTTGCCAGATTGGCTGCAAGTTCGGTATTTCTGGCATTTGCAGTGAGGATAATATTTCTATTTACTGCACCAAGCAAAGTAACAAGTGCAAAGGCAAGTATGCCAACTGCCACCATCACCTCTAAAAGGGTAAATCCACTGTTTTTACTGTGTTTAGGTTTTTTCATACTTGTTTTTAATTTACAAAATCCACGTACTCATCAAATACTTTTGTGATACCTGTATAAGGATTAGTGGATAAAGTAAAAAAGTTATTTTCACCTGTTCTTAAATGAATTATTGCCGGATCAACAAAACCAGTTGGCAAAAAAACTATGAATACGTCTCTTCCTGAGTCCACTTTTCCCTCTGTCCTTTGTGTTTCTATATCTTCAAAAAACACTCCATTTGGAAGTTTTTTTGTGCGGGAAAGAATATCATCCATTTGTACAAACTCGTTCCCCTCGAGAAGCTCTGGCCAATATTCACCATTATCAATATCAAATGTGATCCTGTATACGTTTTTTTTAAAAACGGCCTCATTGTAAAAATACTTTATTGTTCCTGCGAGTGTTCGTGAAGCACTTTTTAAATTTACATCCGTTCGTTCTAAAAGCCTGGGTGCAGCAATAAAAAAAAGGCTCCCAATAATAAAAACAACCACAACTATTTCTATTAAAGTAAAACCTTTTGAGTCTCTCATCTAATCTCTGTGCTTGAGATATCATCTTCAGTATTTGGGACAGCATCCTCACCAATAGACCTTATCTCATATCTTCCATTTTGGGTCTGATCAGGTCCTATATAGATAAACTCATTACTCCAGCCATCAAGTGGAACATTTGTAGCATCCAGATAGCCATTTTTAGCATAGTTTTTTGGTTCCCTTCCTGAGTTTGGAAACTCAATTAATGCCTGAAGGCCCTGCGATGTTTCTGGGAAAAAACCGTTATCAAGCTTAAAAAGTTTGATTGAGGATTCGAGATTGGTTATCTGTGTTAATGTTGTTTTTTCTTTAGCTTTTCCAAACTGATCCAAGATCCTCGGACCAACAAGTGTTGCAAGCCCTGCTATAATCAAAACAACCACAATTATCTCTATTAATGTAAAACCACCTTGTGCTCTCAATTTAATTACCTCCTGATTATCCTATTGTTGAAGTTAGTTCAAATATTGGCAGAAGTATTGCAAATACAATAGCTCCCATTATCACTGCCATAAATAATATCATAATTGGTTCTAAAAGAGATGTTAAAGCTGACACCGTTGTATCAACCTGCTGGTCATACATATCTGCTATCTTGGAGAGCATCTCTTCAAGCTCACCAGTCTGTTCACCCACTGCCACCATTCTCGTTACAAGGGGTGGAAATACCCCGCCCTCACGAAGCGGCTGTGCAAAACTTGACCCTTCTCTCACACTAACCCTCACATCTCTTAAATTATCACTGTAAACTGAGTTATCAATTACTTCTTCCCCAATCGCTATGGCATCCAATAGCGGAATACCACTTGAAAGAAGCGTACTTAAAGTTCTTGTAAACCTTGATACTGCTACCATCGAAGTGATCTTTCCAAAAACAGGGAGTTTTAGGTTGATCCTGTCTTTTATCCTTTTCCCTTTTTCTGTTTGAGAGTATCTGTAAAGAAAAAATAAAAGTGCGGCAAATACAATTATAATCAATATAAAATTGTCTCTTATGAAATTACTTGATTCAATTAATGCTACGGTAATAAAGGGAAGTGCGCTGTTACTTGCCTCAAATATTTTGGAAATCTTTGGAATAACAAAAGCAAGCATGAAGAAAAGGACTCCCATCGCCACAGAAAACATTACAGCAGGATATATCATCGCCCCTCTCACCTTTGATCTGAGTGCCGACTGTTTTTCAAGGAAATCCGCAAGCCGAAGGAGCACAACATCTAAAGCCCCACTCGCCTCACCTGCTTTTACAATATTCACATACAGATCGGAAAAAACATCTTTGTGTTCTCCAAGTGCTTTATGCAGGGAACTTCCCTCACTCACCTTATCCCTTACTTGCGCCAGCACTTCTTTGAGTTTTTGATCTTCAGCCTGTTCTGATAGTGCAATTAGTGAAGATTCAAGTGGGAGTCCGGCAGAAATTAATGCAGAAAACTGTCTTGTGGTAACCGCAAGCTCCGCAATGCTCACGCCTTTAAAAGGCATGCGAAGTAAAGGAAGTTTTGATGCTGCAGATTCCTTTATTGAAGATAGGTATATACCTTCTTTTTTGAGCTTTTCTGTTGCAGCTTTTATGGATTCAGCATCAACAATACCCTGCACTGTTGAGCCGACATCATTTATTGCTTTATATTTATAGACAGGCATGACAACAATATTTTACTTACGAAACTCCGGCTTCTACTTCAATTGATTCTTCTTCAGTTACTCTCAACACTTCATCAATCGATGTAATACCCTTTAATATTTTATCCGCTCCGTCCATCCTTAATGTTACAAGTCCTCTTTCAACAGCTTTTTTCTTTAATGTTGAAGAATCTGCAGTGCTGAGTGTAAGGTTCCTTATCTCATCA
Source organism: Deltaproteobacteria bacterium (assembly GCA_029262295.1). GTDB lineage: Bacteria > Desulfobacterota_D > UBA1144 > Nemesobacterales > Nemesobacteraceae > JAJCZR01. Next base: position 5,845 of record JAJCZR010000052.1, on the reverse strand, counting down.
TCCATAAGAAGAATTTCAAAAATAGCAATCCTTCCGCTAAATCCAGTGTCAACACACTCAGAACATCCCTTTGGTCTGTAAAGGGTCTCAGTTGGAATATTTTCTCTTTTAATTCCAATTCTTCTAAGCTCTTCGTCTGCAGGCACATAGCTTTCCTTACAATGCTTACAAAGTATTCTTACAAGCCTTTGGGCTATGATTGATAAAAGTGAAGATGAAACCAAAAACGGCTCAATATCCATATCGATCAGTCTTGTGATTGCGCTTGCAGAGTCATTCGTATGAAGTGTGGAAAAAACAAGGTGCCCTGTGAGGGAAGCATGTATTGATATGTCGGCAGTCTCCCTGTCTCTTATCTCACCCACAAGTATTACATCAGGGTCTTGCCTTAAAACAGAGCGAAGCCCATTTGCAAAACTGAGGTTAACTTTGTTGTTTACCTGTATCTGATTTATTCCCTGTATTTGATACTCAACAGGGTCTTCAATAGTTATTATCTTTTTATCAGGTGCGTTTATTCTTTGAAGGGCCGCGTAAAGACTTGTTGTTTTACCGCTACCTGTAGGGCCCGTGACAAGCACAATACCATGAGGCCTTTTTATTAGTGACTCGAGCGTTTTTAATTTTTGGCCGGTGAGACCTAACTCTTCAAAACTAAGGATTACAGATGATCTGTCGAGAAGCCTCATTACCACACTTTCGCCCCATGAAGTTGGAACAGTAGAAATCCTTACATCAACATCTCTTCCAGCTACTTTTAGCCTTAATCTTCCATCCTGTGGTTTTCTTTTCTCTGCAATATCAAGTTCAGCCATTATTTTTACACGTGAAATAATTGATGACTGAAGTTTTTTTGGCACATTTGTAACATTATGAAGTATCCCGTCTTTTCTGTATCGAACGGCCACTTCTTTTTCAAAACACTCAATATGTATATCACTTGCCTTTTCTTTTGTTGCTTGAAATAAGAGTGAATTAACAAATCTGATAATTGGTGCTTCATCATCAGTATCTATAAGGTCCTTTGGTTCCTGAAGCTCTGTTTCAGATATTCCGGTATCACCTTCTATTTCACCGGTAACCTCTTTTCCCTGCTCATATATCCTGTTAATACTGTTAACGATCACATGGCTGTGAGTAATATAAGTATCAAGTGAGCAACCAAACAGGGCTTCCACTTCATCTAGTGCATAAAGATCAAGCGGTGGGGCAAATGCAATTTTAAGACACCCGTTTTGCTTACTTATCGGGATTAACCTGAATTTCTTTGTAAAACTGATAGGAAGCTGCTTTACGAGTTCAAAATCTATTTCATTTTCCGCAATTGACTCAAGCTTGGGTATTTCATAAAATTCCGACAGTATGTCGAGAGTGTTACTCTCGGTCATTAAGTTTGATTTTATTATTACTTCTTCTGTAGTCTCACCATTTTTGTCTTTCAGTTCTTCAACTTGTAGGAGAATTTCTGGCTTATGTTCACTTATTATCTCTTCTAATGTTCTCATTATTTATATATTAATTACGCTCAATTATATTAAGGCCTCTTTCCTGAAGAAGCATTTTTCTTTTCTGCTGCTCCTCAAGGATGTCTCTCATATCCCTATCATCTTCAATAATTCTTGGTGTGAGAAGTATCATTAAGTTAAGTTTATTACTTTCTTTTGTCTGCACTTTAAATAAATTCCCAATAAAAGGTATATCGCCTAAAATAGGCGTTTTATTTTGAACAATACTTTCTCTATCCTGCACCAAACCACCAATAACAAGGGTCTGCCCATTTTTGACGACAACTGAGGAATCGGCGCTTCTTGTTGAAGTAGCAATACCAAATGCTGCAGTGTTAAGCCCTGTAGGTGCAGCAGTTGTTGAAGACACTTCTGTAACAATATTTAGATTGAGATAGTCACCTTCACCAATTTGTGGTGTGATTGCGAGTCTTATACCCACCGGCAATCTCTCAATTGTCTGTACAGTAACACCGGCATTGCCCACTGTGCTGCCTGTTGGAAAAGGAATTACATCAGCCACAACAATCTCGGCCTGTTCATTATCAGTTGTGATAATACTTGGGGTTGAAAGAACATTTACATCTGTAACTGAAGTTAAAGCCTGAAATAAGGCCGTGAATGAAGGAATTGGGGGAATTGGGCCTGATCCATCTGGATCCACCTGATCACCTACAACTCCTAAAAATAATCCGGAAAGGCTTCCTACAAGGTTAGCTGCAGAATCTGCACTCGCTGCAATCCCGAGAAGGCTTGGTATTCCAGGAAGGTTTTGTCCACCAAATCCGAGGGTATCACCATTAATAGTAGCCCCAAGACTGAAATTTGCCCCCAGCGAATCAATAGCATCAAGATTAACCTCAAGAATGGCAGCTTCAACAAACACCTGCCTTCTTCTAACATCAAGTTCGTCTATAACCTCTTTAATAGTTTCATAATCCCTTCTTGAGCCAACTATTATTACCGAGTTGGTTGCAGGGTCAGCAGTTATCCTGAGCCCATCTGTGGAAGCAACAACAGCGGAGAGGCCGCCTCCTCCAATATCCCTTGAAATAGCCTGCCTTGTCTGCCCAAGTCCACCACTTCCTAGAGAACCAGTGCCACTGCCAAGACCTGATGTACCACTTTGAATGCTTTGACTTGATGAACTTTGACTTCCACTAGAACCACCGCCTCCAAGCAAACTGGATAAAACCCCTACTAGCTGCTCTGCATCTGCATTTTGAATTCGTACTACGTATATTCCTTCCTCGACAAGATCCGTTTCCACATCGAGAATTGAAATCACTTTTTTTATTTTTGAAAGATCTTTGGGATAAGCAATTATTATAAGTGAGTTTGTTCTCTCTTCAGTAATTACTTTAAAATTAAGGGAAGAAGCCTCACCCGAAACTGATGGGGCATCATCATTTCCCTGATTACGATTTGAAGCACTTGATCTTCTGTTTCCAGAAGTTTGGTTTCTGGATGACCTTGAAGAAGTTGCCCTGCTCCCACTTCCGGCACTTCCACCTGAACTAAAAATATCAAGTAGCTTTACAGCCACATCCCCGGCAAGCGCATTCTCTATTTTTACAAACTCTATTTTCTTTTCGACATCAAGATTATCAATGATATCAACAATCCTGTTTATGTTATCTATTGAATCAATAATTATTAATGTGTTTGTATCAGGATAAACAACCAAATCACCATCTCTTGAAACAAGGGTCCTTATTGCATTGGATATATCTTCGGCCCTTACATTGTCAAGCGGAATAAGCCTTGTCACAAATCTGTCGGAAGACTCACTGCTGACAACACCAAACTGAGTTGGGAGGTTTTCAGATTTAATATCTTTTTTCTGTACAACTTTATTGACACCATTGTTCTTAACTATTGTAAAGCCGTTTATATCTAAAAGCGTCTCAAAAAGCCGCAGTGCATTTTGTTTTTTAAAACCACCGGTGGGTGTTATTATTGTCACTTTTTGTCCCTTAACAGCGTCATCAAGAACAAATGTGTCGGAAGTAATCTCACTCATTGTTTGAATAAGATCTTTTAGCTCCATTTCCGACTGTAAATTTACAATATCTTCATTGACTGAAGGTTTATTGTCAGAGCTTATAGGTTTTGGTTCAAACTGCCTTATTTGTGCACTTGATGGAGAAGGGGTTGTAGATTTTATCTTAGCATTTTTTTCTTCTTCCTCAGCAGGCCCATCATTTTCAACTATACTGTTTTTTTCTTCCTCATCTTCATTTTGCTCATTAACTTGTTCATCTTCCTCAATCTCTTCGTCATCTTCAACATTACCGTTTTCTATTTCAGAGAGCCTTTTATCTATCTCGTCAATATCTTCTTCAAGTGAATCCAAATCATCTAATTCCTCGTCTTGCAATTCATTCTCATCAACATCATTATCCTGATCTTGAATATTATTCTGAGAAAGGACTATTTGCTCATCCACATCTGGATCAAGATTATTTTGTGCCAACACTTTCTTATTGGACTTACTGGAGATTGAATCTTTATTTGCTTTCTCAATATCGGCTACAACCTGTTTATTATTAACTATACTTTTTTTGCTTACATCTGTTTTTTTATCACCATCAAAAGCAATTTGAGAATAAACAAGGGTTACAAATGATATCAAAAGCACAAAAACAACGAGCAAAAATCTTTTATCGAAAAATACTCTCATATCTTCTCACCATCAAAAATTAAGAAAACCATAATTCCATCCTTATCCAATTAAATCAGTATACCGAATACTGATTACTTTGTTTTTTTCCTCTCCTGGTAAAATCGATCGAAAACTCACTTTGATCTTTCAGATCTCCAAAAACAGTAAGGGCATTTTGAACATCATTAAGGGCCACTTCATTTATTTTATGAAGTGTATCCCCATTTCTCAGACCAATTTTAAAGAACACGCTGCTGGGCCTTATACCAAAAAACCTTAACCCGTCATCCTGCGGAATCACCCTTGCCTGTTTTATCAAATCCGAAGGATCTTCAAGCAGCTCATCAAGCTTTTTTCTCTCAATCTGATAAACACCATCTTCAACTTTCTTTATACCATCTTCACCATCATCTTCTTTATTGTTTGATGATTTATTTGAAGAACTGTCTTCCCTTCTGTTTTTTGCCTGGTTTTCACTTGCAGATGCAAATTTAAGATCTTTATTACATAGAATTGATTCAGAACCCTTTGATCTTCTTGCAATTACCGCCCTGCAATTATCCACTTTCTTCATCTCCACTCGTTCTGAAGTTATAATATCGATCACCTTTCCTTCAACATAGCTATCGATTTTTCCACTATCTAGGTTTTTGATTATTGCAATTGAGTTTCCACCAGGCTTCAAAAATGTTCCGAGCAGTTCTAAATTTAGTGAAGTGTTAGGAGCAGTTTCATCGCCTTCAAAATCACCAGATTCACCACCACCATCCGCACCAACACCAAAAAGGTTTCTTTCAATTATTGCATCATAATGCCTTCTTGAAGGAACTTTAGTCTTTATGCTTTTATACTTATTTTCAATTTCAGAACTTTCAATTCTCACAGTTTCACCAGTGCTGATCTTGCCTTTAACCTTGTCACTGATCAAACCCGCTATTACGTAAGCTATGGCAATAATCAGTATTACATTAATGATCCAGATATACTTTTTTAGCAGAGATAAAACCATATTAAGTCTTGAGATTAAATTTCCTGTAAAAAATAAAGTAAATTACTTTAGTTGTCAACGTTTTATTTTTATGTTCCAATAGCATTAAATCTAAATCAATTATATGCTCAATTAGCTTTATTTTACTAGTAAATAATTTTACATAAGCAAAAATACGTAATCAACAAACTGATTTTGGTAAAATATTACAACAGGAAATGGGGCAAAAAGATGAGTCTTGAAATATATAGAAAAATTGAACCAATGTTTTCCGTCCCCTCCGTTATTCTGAGTCCGTTACAGAATATCTAACATAATTTATTAGGTTATATTTATTAATGAAAACTATTATATCAAATTTCAAAATAAAAATCACTAATATTTTCAACTCACTATCTAATGTAGTTAAATCAGTTTATTAATTATTAGCTTTATCAAATTACCGATCAAATTCCCGAATGTATACGTCTTTTTTATTGACAAAGGATTATTGCTGATTATCTTTTAGGGCGAATTTAGCACTCACACATGTTGAGTGCTTTTTTATTACAAACCCAAGAAAGGAGGCAAGAAGCGAGATGGCGAAAGGCAAACAGAAGTTAAGACCATTGCATGACAAGGTGTTGATAAAGCCCTTGGAAGCAGACCAAACAACAGAAGGTGGGATAATAATCCCTGACACAGTAG
>JAJCZR010000051.1 GCA_029262295.1 Deltaproteobacteria bacterium | reverse complement strand
AGCTTTTCTTATGGGCTTTCTCTTTTGGAGCGGGGACAACTCTTGCAATCTCAACACCTCTTTTTGTGATAATATATGATTCGCCCGTTTTATTTACTCTTTCAAACAACTCAAGACAGGTTGCCTTAAATTTTGAAACTGATATTTTTTCCATAATCTTATTTTACTATAGTCAATTACTATAGTCAATTATTTTATTATTATTGTCCTATTTAGTCTTTATATCTAAAAAGAAATATGGGAAATTTAATTAAGGAGTATTCAAAAAAAATGAAAAAACTTACTTCAATTATAATCACAGTATCAATTTCATTCTTTTTGATTGGCGGATGTGGTGGCAATGGGAGCAGTGATGAACCTTGCGACTTTGATATATTTTCTGTGACTAATGGCACTGAAATAAACAACAATGATTCTTTCTGGGATTGTGAGAGCATTGAACTGGGTGATTTTGATTTTGCACTTTTTGAGAACGGTGAAGGACTCTCACCTAATATTGATGATTTTGTATGGGAAGAGATTGGCTGCAGATCTATTTCAATTCAGGCTGAGACGCTGAATGCAATTGCAGTCGGTATAAATTTTTCAAATAATCTTCTGACTTTTATTTTGGAATCAGATACACCCGGACTTGAAGAAAGTGATGTTAGTTGTGAGCTTGTTCAACTGTAGAGATTAAAGAGAGATAAAATAGTTTGTGCTAAGGAAAATAATGGATGTTTGTAAACAGATAGTACAAAAATAGCTTGTTTGTTATAATTATCATATAAATAATTTAGAGGTAACTCAAATGAAAAACTGGGAATCTTGCAAATCAGTAGAACGTAACCCTGACAAAGTAAGCGGAGAATGGATATTTAAGGACACTCGAATTCCCGTTTCCACTTTATTTGAGAATCTAAAAGACGGCGCATCAATTAAACAGTATTTAGAGTGGTTTCCAGGTGTAAGAAGAAAACAGATTGAAGACGTTCTTGATCATGAAGTAGAATCTTTAAAAGAACCTGTTCAAACATGAAAATTCTTTTTGACCAAGGTGTTCCTGTCCCACTTCGTTCTTACCTTTCAAACCATATCATTGATACAGCCTATGAGCAAGGTTGGTCAAATTTGAAAAATGGTGAGCTGCTTGATGTCATTGAAAAAGAAAAATTCGATCTATTAATTACCACAGACCAAAACTTGCGTTACCAACAAAATTTAAAAAATCGGGAAATATCAGTTGTTGTTTTAATGTCTACTTCGTGGCTTAGAATTGAAAAGAAAGTTGATGAAATAGAATCAGTTATCAATAAGATCACTTCTGGTGATTATATTGAAATCTCTGTGTAGCAAAATTTGATTTCACTAAATCATTTTAAAAGTGTAAAAAATATAATTATGTTGCACAAAGAAGAGGGTGCATTATCTTTATATAAAGACAATTTATTTAGTTTTGGCAATATGCTTGTTCCAAACATTTGTGTAGTTTTTAGTTTTTATACTTTTTTGAAGAATTTCGTATTCTTGTTTTTCAAAATCATAGTAAACTAGGCCGTTTTGATCTTGAAAATCCCCCTTTAGAAAAAAATAGAATATTAACATTTTCCTCTCAGTTTTTGGTAAGGCAATATTAAATTTTTCTATTAATTTAGAACCTCCTCTTGCATTTATTCTTATATCGTCGTTTATGTAATTAAATTTAGTTATACCAGAATCAGTAGAATATGAAACATAATATTTATTTCCAGATTGTTCAAAAGTATAAGTTGATTCGGTTTTTAAAAGTGGAGAAAAGAATAAATTCAAAGTAATAGAATTAGACTCGAGTCTTCCATCATTATCTAAAGATACTAATATATCAAATTTTTCTGAAAATTTACTATCATCATATTCTAAAAATACTTTACCAATCGCTTTTGAAGGAGAATAAACTGATAGCTTTATTTTTGGTGATCTTGTTATTTCAGAATAATATAAAGACAATGATATTAAAGCAACTAAAAGTGATAATACGACAGCTATATAATCCCATTTTGACTTTTTTGGAAAATTTACAAACTTAACTTCTAATATCTGATCTTTATCATTCATAGAGTATAAGTAAATGCTACCTTTTATTTCCCATTAGTCATTCATAATGAGTCCACATACGAATTATTTTTACAGTTTTAGATTCATCTAGTATTTGATAAACGAGTCGGTGCTGAATATTTATTCTTCTGGAATAGGCACCTGAAAGATCACCTACGAGTTTTTCAAAAGATGGTGGTGAATAATATGGGTCTTTCTTTAGGTTATTTATTATTATTTCTGCTTTTGATCTAATTTTTGAATAAACAATAGGCCATTCACTCTTTACAATTCAACTTTATCTGAACATTCATCTATATTTGTATTCAACCCTTCTACAATTGATTCTCTCATTTTTGGAACTGAAAGAAGGTATAACGTTTCCTGAATTGCATTCCAATCTTCTTCAGAAACCAAAACAGCGTTTGAATGTTTTCCCATAATCAGCACTGGTTCATGGGATTCAGCGGTTTCATCAATCAAACCAAAAAGTTTATTTCTGGCTTCTGTAACTTTAATATTTTTCATAATTAACAGTATGTACGCTTAAGCGTACACTTCTCAATAGAATTTAATAATGGAATTTTGGGGCAAGGTCTACACTTTGTACTTTTGGCTTTTACCAAACCCTTTGCAAATACATATCAAACTTATCATCTGAACTTATAACTTGATAACCTTCCACAATACACTGGCTAATTATTAATCTATCAAATGGATCTCTATGATGAAAAGGTAATTCTTCAACTTTAAATAAAGATTCAATGCTTATGCTTAAAATCTTAAATCCACTTTTTATTACATGTTCCTGAATAAAATTCTCTAGATTACTTACCAGATCAATTTTATTCAGACTAGATTTTATGGCCAGTTCCCAAACACTCGCCATACTCACAAAAATTTCATTTTCATTATTGAGGTAAATACTTCTGGCTTTAGCACTCAATCTTTCATCATCTGAAACAATCCAAAGAAGTGCCTGAGTATCAAAGATATAGTTCAATTACTATATTCCTCAAACTCTGGAAGTGGAGCATCAAAATCATCAGATATCTTTATTAAACCCTTTGCAGAACCTAATTTTCTTTCAAGCTTTTCATCATCAAACAAAATCAGCTTTGCAACCGGTTTATTATCTTTTGCAATAATTACTTCTTCACCATTTTTAACTTTTTCAATAAGTTTTGAGAGATGCGTTTTTGCTTCATGTATATTGAACTGTGACATGTTAGTCAATGTACATGACTAAGATATAACAATCAATAAAAATATAAGATATGAATGGAACAAAAAGGAATGCTACCCTTTTTATTGAATTTACTTGGATTTATATTTAACACCTTCAATATTTCTAAAGTCTGAATCCTGTGTCCAGAGAGTTGCTTTATTTAATCTGGCTGTAGCTAATATTATGCTATCTGCCATTGGAAGTTTTAATTCATAACTTTGCTTGGTAGCAAGCAATGAAATTGTAGAATCTACATCCTTAACTGTCCCCTGATACATAAGTGCAATAGCCTGAAGAGCAGAATTTTCATTCCTTTCCTTTAATATCTTTTTAAAAACTTCGTATATGTTAATTGTGGAAACAAGCAGGTTGCTTGTATCTTCTATTGCAGGGGCAAAGTAATCAGCATTTTTGGAATTGCTAAAATATTCAAGCCATCCCGAGGAATCAACAAGATTCAAACCCTGTCTTTCTCCCTTTGGATTTCAGTGTCTATTCCCTGTAAAAATCCTTTCATCTTTTTTATATTTTTTACAGGAATAAATTCAAGCCTTCCATCATAATTGATTATCTGCATTTTCTGACCAACTTTGATTTCAAGCGCCTCGCGGATTTTTTTAGGAATAACAACCTGATATTTAGGTGAGACTTTTACTGTTTCCATATTTTTTTCCTATTAGTACATACATAAATTGTATCGATCGGAGTTTCGTATGTCAAATTACAAGAAAATATTTAATGGCGGGCGATAGAGGGATTCGAGCCCCCGACCCCAGGCGAAAAAAAAAGAGCTACGAATCTAAACTGTCTCATAGCTCTTTTTTATTATTTTGAATCAGGAAATTACTATCTTTCCGAAATGTGAACCACTTTTCATGTAATCAAAGGCATCAGCCGCATCTTTAAAATCAAAAGTTTTGCCGATAACAGGTTTAATTCCTTTTTCCTGTATTGTTTTGTTCATATCTTCAAACATATCCCTGCTGCCAACATAAATTCCCTGAAGCGTTAGCCTTTTGAGCATTATCATAACAGGGGAAGGATTTTGTTCCGGTTGCCCGGAAAGAACCCCGATTAAACTGATACGCCCGCTTACTTTTGTGGATGTGATTGATTTCTCAAGAGTTCCCGGACCGCCAACTTCAATAACATTATCCACACCTTCTCCACCTGTGATTTTTAAAACTTCTTTTTCCCAGTCAGGAGTGTCTTTATAATTTATTGTATGATCAACACCTAATTCTTTTGCCTTCTCAAGCTTTTCATCACTACTTGAAGTTATAATGGTTTCAGCTCCTGCGGCTTTAGCAAACTGTAAGGCAAAAATTGATACACCACCAGTACCGAGCATCAAAACAACATCGCCGGGTTTTACCGGCTTAAGGCTAAGCGCCTGCCATGCCGTTACTGCAGCACATGGAAGTGTGGCTCCTTCTTCATAACTAAGATTGTCTGGAATTTTAACAAGACCATTCTCGTTTAGAGCAACTTTTTCTGCAAGAACACCATCCAGTGCACCACCAAGTGCAGAACCGATTTGTTCGTTTGTTAAATCCCCGCCAATCCATGTCTGAAAGAATATTCCGGCAACTCTGTCACCTTTTTTAAACCGTGTAACAGCATTTCCGACTGCAACAACTTCACCCGCACCATCCGAAAGTGGGATAAGTGGCGGATCTGTCTTCACTTTATCATTTTTGTAGTACCCACCACGCAACATACTGAGGTCTCTGTAATTTAGTGACCATGCTTTCATTTCCACTAAAACATCTGATGGTCCAACCACCGGATCGGGTATATCATTCAAATTCATCTTATAAAGATCGTCCTGCTTTGCTATCTGGTAAGCTTTCATATTTTTCTCCTTTTAATTTTTTAAGATGTTGATTTTAATCAAACAGGTAACTATAATCAACTAGTTTACTTTTGGTAACCACTCTTTTGCGGAAAGATAGATGAAAAACAAAATAGATATACAACAGAACGAAATTACTGATTTTTCAGATCCGTGCACTCTGCCATGTCCAATTGAAAGAGGGATGAGAATAATTGGAGGGAAGTGGAAAGGATCAATACTCTGGTATCTCAAAGACGGCCCTATACGTTTCAACGAATTAACAAGAAAACTAAGGGGAGCCAGCAAAAAGATGGTTAATCAAAGATTAAAAGAAATGGAAGAAATGGATCTTCTGGAGCGAAAGGTGCTAAGTACAAAACCTTTTGCAGTAGCTTACGAGATAACCGACTTTGGAAAATCTGCCCTTGTTTTTCTTGAACAATTAAAAGACTGGTCTCTTGAGAATAATATTTGAAAATGGGTTTTGATTATGGCGGCTAGGGGTGTGATTCGAATCTGTTTGTAAGGTGTTATACTTATCACTTGCCTAAGTTAAATCACCTATGTTTATAAAATACTATTTTCAGCATACTGTATTCCCCATTCGTGCATTGACATCAAGACAGGATCCAATGAACGTCCAAGTGGTGATAGACTATACTCCACCCTGGGAGGAATCTCACCATAATCATTACGAATTACAAGGCCGTCTTTTTCCATTTCCTTAAGCTGCTTGCTCAAAGAGCGATGTGTAATACCGTTTAAATCACGCTGCAACTGGTTAAAACGCTTTGTATCTTTCAAAAGATAGTAAACGATCATAACCTTCCATTTTCCTGAAATTAATGAAAGGGTAGTTTCTACGGGGCAAAACAGCTCTTTATCAGCCATATCCTTTCTCCTGATTAATGCACCTTTTTACAGTATCCTTTTTGTACGTACTTGTTAAATATACCATGCAGTATTATTATATGCCTAAACTGTTTAAATCAGGAAAGGAGAAAAGAAATGAATACGAAAAAGATTACAAGAATAAACAAGGGATCAGGCAGTCACTGGGTTGGTGACGGATTTCCGGTTACCACAATGTTCTCATACCAGACACAGACAGAGGAAATTAGCCCGTTTCTGCTTTTAGATTATGCGGGGCCGACAGAATTCGAATCTTCAGAAAAGGCACGAGGCGTCGAAAAACACCCTCATCGCGGTTTTGAAACAGTCACAATTGTATATCAGGGTGAACTTGAACACAGTGATAACAGCGGAAATGCAGGCAAAATCGGCCCGGGTGATGTACAGTGGATGACAGCCGGTCGAGGAATAATTCACGAAGAGATGCACGGACGTGAGTTTACAAGAAAAGGAGGAACTCTTGAGATGGTCCAGCTGTGGGTGAATTTACCCGCAAAGGATAAAATGAGTCAGCCAAAATACCAGGAAATATTAAACAGCAATATCCCAGTGGTCAATCTAACAGGTGATGCGGGTGTTATGCGCCTCATAGCAGGTGAATACAAAGGAACCAAAGGTATCGCAAATACATTTACAGATGTAAATCTATGGGATATGCGTCTCAACGGCGGACACAAAACGGAATTGAATTTACCGGACGGACATAACACATCCATACTCGTACTATCAGGCAAAGTTATTGTAAATAATACTGAAACCCTTGAGGGAAAAGAACTTGCGCAGTTCTCCCTTGAAGGAGAGCAGATTCTGGTTGATATTCAGGATGATAGCGTTCTACTACTTATGAGCGGACAACCAATAGATGAACCGGTTGTTGGAAGAGGTCCTTTCGTAATGAACACCGCAGAAGAAATTCAGGCAGCTATGAAGGATTATGGTGCCGGCCTATTCTGAGATAAAGTTTTAACAGTCTTTATTTCAATTAGTAAAAGTAATTTTATGAATGCAAACACAAATACTGGACAAAATACAAGGAGGTAAATAAATGTCTGGAAACTTTAAATATAACAGATTAGACAAGGACAACGTAGCAGTCCTACTGGTGGATCATCAGACTGGTTTGACCAACGTGGTCAAGGACTTTTCCCCAGATGATTTCAAGAACAATGTTCTGGCTTTGGCTGATAGCGCAAAATATTTTAATCTGCCCACTGTCCTGACAACGAGCTTTGAAGATGGACCAAACGGTCCTCTTGTGCCGGAGTTAAAGCAGCTATTTCCCGATTCTCCCTATATCGCACGTCCGGGTCAGATAAATGCTTGGGACAATGAAGACTTTGTAAATGCGGTTAAAGCTACTGGCAAAAAACAGCTGTTGATAGCAGGTATTGTGACAGAAGTCTGCGTTGCATTTCCGGCTCTCTCTGCCATAGAGGAAGGTTACGAAGTGTTTGTAGTAAGTGATGCATCAGGCACTTTCAACCAGACAACACGTGATGCGGCATGGGCCAGGATGCAGTCTGCAGGTGCACAGCTAATGAGCTGGTTTGGCGTTGCATGTGAGCTTCACCGCGACTGGAGAAACGATATTGAAGGTCTTGCGACAATCTTCTCCAATCACCTTCCTGCATATCGTTGCCTGATAGAAAGCTACGAAGCTGCTGCAGGAAGTAAGAAATAGGAAAATAAATCGGATTTTATCTTTTTCCGGAGTCTATCTGTAATTAAAATGGCGGGCGATGGAATCGCCCGCGTTTCAACCAGTTCTGCTTTTTACAGAAATATTTTCCCAGACGCCTACAACAATCAGGATTATCGTAGCAATGAATGCTAAAGCTAAAATCGGAAGAATGGAATAGAGAAGTGATGCCAATGCCAAGCAGATTATTCCCGTTAAATGTGATTCTGCGAATTTTCCGAATACTGCTTTTTTGAATAGTATGTTACCAAGAAGAAAGATTAGCGGTCCGCCGAAAATAGCTACAGCACTCAGCATATCGGCAGAATCCCCTGGATGTGCAAGAATCAGTTCATCCGATACTGATATGAGGATTAATCCGGCAATAATTGGTATATGGAGATAAGTATAAGCCAGTCTAGCTATCCTGCCCGGATCATCAGACTTCGATATTCTGACGCTTGCCCTTTCAGCCCCAACATTGAAATAAATCCACCACATTGTAACAGTTGCAAGAAAAGCAATAAGGAAAGAAATAATATTCACTACTGTGAATGGTATCTCCGATAATTTCGCACCGGTAACAAGCAGTGACTCACCCAGTACAATGATTATAAAAAGCCCGCATCGTTCTGCCATGTGCGCACCGGAAATATCCCAGTCCGATGTACTCGATTTTCCAAGAGTTGGAGTCCAGAAACCAAGAGTAGGTGATAAGTATTCAATAAAGAGAGCCATGCCAAATATAAAAAACCTCGTTTCACCCTCGAAAAACAGTCCAGCAACCCAGAAAACTCCGGAAAAAACAAACCATGATGTAATTCTCAAGAAATTTTTATAGTTCGATTCGCTTTTTCCCCGAAGCGCCCAGCACATGAAAACACTCCTTGTAAGCTGCATAAATACATAGGAAAAGACAAAAAGAGGTGCTGAATCTTTAAATGCACCTGGAATTGATATGGCAAGGAACAAGCCTGCCAGCATAAGAATGAACAGGATCATTCGTACCGGCGTTTTCTGCGGATCCAGCCAGTTTGTAACCCAGCTCGTGTAAATCCACACCCACCAGACTGCAAGCATGAGAAGTGCTGTCTCAGCCAGGCCATGAAAACTGAAATGATGAATCAGAAAATGTGACAGCCGGGTAATGGCGAATACAAATACAAGATCAAAAAATAACTCTACAAAATTAACCTTGTGACCTTCCTCTGAATCCCTTGTTCTGAGCAGACTGTTATTGAGTGCATTATTCATTTTATTTCAAGTGAACTATTCTGGAAGAACTAATCTAATTAATATGAAAAAATTAGTCCAATACCCCTGATGAAACTTCAATACAGCTAATTGCTGCAAAATCGGTTGAAATAAAAATTTACCTTGTTGTATACCCGCCGTTTGAAAATATAGTTTGTCCCGTTATCCACCAGCCGTCAGTTACAAGGAACTTCACAAGCGGAACTATGTCCTTGATATCTGTTAGACCTGTCTTACTGAAATTGCTAAGCGCTGATGCAGATTTGTGAAAAGCAACTGCATCATCTGATTCCTGCCCATAGAAAAAAGGAGTATCCATTGGTCCCGGACCAACCGAATTTACTGAAATTCCCCTTTCTCCAAACTCTTTTGATGCAGCCCTTGTGAAATGCTCCACTGCTGCCTTACTTCCTGCGTAAGTGGAATAAAAACCCGTATAACCGGCAAGAAGTGATGTGACAATCGTACAGATATTACCGTTTTCATTCAGGTTTTTTCCAGATTCCTTCAAAAAGAAGTAAGAAGCTTTGGTATTAATATCAAACATCGTATCAAACTCTTCTTCGGTAGTTTCAATTATTGGTTTTTTCAAAACCATTCCAACTGTGTTTATTGCTATATCAGGTTTTCCAAACTTGCTCACAGTTTCCGAGAAAAGCTTTTCCACATTTGCTGCCTTTGTCAGATCACCTTGTACGGTAAAAGCGTCACTTCTCGAATCCTTAACGGCTTTAACAGTTTCATCAGCCGCAGCTTTGGTTGAATCGCTGTTGTAGTGAACAACTATTTTAGCCCCGTCTTCGGCAAGCGTCCTGCTGATTAATCCACCGAGGTTTTTAGCACCGCCGGCAACAACCGCTACTTTGTCTTTCAGGGTTCTGGACATTTTAAGATTTCCTCCTTTTTTTATTTGTCTTATAATGATTATAAAGAATATATTGATCTATCCATTAAGAAATTTAATCTTATCCTTGAATTAACGTGTAGATGTTGAATATACTCAGCAATTTTACAACTGTTGGATAATATTCTTTTAATTGTCCTTGCAAAAATGGGTATATAAAACAGTGGCGGGCGATGGGGGATTCGAACCCCCGACCCCTGGCTCCGGAGGCCAGTGCTCTAATCCACTGAGCTAATCACCCTTTTTATTTCTTTTAG
The DNA here is from genome assembly GCA_029262295.1 of Deltaproteobacteria bacterium. Classification (GTDB taxonomy): domain Bacteria; phylum Desulfobacterota_D; class UBA1144; order Nemesobacterales; family Nemesobacteraceae; genus JAJCZR01. Next base: position 2,653 of record JAJCZR010000051.1, on the reverse strand, counting down.
GAATTGGAAGTCCAAGCTCTTTCATCACAAGCTGCATATCTTCCCAAACAGGCTTTTTAAAATTCGGATTTCTAAGTAATGCAGCAGGATGATATGTGATCATTAGCTTGGAATTTCCATAATTATGAAAATTGCCACGAAGTTGACCGATCTTGAAGTTTTTCATCTTTAAAAGCAAACCTGTTGCAACACTTCCAAGACAGACTATTACTTCCGGTTCTATTGATCTAATCTGCCTGAATAAAAATGGCTCGCAACTTGCCACTTCATCAGGCTCAGGATTTCTATTATTTGGCGGCCTGCACTTTACCACGTTGCAGATATACACATCACTTCTTTCAAGCCCCATTGCCTGAATAATTTTTGTAAGAAGTTTGCCTGCTCTTCCAACAAAAGGTTCACCTTGCTCATCCTCATCTCTTCCCGGCCCTTCACCCACGAATACTAGCTTTGCATCGGGGTTTCCATCTCCAAACACGATCTTGTTCCTGGTTTCATGAAGTTTGCATCTTGTACATTCACCAAGATCATCCCTTATTTCAGGAAGTGGTTGTTTGGGAAGTGAGGTTATAAATAGATCATTTCCCGCATTTAATCCAATTTCATTTTTATCCGGTTTCTTTTCAGCTTCTTTTGCCACTTTATACTCGCTCTCCTTTACAGGCATCTGTTCAATGCCCATTTCTTTGCAAAATTCGAAATAGTTTTTAAGATCATGGATAATTTCACTGCGTTTGTTACTCATCACCAAAATCTTACATTATATTAATGAATATTTGAAAGCGCTGCGGCCTTTAATTACAATAAGAGCTTTTATTATTTCTGAGAATCCGGATAAAAAATGAATAAAGAATTCACACCAAAAGAGATAGAAGAAAAATGGCAAAAACTCTGGGATGAAAAACAAATTTACAGAGTTGATGAAAACAGCTCCAAAGAAAAATACTACGTCCTTGAAATGTTCCCCTACCCTTCGGGAAGAATACATATGGGGCATGTGCGCAACTACACAATTGGTGATGTTGTAGCGAGATACAAACGTGCAAAAGGGCTTAATGTGCTCCACCCAATTGGTTGGGATGCATTTGGACTACCTGCTGAAAATGCTGCTATTAAAAATGGGGTTCACCCCGCAGATTGGACTTATGACAATATAGACCAGATGAAAAAGCAGCTTAAAAGGCTGGGCTTTAGTTACGACTGGTCGAGAGAAATAGCCACATGTGATCCAGATTATTACAAATGGGAACAGTGGTTTTTCACCAAACTCTTTGAGAAAGGACTTGTCTATAAAAAAGTTTCATATGTGAACTGGGATCCTGTTGACCAGACTGTGCTTGCAAATGAGCAGGTAATTGATGGAAAAGGCTGGCGTTCCGGTGCCACGGTTGAAAGAAAAGAGATACCACAGTGGTTTTTAAAGATAAGTGATTACTCAGAACAACTGCTTTCCGACCTTGAGAAACTTGATGGCTGGCCCGAAGCTGTAAAAACAATGCAGCGAAACTGGATTGGAAGATCAGAGGGAGTGGAAGCAGAGTTTGATATTGAAGGGAAAGATGAATCCATAGAAATATATACAACCCGCCCCGACACAATTATGGGAGTTACTTATCTTGCAGTTGCACCTCAACATCCTCTTGCAATTGAAGCAGCTAATAATAACCCCGAAGTTAAAGATTTCATAGATGAGTGCAATAAATCTTCAGTGTCTGAAGCCGAACTTGAAACAATGGAGAAAAAAGGCATTTCACTCGGGATTAATACAGTTCATCCAATAAGTGGTGAAAAAGTGCCAGTCTGGGTGGCAAACTTTGTTTTAATGAGCTACGGCACAGGAGCAGTAATGTCTGTGCCCGGGCATGACCAAAGAGACTGGGAATTTGCAAGAAAATATAATATTCCAATTACTCAGGTTATTTTTCCAAAAGATGGTAGTGAACAGGGGATTGAAGAAAGTGCTTATGTTGAAAAGGGTATTTTAAAGAACTCTGGAGAATTTGACGGCCTATCATCAGAAGAAGCTTTTGATAAAATTGCCGAATTTCTCGAGAACAAATCCAAAGGTTCAAAGAAAGTTAACTATAGACTAAGAGACTGGGGAGTATCGAGACAAAGATATTGGGGATCACCAATTCCTATAATCTACTGTGATAAATGCGGTGAAGTGCCTGTTCCTGAGAAAGACCTTCCAGTAGAGCTTCCACGTGACATTGAGATTAACGAAAAAGAGATACCTTCACTTTCGAAAATAGAGAGTTTTATTGAAACCGATTGCCCTAAATGCGGCAGCAAAGCAAAAAGGGAAACTGACACTATGGACACCTTCTTTGAATCTTCCTGGTACTTCTTCAGATACACCTCACCTGATTTCAATGGGATGTTTGATAGAGAGAAAGCAGAATACTGGCTTCCGGTGGATCAATATATTGGAGGAATTGAACATGCTATCCTTCATCTTTTATACTCAAGATTTTTCACAAAGGCACTAAGAGATACAGGCCTTACCACTCTTGATGAGCCATTTAAAAACCTTTTAACTCAGGGAATGGTTGTAAAAGATGGCTCCAAGATGTCTAAATCTGTCGGCAATGTAGTAGACCCGGACGACATGATAAAGAAATACGGAGCAGACACTGTAAGGATATTCATG
>JAJCZR010000050.1 GCA_029262295.1 Deltaproteobacteria bacterium | reverse complement strand
AGCCTTCCAACAAAAGGGCTCACATAAGCTGCCCCTGCTTTTGCAGCAAGAATCGCCTGAGACGGCGAAAAAACAAGTGTTACATTAACCTTAATTCCTTCTTTGGAAACGGCAGCAGTAGCTTTAATCCCATCTTCAGTTAGCGGCATTTTTACAACTATATGCTCGTGTACTTTTGCAAGTTGCCTTGCTTCTTTTAGCATTTTTTTATAATCAGTGCTTATTACTTCTGCACTCACGGGGCCATCTACAATATCACAAATCTCTTTTACAAGTTCTGTGAAATCTTTTTGGCTTCCTTCTTTTGATACAAGAGAGGGGTTTGTGGTAACACCGTCTATAATCCCAAAGGAAGCAGCCTCTTTTATCTCATCAATATTTGCGGAATCTATAAAAAATTTCATTAGTTTTTCTCCTCGCTTTTTTAGCAATATATCACATGTTGATTATTTTTTTAGAAGTTTTCTCTTTAGAATCCTGATTGGCCTATAAAAATAATAAATAAAATAAAAAGAGGTTGGAATACCTAACTTCCATTCAAGTGGAGTCGGTTTAAAAAATGAAATTATATGTAAAAGCTTATCTTGAAAGGAGCTCATTGTTTTAATATAAAAAAGGTCTTTAGATGATAAATGAAAAAAAGTTTTCTGAGCAGAGTTTTCTAAAAGCAAGTTATCCACTTTTTTCGAAATAAGATCATTAGTATCTTTATTTAAACTTATTTTTTCCTGAATATCTTTTGGAAGTTTTGTATTGAATAATATATTTGATATAAGAATACCGGCTTTTAACATTTTTAAACTTCCAGAATTTTTGGAGTAATCCAAAACGAGGCCCCAGTTAATTCCATCTGAATTCTCAATTAATTTATGAATATCTAAAACCCATACTAATTTTTCCCAACCATGCTTACAACCATGTTGGCAAAGATATATAAGGTTGATCTCAGGGCTAAAAGTTTTAATTCTGTTTTTAAATATTTTCACTTCTACAGCATTTTCACTAAGGCCATCAAATTCCATAGAAAAAGAAAAATTGCTGTTTGCTGATCTCCAGTGAAGGTCAAGAGAGTTAAAACCTTCGTTGGAGTAAAAATTAAGATAATTCCATGCTTTTAAGTAAATTTTTTCATACGAATTTTTTAAATTAAATTGAGGGTGATAACCAAGATTAATTAAAGCTTCTTTTGTTTTTAGAAAGTCTTTTTTGTCAATAATAATATCAATATCCCTATACTGTCTTTTCGTGATGTTTCCATAAAACAAAGCAGATAGTAATGGGCCCTTAAAAGAAATAATGTCGACGCCCTTATTAGTTAAAACTTGTGATACATTAATAAGTTGTTTTGCCTTGTTTATATTGCTAAGGCTAATTTGTTGATTCAGCTCTTTTATCTTTAAGAAATGTTTTTTAGGTAAAAGGTTTTTGTAGTTTTTCTCAAGATTTTCGTATACTGACGGTAAAACTGAGTGCTCAATAGATACATTAATTATTTTTTGCCACTCAATATCATTTTTAATTTCAAAAAGTAGTTTTTTAAGTTCCTCTTTTTGAAATTCAAAATTGCATAGAGCTGTTATTATTTTTAAATGACTTTCCATCTGTGTAGTTTGTGGATAATCATGCTTAATTAAATGGTATTGACAACTATTTCTAAGGATGTAAATTGTAGTGCTTCACAAAGTATTCGGGAGTAATTATGGCATTAAGAACAAAATCTGCAATTAAAAAACATCGTCAAAGCCTTAAGAAGAGGGATAGAAATAAATATGTTATTTCAACTCTTAGGGGAAAAATAAAGACTTTTCAAAATTCTCTTGAAGAAAAAGATGTTGAAAAATCAAAGCATTTATTGAGAGATCTTATATCTTCAATTGACAGGGCTGCAACAAAAGGTGTTATTCATAAACGCAACGCTTCAAGGAAGATTTCAAGGTATTCCAAAAATGTAAGTGACTTAAGCAGCGCAGCAAACCAGAATTAGTTTTTACAGATTTTAGTAACCAATTTTCCTAGAAGTATGTAGTTATCTTCAACTGAACTTTTAAGCTTTAAATCAATCTCACTTATAGATTCCAGTATTTTTTTAAGCTCGGAGATTTTAAAATTCCTGCAGTCTTTAAGGATATAGTAAACAGCTCCTTTACTCGTTTTAAGTGACTTTGCTATTTCTTCATTACTTTTTTTATCTCTTGCTAATTCAAGTGCTTTAAAGATTTGTCTTACCCTCCAGCTTAAAAGGGAAAGTATTCCAATTGGATCTTCTTTTTTCTTTTCAAGTTCGCAAAGAATTTTGATAGAGGCTTTTATATCCCTTGCCGCTACTGCGCTAAGAAGTGAGTAGCTATTATCATAATTTTGCTTCTCAATAAATTCTTTAATATTTTTTTCAGATATTTTTTGACCGATATTTGAAGCAGCTATTTTTTCAAGTTCATTTCTAATCACATTTAGATTCTCACCTAGAAGTGAGATAATGGTTTTTATTGCTTTTGAGGATGGTTCCAGATTCAATTTCCCGGCTTCTTCCTTTACCATTGAATCAAAACTTGATTGAGAATCAAGGCTAACAACTGAAATTTTATCTTTGAATTTTGAAAACTCTTTTGAAATTTTATCTGTTGAAAGAACAATTTTACAAAAATCCTGTGGCTTGTCCGTAAGTTCATCGAGAAGCGGAGCAGTCTTTTTAGGGTCGATATTCTTTACATGAATAAGTTTGTTTTTGTGAAACATTGAAGCAGTTTTGGCATTAGTTACTATTTCACTCATATCCATATCGTCAAAATAGTAAGTTGAGAATAAAATTTTTGATTCATCTTTTTCGATATTGGATTTTAATTCTGATATGAAGTTTTCAATTAGCAGATTTTGATTGCTGACAGCAATTATTACAGGTTTATAGTTCATAAAAGGCACTATTTATGGTTAAAACATTACTTTTAAAACTTGATGGAATAACTTACAGGGAATCACTTTCAATTCAAGAATATCTTCAAAGAAAACTTGTCTTTAAAGAGGCAAGCTGCATGTATTTACTGTTTGTTAATTATAAACAGCACATTTTTACCCATGGCAAGAATGGAAAGAAAAACAACCTTCTTATTAAAGATGATGAATGTAAAAAACTTGATATTAAAGTTTTTGAATCAGACAGGGGAGGGGATATAACCTATCATGGCCCCGGGCAACTTGTTTGCTACCCAATATTTAATCTCAAAGAGTTAAATCTTGGGGTAAAGCAGTTTGTGGCAAGAATTGAAGAAGTGATTAAGGCTTTTTTAATTGAATTGGGAATGGTCCCTCAATCTTTGGAAAAAAAACCTGGTGTATGGGTCTTCGATAAAAAAATTGCATCTGTGGGCCTGAATATCAAAAGGCATATTACAAAGCATGGTTTTTCGCTTAATATTGATAATGAACTTTCTTACTATCGTTATATTAATCCATGTGGTTATTCTGGGCTTGAAATGACATCTGTAAAAAATGAGCTTGCAACAAAAATTGATCATGATTATTGTTGTGAGAGAATTAAACACTACATAGAAAGCAGTTTTAATATAAACATTGTTGAAAGTAGCACTAACGAAGTTTTGGATAATCTTTTGAAAAAAGTTTTATAAGTTTATAAAAAATAATTTTTTGATACTCATAAAAAATTCCCTTTGTATACATTCTAACTATTTGTGGATCATAAGGATCATAAGGATCATATCTTGATGGCCTCATATAGATTTCAAACCCGTCTTTTAGAACATCATTAAATATCATTGAAGCCCTTTTTGAATGAAGCTTTGAAGTAACAACAGAAAGTGATTGTAAATTATTTTCATGCATAAACTCTTTTGCCACAGCTGCTTCACTGTAAGTGTTTGAGACCCTTTCATTAAGAATTACAATATCTTCCTTGTCTACACCAAGTTTTAGTGCTATTTGGAGCTTTGTTTCATGATATTGTGGATAACCAGCACCTAAAGTCTCAAGCTTCTTGTATCCAATAGGTTTTACAGGTTTGGTTAAAAGAACAAGGTCTGAAATTCCTTCTTTATAAAGATCAACAGCTTCAAGCATTCTATCTGGTATTGAACCGCCCAAAACTATAATGGCATCAGTTGGCCGCTTTACATCTTCAGCGACAATGCTTTTTCCAATTGCTAAAGTTATATCTTCTCTGAAAGAAAATATCAGAAAAGCTGGTAAGACAAAAATAAAAGCCAGGGTTATAAGACATCCGGCTTTTGTTTTTATTCTTTTGTTGCTCAGAATTTATTCCTTAATTTCCAGTTGGTTGAAAAAGTAGCTTATTTCATAATCAGCGGATTCAGGTGAATCAGAGCCATGAACAATGTTTTGTTCTACATTGTCTGCAAAGTCTTTTCTGATTGTTCCCGCAGCTGCATCTTCGGGGTTTGTGGCCCCCATGGTTTCCCTTACTGTTTTTATGGCATTTTCACCTATTAGCGCCATTACAACACAAGGTCCGCTCGACATAAAATCAGTAAGATCAGAGAAAAAAGGCCTTTCCTTATGAACATAATAAAACCCTTCAGCCTGTTTCTTGGTCATATGGATCATTTTTATAGCAGAAATTTTCATACCTTTTTTTTCAAATCTGCTTAATACTTCGCCAATCACATTTTTTCTTACTCCATCAGGTTTTACAATAGATAGTGTTTTTTCCAATTTTTTCCTCCAAGATAATTTCGATTAATTGTTCATCTAATAAAATGAATGTCAATAATTACTATCATAATATTTTTGTTTTAGTTTCCTGGTAGTGCTATTGCTTCTTTAGTTGGGTTCTTTATTTTCCTTTTCTTTACTCTTTTTTTCTTAGCCTTTATTTTTTCTGAAGAAACGTCTTTACTTGCAATTATTCCAAAGAGTATAGAAAAATAAACTGCATTTGATGGGATATGAAGATTAAAATCGCCTAAGCTATGAATCAACATGCTTGTAATTCCAGTTAGGCACCCGAGCTTAACAAAAAAATAAAATTTATCATGGCTCTGGTATAGTATTTTTAATTTTGATAATGTGGATTTAAAAAATAAAAAAAGTGCGGCTAAAAGTACGCAAATTCCAAAAATTCCTGTCTCAAGAGTGAGTTGCAAATAGTCATTATGTGTAAAATTCACAGTCACTGCAGCATCGAGGGTTTTATAAGCGGGATAAATTTCTTTAAAAGTGCCAAGTCCTGAACCAAAAACCGGAAAATCCTTTATAGCCCTTAACGTATCTTTGAAAACAACCACTCTTCCCTTGACGTCAATATTATTAATTGAAACCCTTTCGCTAAAAATATCAAAGCTTTTGTAGATACCAAAGATCAAAAATGCAGCAATAAACAAAAGCGGGATTACAGTTTTTTTGTTGAGCTTGCCGTAAGTTCTCACATAAATAAGAAAACAGATTATTATTGAACATATAAGGCTTAGATATCCCAACCTTGAAAATGTGAAGATAAATACAATTAAGGAAAACCCACTTATAATTGATAAAGCAGCTATTTCTAATGTTTTTATGGATGTTGAAGCTAAAGAATTGTTGCTATTTCTTAAATAAAATATTCGATAAAAAATATAACAAATTACCACGGGTATGGTTAACTCAAAAAAGCCAGCAAGGTGGTTTTTATTTACAAACGAGCCAGTCGCAACATATTTTTTATTAATATCAAAGGAAGTGTTTCCTGTAAGAAATTGGTAAGAACCAAGTGCTGATTCAATTAACACTATAAACCCAAACAAATAAACAAGGAATATTATACTTCTTTTTGTTTTTACTGTTTTTGATACTACATACCCTAGAAATATATAACACAGGATGCTCAACATTTTGTTTGTTGTGTAATGTGGGACAAGGCTTATAGTTTGAAAACTACTGCTTTTAATCCACTCGGTTTGTTCAAAGATATAACTGTTAAAATTCCATATTTCATTTGCCCTTGGTGATAAAAGTTTTACTAAAAAAGATGGCAGAGGTGTAATCTGAAATAAACAGAGGAGTAAAAAAAACAGGAGTAAATAAAACTTTAAACTATTTTTACCAAAATTTTCGTATAGATAACTGTAAAGAAGCCAGATTGTGAAAATTATTGCAATCTGTAGCCTCAGTAACATATTTGAAAAAGGCTCAACGCTTCCAATTAATAATGGAGAGAGCAGTATCAAAGAAGTTAAAAAGAAAAATATTAATAACTTTAGAATAGTTTGTAGTTTCATCTTGTAATAAAAGTTTGAATTAAATCATTATGATTGGCTATTTTATAAATTTCAATATTCTATTTTTAATTAGTGGTAGACAAAAAATGTCAACTTACTTCAAAAATTGTCAATATGCGCTAATTTGTTTTGCTTGTTGTATAATTAACATTGACTTTTGTACTTAACGGTAAGTATAATTAATATTATTTAATCGGATGGGGGCTCCAACTATAAATGTATAATAATAAAAACACATACAGGGTTTTTATAACAATTTTGTTGGTATCAGTTTTCTTTTTCAGCCAGGAAACTTTTTCTAAAAACCTGATTGGAAAAATATATAGTGAAAAAGATGTAAGCAGGGCACATATTCTACCTCTCATCAGTGATGATGATATTCATTTTGACAGGACTTCAATTCTAAGATTTATTGGAGGCTCGCTTGTTGTCAGGAAAGGAACAAGTTTAAAAGTTGTTGAAGATACAGATTATCTTACATTCATTGTTGCCAAGGGAAACCTAAGTTTTAAACTTGATCCTGCGAGGAGAAAATTCCTCTTTAAAACTGAAAATGGTTCTGTCTTCACCCCTGGGATTCTTACAACAAAACTGGGCTTAACTGAAGGAAAAATATCAATAGAAAAGAATAACTCCACTATTGTCGAAGTAAATTCCGGTGAGATGGACACTTTTACTCCCACAGGTATTTCAAGAATAGAGGAAGGCCAGGCAGTAATACTTACAAATGCTGAATATGAAGTGGCCCAGGGAAGTATTGACAATGAAGCTTCGCAAGCTCAGAATGGGTCGATTTATGCTGCAAATGAGCTTCCCCCAAGTTTAAGGGATTTTCTGAAAATTATAGGTGAGCAAGGTACTGCCAGAACTGTTCTTGATGATACTGGTGAGATTACTATTTTAAAAAATGAATTAGCTTATGATGGAAGTGCCAAAGCTGTTGATTTTGCACTTTTTGGTTTGGAAAATGAACTTGAGGTAGGCACACCTGTAAAAGTTGTTTGTGCAAATATAAATAAGGGAGATGAAAACTCTGATCTCTTTGTAAGGGAGACTGATAACCTTTACCCTCAGGTAATAAATGAAAAAAATCTTTTGGGCATGTCCATCAGAACACAGACTGATACCACGCCTCACGGCCTTTCTGAGTTTGATGATGATCTTGAAGATGATGATTTTGATTCTGAAGACAGTGATGATGACCTTGATTTCCCGGGAGATAAAAGAAGTTATGACAATTGGGACACTGCACTGATTGATCCTGAAACACTTCAACCTGATTTTAGCCAGCGGGTTCCCGAAAATACTGAACTTACTGTAGTTTGTATAAGGTCTACCCTTCTCTTGCAGGCTGTGGAATCAACAAACAGCCAGCAACTTAATATGGTTGGAAAAAATGCTGTGGCCCTGACACCAATCACACCTTTTGGTCAAATAAGTGTTGACGGGCAATCATTTAATACAGTCTTGGTTGATTTAAACCTTCAGCCCAAAGAACTTGATGCTTCATTGCCACAGGGTTCCACATTTACAGTTGTTGGGATAAAAGAAGAAAATAACCAGGTGCTTGTACTGGTCCAGGAAAAAGATGAAGTTTTGGAAGAGCTATTGGCAGTGGGACAGGACGTAAAGTTAATTGAAGATTCAAATGGTGCATGGGGAGTAGTGAAATTAAATAATGATAAATGGTGGGGCAAAATTGTTGGCAAGGATTTTCTTCCTCTTGAAGGTAGCTTTCCCGCAAACACAACTTTCAGGATTGTATCAATTGATACAGTCTTGCTTGCTAATACGCCAAAAGTGTTGATTGCAGCATGGATTCCTCCAAACCCCTCAATAATTGCACCACTTATATTAGCGGCCGGTATTATTACCCCGGCTATTGTGCTCCCAATTGTACTTGATGATAGTGATAATCCGCCACCACCACCTGCAGATGATGATGATGACGATAGTGATCCACCAGATCCTCCTGATGGTGATGATGACGATGATGATGACGACGATAGTGATAGTGATCCACCAGATCCACCGGATCCACCGGATCCGCCAATGAGTGAATTTTAATAAGTTTTTCTATTTTGGGGATGTATAATTAGGGTGTGAAATAAATGAAGAAAAAACTTATTTTAATTTACATAGTAGCTTTTTTACTTATAGGTTGTTTATCCCGGAATAACACGGGCACTAGTCCAGTTAGAACACAGGAGCAAATTGAATCCGCTCAGGAACTAGACGACCTTAATTCGAAAATACTTATACAGGGTGTTTCAGCACCTGTATCTCCAGCAGATTATGTTGTTGGGCCTGCTGACCTTTTGGAAGTTAAAATATTTGAAGCTGAAAGGTTATCTGACTCAGTTCGTGTGAGCTCTACTGGAAAAGTTACTCTTCCCCTTGTTGGTGCCGTCGATGTTACAGGCCTAACTGCAAGGGAAACAGAGATAAAGATTGAAAGCCTATACAAGCAAAAAGGATTTATCCGTGATCCGCATGTAAGCGTGTTTGTGGAAGAATACAAAAGTAAACAGGTCTCTGTGATTGGAGCTGTGAATTCTCCTGGCACTTACGAGCTTCTTGGCAGACAAACACTTCTTGAAGCACTTGCGCTTTCAGAGGGGCTTTCCGCTGATGCAGGAAGGTCGGCATATATTACACGAATACTACAAAATGGAGAAAGGCAATCTTTTGTTGTAGATGTGGATAGCCTTATAGTTAATTACAACCCCGAGCTTAATATTCCAATTGAGCCTGGAGATATAATCTTTGTCCCGAAATCCGGAAATATTTTTTTGGAAGGGGCTGTAGCTAATACTGGTGCAGTACCTATAAAACAGGGTAGGACAACACTAAGCCAGGCAGTTGCAATGTCGGGTGGTCTTGCTAGTTTTGCACAGCCTAATGATATAAAAATAATAAGATATCTTGGTAACGGGCAAAGGGAAATTATTCAGGCTAATTTAAAAGATATAAGGGACGGAAAAGCAGAAGATATTGTACTTAAAGACAGGGATGCTGTGATTGTTGAGACAAATGGAACCAAAAAGTTTTTTACAGGCCTCAACCTGAGTTTGGGATTTGGGCTTGTTGGTGTTGGTTACAGGGAACCCACCCGTTAAATTTTTATAAAAAATGGATAATAAACTTAAAGAATATAGAAATACTGATCTAGCTACAAGATCTTCAAGAGAGCTTTCAACCGAATTTGATCCATATTATCAGGATTATGATTCTGGATCTTTTGATGATATTAACCTTAAAGAATATTTAGATATTCTGATCAGAAGAAAGTGGGTTATTCTCTCTTGCCTTTTAATATTTGTAATTGCAACCGGAGTTTCCACAATTATGCAAACTCCACTATATAAGTCTTTTTCCACCATGGAAATATCTCCACGTACCCCACAAATTGTTTCATTTAATGGGGTTGTTGATTTTGGTACAAACTCCTGGAATACAAGTGCCTTTTATGAGACTCAATTCAAATTAATAAAAAGCAGGACTTTTGCCAAAAGAGTAGTTGATTCACTTGGGCTTGCAGTGCCAAAGCAGAAGAAAGAAGAAGAAAAACATTCGAGTTTCTTAACTTTTATAAAATCTAATGTTAATGAAATACTTTTTGGAAAGAAACTAGAAAATATAAAGAAAAAAGAAGAAGTTATAGATAAGAAATTTGTTGATGAGCAAAGAAACAATCTTGCAGCATCTTTTACCTCTGGGCTAGATATATTTAAAAGCAAAGACTCTGACATTGTCACTGTATCCTACACCAGTGCCGACCCTCAGTTTGCAGCAAAGTCTGCAAATATTGTAATAGATGAATATATAAAATATATAATCGACAGAAAAAGTAATGCCAATCAACAGGCAAGGGAGTTTTTGGAAAGCCAGCTCGACCAGGCAAAAGCTAATCTTGAGAAAACTGAAGAAGTTCTCGGAAGCTTTGCAAAATCAGTAAGTATTGTCTCACTTAATGAAAATCTAAACCTTGTTTACACGCAACTAGAAGGCTTAAACAAGGCTCTATCTGAAGCTGAAACAGAAAGATTATCAAAAAAAGCACTCTTCGATCAAGTTGAAGCCGGTAATTTTGAATATTTACCACAGGTTATTAATGACGAATCTATGGCTGAAGTGAGATCAAAATACTCTGAGCTCAAATCTGAGTATGATAATCTTGCTGTGGTTTTTGGTCCGAATTATCCTGAATTAAAGCAACTTGGTGCAAAAGTCCGCAGAATGGAAGCTGAAATGAAAAATAGGGTTTCCGGTGTGGCAAAAAGTATAAAAAGTGATTATGAATCGTCATTAAAAAAAGAGCAAATTTTAAGAGAAAGGACAACAGAGCAAAATCAAAGAGCAACTGCTCTAAATGATAAGGCAATTCAGTATAAAATCCTTGAAAGGGAAGTTGAAACCAATAAATCAATTTATGATAGCTTACTTCAAAGATTAAAAGAGACAGAAGTTACCTCAGCAAATGAGATCACAAATGTTCAGGTTGTTGACTATGCAGCAGTGCCAAAATCACCATTTCAGCCTAATATGAGAAAAAATCTTCTTCAGGCAACTATCTTTGGACTGATGCTTGGTTGTTTTCTTGCTTTTGTACTCAACTACTTTGATAACACTATTAAAGATGAAGAGGAAGTTAAAACCAAATTTCGAGTGCCTTTTCTTGGTTCGATACCACTTTCTTTTGACGAAGAAAGCATTCTGAATGTGGAAAAAGCAGTTTATACTGACCCTAAATCCCAGATATCGGAAGCTTTCAGGGTTGTAAGAACTTCACTATTATATTCATCGCCCGACAGTCCCCCTAAATCTATTTTAGTTACCAGCACACAGCCACTTGAAGGTAAAACAACTTCAGCCACTAATATAGCCCTTGCTATGGTGCAATCCGGAAACAAAGTAATAATTATTGATTCTGACCTCAGAAAACCAAGGTTGCACAAACTTTTCATTAATAACGGAAATGGAAATGGGCATGCGGCTAACAACAATGGCCTCAGTTCATATCTTGTTGGTGAGATGGCTGTAGAAGATGTTGTTATTAAAACAGAGATAGAAGGGCTGGATTTCTTACCATCAGGCCCAATTCCACCAAATCCTGCCGAACTTGTAGGTTCAATGAAAATGAAGGAACTTATTGAGCTTCTTGAGAAGGATTATGACCAGATTATTCTGGATGGGGCACCTATTACAGGTTTTGCTGATTCAAGGCTTGTATCACGCCTTGTTGATGGTGTATTAATAGTTACAAGTGTGGGTATTACGCAAAAGAATATTCTCAGGAACAGTATTGAAGAGATCAGAAAAGTTAGAGGAAAGATTGTAGGTACAATTGTTAACCGCCTTGAATCAAGAAGGGGAAGATACGGCTACAATTATTATTATTATTACAGTAATGAAGATGATAAACAGAAAGAAAATAAGGTTTTGCGCCCTCCTCGGGCTTAGTTTATTTCTTGTATTTAAAATTATTACAATAGATCGACCTTTTTCATCTGTTTCATTCTATAAAGATGGTAACAGGTCTGAGATATTAAAGTCTGCGCTTGTCTATAATTCAAAAAACCCCGATATATACTTTCAACTTGCAAATAGAAATGATATTTTGCTTCTCTCTGATGAAACTGAAATTAACTCGTTCTTACTGAATACTATCAAATATAATCCTTTAAATGTATTTGCTCTCATAAAGCTTTCGGATTCAGCTTATGAGACAGGAAATAAAGATCTATCCTTTGAACTTTTGTTGCAGGCAAATAAATTTTCAAAATTTTCAGCAGACAGGCTTTGGGAACTATCTTTTATTGCATATAAACTGGGTGATATCGAGCTTTTTAATAATAGTCTTAAAACCATTACTCAAATTGATGATAATAGAAGAGAGCATGTATACAAACTTGCCTTAAAACTGATAGAAAATAGAGAAGAAATATTAAAGAATATTATTAGTGAGAGATCGTATAAAAATTACTTTAGATACGTTTTTAGTAGAATGTATGATCTTCCTAATTCAAAAATCATATACAATTACTTTAAGAGTAATGAAATTGAGATTGATAAAGATACCAAGTTGGAATATATGGATTTTCTTGTTAGCAAAGGAGATACAAAAGTTGCCAATGAAATATGGTCTTCTCTTTATGGTAAAAATGATATGATTGTTTGGAATGGTGGTTTCGAAAATGAAATCCTTAATGAAGGGCTTGCCTGGAAAATTGATAAATCTTATGATTTGAATTCAGAAACGATCACTGAGTTTGAAACACAAAACCCTTTAAGTGAAAACAGGTCACTCAAATTAAAGTTTTTAAATAAAAACAGTGATTATCGTAATATTAGCCAGACTGTTTTGGTAAAACCTGAAACCGATTATATTTTTTCATCTATTGTTTCCACTAAAGATATAACTACGAATAGCGGTGTGGGATGGGAGCTCAGATGCAGTTATGGCGGAAACCTTTACCTGCAAACGGATTATCTAACCGGAACAAATAATGAGAAAGTCCTTTTTAAAAAATTTACTACCCCAGAAAACTGTAATAGCCTAAAAATTAATCTTAGAAGGGCAAAAAGCAACAAGTTTGATAAGTTTATTTCAGGTGAAATACTTGTTGACGATGTTTTTTTAAGACAAGCTGGATAAAAAATGATTGATATAAAGCAAAGTAAATATGAATCGATAATAGCTGATCTTATTAATAGCAAAGATATTAATTCCCTTGTATCAGTTTATTCAAAAGACAGGGTCTACTTTTGTTCAGTTTTAAATGATATAGGCAATAAAAATTCGCTTAACAGTAAAATTGTTCAAAATGCAGCTCGTAATTTTAAATTAAGTGAAAGCTATATACGAGAGCAGGCAAACTCACTTTTTTCTTACCTTTATCCCAAACCTCCTGATAAAGATTATTATAAAATTATGGGTGTTTCATCAGCGGCAACTAAAGAAGAAATTAGAAAAAACTGGACAAAGTTGATGAAAGATAACCACCCTGATCTTGTTGGTGATGCTGGCCTCGATGCTTCCCGTAAGATAAATGAAGCCTACTCTGTATTGAGAGATGATAAGCAAAAAGATGAGTATGATAGCAAGAGGCTACCACTTTTGCCGGTGAATGTAGAAATATCACATTCAAATTCATTTGCTGGATTAAAAAAAGCAGCTTTAGTTATGCTCCCTGTTTTGTTTATAGTTGCAGCTTATTTTGTTTTTTCAAGTAAAGAACAAAGAACTGAGCTTGCAAATTTTCAGTCAACTAACTTAGACAAAAACGAAATTCTGGCAGACAGCAAGTTGGTTGATGCAAATTCAAAAATACTTGAACAAATTGAAAATATAGAACCTAAAAAGAAAAATATTGTGAAATCCCCAAAAAATTCAAACCAGATTGCTGTTGATAATAATTCTATAGAAAATGAGCCTTCTGGTAATAAAGAAATAGTAAAAACTGATGGAAAGGAAATTGAATATAAGTTTGAAACGGCTGAAGATGTAGAAAAGAAAGTTGCAGAAGATACAACTAAAAATATTATTGCAGCAAAGAAAGATCTGAAAACTGCTTCGGAAACAAATATTGTTCCAACAGTAAAATCAGAAAAATTAAAAATTGAAAAAGTCTCTCAAGAGGTAAAAAAGGCTAAAAATTCTGCTGCCTCGAAAAATATTATTAAAGAAAATAAAAAAGATGCATTAGTAAAAGAAGTAATTCAAAGCCCACCTCAAGTTTCAAAGGTAATAAAAGTTGAACCAAGCAATAGCACTCTTTTTAGATTTATTTCTGATTATGTAACAGCTTATAAAGACATGGATGTCGATAGAATTAAATCTCTTTTTCTTGTAAATGCAATGGAAAACGGAATGCCTATTTCAAAGGCAATTGAGGGATATTCAAAAAACTTTAATGCTAATAGTATTATTAAATACGATGTGAAAGTTAATAAAACCTCAATTAAGAATTCAGAGGGTTATATTGACAGTGATTTCAATATAGTGTTCAAAAAACTTAGTAATGATCAGGTTAAAACCTCTTCAGGCAGCATTAAGTGGAATCTTTTATGGAATGAGACCAATTGGAAAATAAAAGATATAAACTATAATATTTTAGACACTAAAAGGATGGATGAACCACTTTAAAGAAAGCTGTTTAATGGAAAACTGGTTTGCAGTATATACACAGGTCAGGCACGAAAAAAAAGTGTCTAAAGAGATTGAAAATAGAGATATAGAAACCTATTTGCCACTTAGGCAGCAAACAAGTTATTGGAAAGACAGGAAAAAGATAGTTCATTTACCATTATTTCCAGGTTATTTATTTGTAAAAATCAGGCCAGAAAAAAGAACAGATGTTCTAAAAGTGCCAGGAATTGTGAGAATTCTTGGCGTAAACGGTGAATTAACCCCCGTGCCTGAATATCAGATTGAAGGTATTAAAGAACTTCTTGAAAGTGGTCTAAAGTATGAAATTGCAAAGCAATATGTTAGCGGAAGGGAAGTTGAAGTAACTAAAGGCCTATTGGCGGGAACTGAGGGAAAGATAATAGAGCTTAGAGGGCACTATAAACTAATCCTTTCTGTTGATATAATTAAGCGTTCAATTTTAGTGGAAGTAGGTATTGATCAGGTTGATCTACTATAAAAATTTTCACTTTATGTAAGTGAGTTAGCGGAGCTGTATTAAATGCTAAAAATATCATATACACCAATTTTATTTATGCTTCTGACCGCATTATTTTCAGCAATAGGTCAAATATTTTTTAAACATGGTTCGGATCAGGTCGGGACAACAATTTCAAGTTGGCTTCTTAATTATTATTTAATCGTGGGTTTAATGATACATGGAATAGGGTTTTACTTTATGATCTCTGCCTTTAAATATGCAAATCTTTCAATTATTTATCCTGTATTGGCCACATCATATATATGGGTGGCAATTTTTTCCAGCATCCTACTAAAAGAAAAAATTCAGTCTTTACAATGGTTTGGGATGTTTGCTATAGTGTTCGGAATTTTTTTGATACTAAAAAAATAACAACCGCTTTTTTTCTTCGCTTGGTTTTTTACTTTTAATAAATATATATGTGTAGAATCCTGGGAATTATTAATTATTGTGGCTTATCGGATAACTCTGCAAGAAATCTGATAAATTACCTTACTGACGAACTGGCTCATGGTGGTCCTGATGACAGGGGTATTCATCAAGATGTAAATAACAAAGTTGTTTTGGGACACAGAAGATTATCCATTCTTGATCTTAGCAAAAGTGGAAGCCAGCCAATGAGCAATGAGAATGATAGTATTTTAATAGTATTTAACGGAGAGATATACAACTATGTTGAATTAAGACAGCAACTTCTTAATCTCGGTCATGAATTTAACTCGAATACAGATACAGAAGTGATTTTGAAGGCCTATATCCAGTGGGGAGTTAATTCCTTTAAGAAATTTGTAGGAATGTTTTCATTTTGTATTTATGATAAAAATAATAATGAAACCTACCTTGTAAGGGATCAATCCGGTATTAAGCCTCTTTATTATTCATTTGACAAAAATCAGCTCATTTTCTCATCCGAAACAAAAACTTTTACTCATTATAAAAAAGACTGGAAGGAAAATAATAAGTGGAAAACATACTTTCTTGCCTTTGGCTTTATTCCAGAGCCTTTCACTACTCTTGATAATGTATTAATGCTTCCAAAGGGTAGTTATCTTGTATTTAATAATAAAAGTTTTGATTACAACATTATTCAGTATGACAAATTTAATTTTACTAGTACTGTAAATAATCTTGAAGAGGCAACTTATAATATTGAAAGATTAATAGAAGAATCCGTAAAAAGGCATTTGATTTCAGATGCTCCAATTGGAGTATTTTTAAGTGGTGGTATTGATTCAAGCTTAATATCACTTTTGTCTTCTAAATTTATGGGAAGTGATCTTAATACACTTTCAATCACATTTGATGAAAGCGAATTCTCGGAGAAAAAATATCAGGAGATTGTCCACAACAAAATACAATCCAAACATAGTTACTATCAACTTGGAGAAAAGGATTTTTTAAACTCAATTGAAGATATATTTTCTGCAATGGATCAACCTACAACTGATGGTATTAACTCCTATTTTATCTCAAAGTTTGCTCATGAAGACGGTTTAAAGACGGTGCTTTCTGGTTTGGGTGGGGATGAGCTTTTTGGAGGATATCCGTCGTTTGAAAGAATAAATAAAATATGGATTCTGAATAAAGTAAATAGAAGTTTCAGAAAGATTTTTTCAGTATTTGATTATCTGGGTGATGATAAAATTAAAAAACTTTCATATCTGAGTATGAAAAGCCCACATAATTTTTACCTTCTTTTCAGGGCTATTCATAATGCAAAATCAATTTCAAAATTACTTGAAATTGATCAAAGAGAAGTTTTGGAAAGCCTGGAAGATATTCCAATGATGAATACTGATAATTTAGAAAAAAGAAACGCTACAAGCTTAATGGAATCTGATATATATATGAAAAATCAGCTCCTCAGGGATACCGACTTTATGAGTATGAGCAACTCTGTCGAAGTAAGAGTGCCATTTTTGGATCAGGACCTTGTTAGATATATCTACTCTATTGATCCGAAGATTAAATTTGCTAACAATAACAAGTATCTATTACAAAAAACTTTTGAAAATTTTATCCCAAAAAAAATTTTAAACAGAAAAAAACAGGGTTTTCTATTTCCATTTCAGTTATGGATAAGAAAAAATATAAATATGTTTACAGATTTAATAGAAATAAAGAATCCAATGGTTGATAAAACAATCCGGGATTTTAAATCCGGCAATTTACATTGGTCGAGATTTTGGAGCCTTGTAGTATTGAGTCAAAAAAGTGCAATATGAAGTATGGTTTTATATTTTTAACTGCTTTTTCTTCAATTGGTGGTATTCAGAAGTTTAACAAGATTTTTTTAAATGCACTTTCTGACATTAAAAAAAGAAAACAGGGTTTTGATTTTAAAGCTTTATCCTTACATGATGGTTTACCTGAAGAAAAATATATTTGTGAAAATAGTTTTCAGGGTTTTAATAACAACAAATTAAATTTTTTTTTTCAGTCTATAAAGCTTATTGCAAGTTCAAACTTTGTTATTATTGGCCACGTTAATTTATATCCAATTGGTTTTTTATGTTTTTTATTACGAAAAAAATATTTTTTTATCGCTCACGGAATTGAAGTTTGGAACAAAAAGAGAAATCTTGAAAATTTTGTCTTGAAAAAAGCTGATGGGATATTTTCTGTAAGTAATTTTACTAAAGATAAATTGATTAAGATTCATAATTTTAATACCGAAAAAATCAATATTGTATTTAATACGATTGATCCATTCTTCATCAAGTCAGTCGGGAATTTTGAGTTTGAACATAAAACAGATCCTTCTGAAGAATCATTTGCAATTTTATCAGTTTGTAGATTAAGTTCAGATGAAAAATATAAAGGTTATGACAAAGTTATAAAATCACTTCCAATAGTTAAACGAAAATATAAAAACATAAAATATATAATAGTTGGAAAATCTGATGAAAAAGAATTTCAAAGAGTTAAAGAGTTGGTAGTAAGCCTTGATGTAGAAGAAAATGTTGTTTTTGCCGGAGAAGTTAAAGAACAGGAACTTGTGAATTACTACAGATCTTCAGATGCTTTTGTTCTGCCATCAAAAGGTGAGGGATTTGGAATTGTTTTTCTTGAGGCACTTTATTTTGGCCTGCCAGTAATTGCTGGCAACAAAGATGGTTCTGTTGATCCTTTGATGAATGGAGAGCTTGGAATTCTTGTGAATCCTGATGATGTGGATGAGATTGCAGAGGCTGTCATTAATATTATTTTTAATGATGAAATAAAATCAAAAGAGCATAAAAGGTATTTAAGAGATAAAGTGATTGAAAACTTTGGATACGAAAAATTTAGAGAAAATATAAATAATTTGCTTCAGTGAAAAAGTTAAATGTCTGATAACAGTCTTGTAATTAAGCCTCCAAAGGGCTATCTGAAAATTGATTTTAAAGAGCTTTGGAGCTACAGGGAGCTTCTTTTCTTTCTGGTTTGGCGTGATATAAAGGTCAGGTATAAACAAACTGTTGTCGGAGCAGGATGGGCAATAATTCAGCCTGTATTTCAAATGATTGTCTTTACAATCTTTTTTGGAAATATTGCAAAAGTGGATTCAGATGGCCTTCCTTACCCAATTTTCTCTTATTCTGGATTGCTTTTATGGACATACTTTTCAAGTGCACTTTCAGGTTCGAGTAATAGTCTGGTCGGTAGTTCAAATCTCATAAGCAAAGTGTATTTTCCTAGATTAATAATTCCTCTTTCAAGTTCTCTTGCACCTGTTGTTGATTATATAATAGCCTTATCAATTTTATTTTTAATGATGGTCTATTATGGAATTTATCCCGATTTTAAAATAATTTTTTTACCTCTGGTTCTAATAATGACTTTCTTTGTAACCACGGGTATTTCTTTCTGGCTTTCATCAATGAATGTAAAATTCAGGGATGTTAAATTTGTACTTCCATTTTTCATTCAACTGCTGATGTTTCTAACACCAGTAATCTATTCAGTTGATTTTATACCTGATAAATTTGTTTGGATTTTATATCTAAACCCACTTGCAGCACTGATTGACATACACCGTGCAGTCTTACTTGGATATGATGAGATTAATTATCTGTTTTTATCAATCTCAATACTGATTAACGTGATAATTTTCATCACTGGTCTTAGATATTTCAGGAAAACAGAAAGTTTCTTTGCGGATATTATTTAGGTTGTAGGGGTTAGGGATTAGGTGTTAGGAAATAAAGGTGAGTAGGAAGAAAATAGACAGCTGGAAAGACTTAAAGGTTTTACAGAAAGCTCATGAATTAGTTTTAGAAATTTATAAAATTACCAACAGTTTTCCTGATGATGAAAAGTATAGACTTATTGATCAAATATGTAGAGCGTCTTCATTAATACCAACTAATATTGCTGAAGGCAAGGGAAGAAGAAGTAAAAAGGATTATATAAAATTTTTGATTATAGCTAGAAGTTCTGCAGAAGAAGTAAAATATTTATTATTGTTAAGTAAAGATTTAAATTTTATTTCTGATGAATTGTACGAAGAAATGATAAACAATTATGATGAAGTAGGAAAAATGTTAAATGGGTTAATTAGGAGTTTAAATAAGAGTGTCTAATTTCTTTTTATCTAACCCCTAATACCTAAAACCCAACACCTAAACCATGCCCGCAATAAAAGTCGAAAATCTCGGTAAGAGCTATCAAATTGGAGAATTAGATCAATTCTACGATCTCAGAGATGCTATAACCGACGCTTTTAAATTTCCATTCAGACTATTTTCTAAAAATGGTAAGTCGGGGGAAGTTAATCAAGAAAATACGATCTGGGCACTAAAAGATATTAATTTTGAAGTAAAACATGGAGAAATTGTAGGAGTAATTGGAAGAAATGGTGCAGGGAAAAGCACATTATTAAAAATACTTTCCAGGATTACAGCTCCAACTACAGGAACAGTAACATTAAATGGCAGGGTAGGGTCACTTCTTGAAGTTGGCACGGGATTTCATCCTGAACTTACCGGCCGTGAAAATATCTTCCTTAATGGTTCAATACTTGGTATGAGCAAAAAGGAAATTGAAAGAAAGTTTGATGAGATTGTTGATTTTGCAGAGATTGAAAAGTTTTTGGACACTCCAGTTAAAAGGTATTCATCCGGAATGTATGTACGTCTTGCCTTTGCAGTAGCAGCGCATTTAGAGCCTGAAATACTCTTGGTCGATGAAGTTTTGGCTGTAGGTGATATAGCTTTTCAAAAAAAATGTCTGGGAAAAATGGACGATGTTTCAAAAGAGGGTAGGACTATTTTGTTTGTTAGCCACAATATGGCTTCTATAACCAGAATATGTAATTCTGCAGTATGGCTGAATAACGGTGAATTCAAACTGTTTGATGATACACAAACTGTTATAAATGAGTACCTGAATTCTATACAGGTCTATGGTGCTGAAATAGATAATCAGAAACTTGGTCTTATAAAAAATACTGATGAATTTGAACTAAAAATTTTAAGACTTTATGATTCTGAAATGAATATTACATCCGAGATCGATGTAACTTCCAATTTTTTCATAGAAGTTATTTATAATATAAAAAAACAAATCACTCCACCCAGAATAAATATTAGATTAATGTCTAATGAGGGCTCTGTAATATTTCAAACTAATGATCTTGAAGATAGCAAGAACGAAAAATTGAAATTGAAACCAGGGGAGTATAAAAGTATTTGTACAATACCGGGTGGTTTACTCAATGAAGGAAATTTTGGAATCGCGTTATCAGCAGATATCCCTTTTGTTAAAGTCCTTTTTTATAGTGACACATTAATTACATTTTCAGCTCATAGGTTAGAAACAAATACTTTGAAAAGAAGTGAGAAATGGACAGGTTATATAAAACCAAATTTAAATTGGGAAGTCTTAAATATTAATTAGAAATAATTATGAGCATTGGTATTACTGGTTCATCAGGTGTTTTGGGTAGATTGTTTGTTGAAAAACTAAATAAAAACAATATTGAATATAATTGCTTTGATGGAGATATTACTTCAAAAAAAGATGTTGGTACATGGATTAAAAATTCCGAATTAGATTCTGTAATACACCTTGCAGCAATTGTTCCTATAGACATTGTAAATTCAGACCCAATTCAGGCATTAGAAGTAAACTTTATTGGCACTCATAATCTTTTAAAAGAATTATATTCTAAAAAAAACAATTTATGGTTTTTTTATTCAAGTACTTCACATGTTTATGATAGTTCTGATCGGCCATTAAAAGAGAGTGATCTATTAAAACCACATAATTTATATGCTGAAACAAAGCTTTTAGCCGAGAATCTTCTTAAATATTATGAAAAAATTTCGAATATCAATTTTTGTATCGGAAGAATTTTTAGCTTTTATCATAAATATCAAAAAAAGCCTTTTCTTTATCCTTCAATCATGGAACGATTAATCAAACATGATAAGAATGAAGAGTTAGATCTAAGAGGAAAAAACAATATAAGAGATATGATTAATGCTGAAGAAGTCGTTGATATTATCTATAAATTATATGAAAAAAAATTCATTGGAACTATCAATATAGGTAGTGGTATTGGAACTTCAATAGAAGATTTTGTAAAAACAATTCCTGCCTATGACCTTAAAATTGCTGATACAAATGATTCTGAGTTTAGTAGCCTTATTGCTGATACCTCTATTCTGGATAATTTTCTAAAAAACAATGAATAATTCTCAAAATGTTTCTATTGTAATTCCAACTTTCAATAGAGCTAAAATGTTAAAAAGAGCTGTTGATTCGGCATTATCACAAACGGTTGAATGTGAAGTAATCGTATGTGATCATGGAAGTACGGATGAAACTCCTGAATTTATTAAGACTTACGGAAACAAAATCAAATATATAAGAAGAGAAGTAGACCATGGACCGTTTTTTTGCTGGTTAGATGGAGTAATAAATGCAAAACATGATCTCATTCATATTAACTTTGATGATGATTGGATATCCCCAACTTTTATTGAAGAGACTCTTAGTGTAATGAATCATGAATGTGCCTTTGCCATTACTGCAATCTCTGTACATCATGAAAATGGAACAATTGATAATTTTTATCTTGATTTCCTTCAATCGGGAATTTATTTAACTCGTATAATTGAAAAGCATTTACTGAATTCTGAGCTTACAACAAGCCCAGGTTGTGCTTTATTTCATAAAAAAGACATTATCAGTGCATTGAACATTGGGCAATTGCCACTACAAAAAAATTATTATCATGGAGTTGGACCTGATTTGCTTATGTTCTTAATGCCTTTACTTAAATATAAGAAATTTGGATTTATAAATAAAACTCTTTCACATTTTGATGCCCATGATGACTCCATTACTATAAATTCATTTAAAAATATTAATACTAAAAAGAAGATTATAGATTCATATGAAGATGTTAAAAAATACTATTTGATGATAAAAATATCTCAAATGTTTCAAATACATCAAAAGATCTATAAATATCTAAAATTAAAAAAACATTTGACTCATAAATTCAAAAGAATATTAAAAATAATAATTTCATGATATTAAAATGCAAAATTACAAAATAAGGCTTTGTGAAGAAACAATTACAAAGAGAGAATTGTATGAACTTTCCGAGTGGATAGTTAATTCGGATAGACTTACAAAAGGAGAACTAACTTCTGAATTTGAATCAAAATTTTCTGAGTTTATAGGAAATAAGTATTCTGTTTTTGTTAATAGTGGTTCATCAGCCAACTTATTAATGCTATATTCAATACTTTATTCCAAAAGCAAAGTAAAAAAATGTGTTATTGCTCCAGCTATTTCCTGGTCTACAACAATTGCACCTGCTATGCAATTGGGTTTTGATATTAAACTTTGTGATTGTAATATGGAAAATCTTGGGTTTGATTTAAACCATTTTGAAACTCTTTGCAAAGATAATCCAAATTCTATTGCAATTTTAGTACACGTTTTGGGTCACCCTGTAGATCTTGATGAGATAGTAAGTATTAGTAACAAATATTCAATCACACTTTTGGAAGACTCATGCGAGTCTTTAGGTTCAAGATATAAAAATAAAAGTGTAGGAACTTTTGGACTGGCATCAAGTTTTTCTCTTTATTATAGCCATCAGATATCAACCATTGAAGGGGGTGTAGTTTCAGTAAATGATAAAAGCTTGTATGAAATTCTCCTTTCCTTAAGGTCACATGGATGGTCACGAGATATTAGTCCTCAAACAATGAAGTCTTGGGAAAATGAGTTTAATGTTGATGAATTTATGAGATTTTATTCTTTTTATTTTCCAGGTTTTAATTTTAGACCAACAGAAATCAATTCGTTCTTAGGTTTATCACAATTAAAAATATTGAATGAAGTTGTTAAGAACAGGCAATCAAATTTTGAATATTATGTTGAAAAATTAGGGTCAGATTTCTGGGTGCAAAAAAGCGATTACACTAATCTTTCATGTCTAGCATTTTCAACACTCATTAAGAATAGATTGGAAGTTTATCAAAAATTACGGAATACAGGCATTGAATCTCGCCCTTTAGTTGCAGGAAATATAGGAAGACAACCATTTTGGATCAAAGAATATGGAGAAGAAAGATTGAAAAATGCTGATATTATTCATGATCATGGAATTTATCTGCCAAATCATCAAAATCTATCAAAATCTCAGCTTGACTACATTATCAACAAATTTATTGATATAGCCATACCTTTATAAAATATTTAAAAATTATATGGTTAACGAAAAACATCTAATTTTAGTATGGTGTCATCCTCCTTCGGATGGAATTGGGATATTTATTGTTCTAAAAAGACATTTAAGCAGATTAAGTAATAACGGATGGGATATTTCGATTATTGCTCCCGATTATTCATTTAATGATATAGAGCTTGAAAATAGTTGGAATATAATAAAATTGCCTTTCAGAAAATGGTGGTGGCCTCCCTATAGAAAAAGTAATAAAATGCTATTAAAAATGAGGTTGTTTTGTTTTTATTTGCATTGTCGAAATAAACTAAAAATTAATAAAAAAACATGTATTCTCACATCAATTCCATCAAATAATATTTTATATCCGTTGTTTGCCAATTTTCTTTCATATATTCACAAAAAACCTTTATTTACTTTTTTGTTTGATCAAATGGAATTATATGAAAAAAGAGAAAAAAATATAGATCAATCTAAAAATTTTATAATCAAAATATTAAATAGTTCAAAAGTTGTTTGGACAGTATCAGAAAATTTAAAGCAAATTTATAAAGATGATAACAATGAAAAAAATATAAAAATTCTTTACCCAATTCCACATGGAGGTATTGGTCAATTCAAAAGTTGGAATGATTCTTTCTCTGTTAATCCAAAAATTATTTATTCAGGATATGTCTACGAATCACAAGTAAAACATTTGGAAGACGTTTCGAATGCCCTGAAAAGGGTTAATGGAACGCTCGAAATAATCACCAATATTACTTCTGAGAGCCTAAAAAGATTAATTGATCTTCAAGACAATGTTAAGCATAACAATTATTTTAATAGTAATGAAGATAGTCTGAATTATTTATATAATAATGCTAGTTTAATACTTGTTATACACCCATTAAATTTAGATAATGAACCTTGGTTAAACACAAGTTTTCCAAGTAAATTGATTGAGTATTCACATTTAGGTTTCCCAATTATTATCATTTCCAGGGATGATACTTCTTTAGGTGTTTGGGCTAAAGAAAATTCCTGGAAAGCACATCTTACTAATAAAAACTATAAAGAAATGGAAAAACTATTTGAAAGTTTAACTAAAAAAACTGAATGGGAAGATATGTCAAAAGATTCAGTTAGATTGGCTAAATCATTATTTAATCCCAATAATATTCACAACCAATTTCAGTCTGATATTGAAGCAGCTTTTAAAAACTAATAGTTATAATTTTATACCTTGAAAATATTATTTATTTTACCTGAATATGTTCCTGCAGGTGGGGGAATTGCAACATTTTATGATAATTATATAAATGCTTTATCAGCAAATGTTGATAGCATCAAAGTAGTTGTTGGTAGTGCATTTACTATTGGTGAGAATGGACAAGTAAAGGGAAATGTCTCAATTGAGTATCTAAAACAAAATTTATTTGAGAAATACCATGAATTATTTACAAAGTTTGAGATATTCCCTGAACTCAGAAAACATTTTGCATCTGCCTGGGCTATGTATGAACAAGCTGGTTATGGGAAAGGTTTTGATATAGTTGAAACAACAGACTGGGGACTTAATTATATTCCCTGGGCAATTTCGGAATCTGAAATTCCTTTAGCAACAACTCTACATGGAAGTATTGGGCAGATAGATTATTTTGACCCTGTTATAGGACAAGCTTTACAGTCAGACTTGATAAGAATGATCGAAGTAAACACGTTGAAATATGTTGATGAACTGCATACTCATAGCAAATCGAATTTATCTTTCTGGAATGGAAGTCTTGATAATACTATAAAATATATTCCCCCGGCGTTTTCTTTAGATGAATTCAAGGAAACTAAAAACGAATTTAATGGAAAACCTTTGGTAGTCGGACGTATTCAATACTGGAAGGGGCCTTCAATCTTATGTGAAGCACTTGAAAAACTTGGGGATAAAGCCCCTGAAATAAACTGGATTGGAAGAGATACTAATTATCTGGAAAACAAAATTAGTATGTCTTCATATTTAGAAGAGAAATATTCCAATGTCTGGAAAAACAAGGTTAATAAACCTGGGATACTTCCTTATGAAAAAGTTTTGGAATATCAAAGAAATTCGAGATATGGAATAGTGCCATCAACATGGGATATGTTTAATTTTACATGTATTGAGTTTATGGCAAGTGGGAAGCCTGTTATATGTTCTGAAGGTGCAGGAGCATCAGGTCTGATAGAAAATGGAGTTAATGGTTTTACATATAGTGATAATGATCCTGAAAAGCTTGCAGAGCTTATTTTAAAACTTGAGGGAATGGATCAATCTGAAATAAAAAAGATTGGTGATAATGCAAGAGAGACAATTTCAAAAGAGCTTGATCCAAATACAATAGTCAGGAAAAAGATTGATAGATATAAATATTTAATTTCAAAAGGTAAAGAAAATAAAAAAGTTAATGACTGGATAATCAGATTCCTTAGTCCCGAATATGGACAGGATGGTTTTGATTCACTGCTTGATAATCTTCCGCTTAAAAAATTAGCCGGTTACGGAATAAAAAGAACAATTAATAAATTCAAAAATAATGAGTAACACAATTGCACTATGTATTCCTGCATATAATGCAGAAAAATATTTGCTCCGCCTACTAACTTCAGCAAATAACCAAACTGTTCCTTTTGATGAAATTCTTGTTTACAACGATTGCAGTACAGACAATACTGAAACAGTAGCAAAAGATTTAGGGGCTGAAGTTGTTAATGGAGATATTAACAGAGGATGTTCCCACGGTAAAAACCAACTCGCAAATATATCCAAATCAGACTGGCTTCATTTTCATGATGCTGATGATGATCTTTATCCTCATTTTGTTGAAACCGCTCAAAGATGGATAAATAAGCCTGATTGTCCAGATGTTGTTGTTTTTTCCTATGAATATAAAGATTATGAGACTGGCAAATTATTATCTATAAAACATTATGATTCGGATGAATTAAAAAAGGATTCGATCGGGTATGTAATTGATAATAAGATTGTTTCAATATGTGGTATTTATAATAAAAAAAATTTTTTAGAAGTTGGCGGATATGATCTCGATCCAAATGTTTTATATAATGAAGATGAAGCCTTTCATCATCGCCTGGCAAGGTCGGGGATTTCATTTGATGCTGATAATACAGTAACAATCATTAATTATAAATTGAGTAATTCGATGTCTTCCGATAATCAACTCAAATGTGCTGTTGCCCACTACCATGTTTTAAAAAAAACAGCGGAAGCAGTTGAACCAAAATATTTCTCTGAAATATCAAAAGAGCTTAGAAAAAATGCTGGAGTTCTTGCTTCATTTTTGGACTGGGAAACAGCAGATAAAGCAATGAATCTTGCACTTAAACTGGATAAAAAGAAAGATTTATATGGAAGTAAAAGTTTCAGGTTTATATCCAAAATCGATCCTTATCTTGCTTTGAGAATAAGAGAATATTCAATAAGATTATTAAAACCAAAACTTAGGAAAAACAACTGAATGAATCCTTTAGTCTCTATATTAATTCCAGTCTATAATGCTGAAAAATGGGTTGTTGATACTTGTGAATCCGTAATTAATCAGACCTGGGGCAATATTGAAGTTATATTTGTAGACGATGGCTCAACTGATAATAGCCTTGATATTATAAACAGCTTTAAATCCCCAGAAGTTAAAGTTTTAACTCAGGAAAATAAGGGTGCCAGTGCAGCCAGAAATCTGGCATATAATGAATCAAAAGGTGATTATATACAATTTTTGGATGCAGATGATATTTTAGATATTGATAAAATTGATATACAGTTACAAAGATTAATGGGTGAATCACATGATTGCATAGCAACATGTTCATGGGCAAGGTTCTATAAAGATGATATTAATACTGCAGATTTTAAAGTATTTAATGACCATAAAGATTATGAAAAACCGGTTGAATGGATATTGGATCAATTTAACGGCAAAGCCACAATGCCCCCTCTTTCATGGTTAATTCCAAGAAGAGTAATAGAATCGTCTGGCTTATGGAATGAGAAACTAAGTCTGAATGATGATACTGAATTTTTTGTAAGGCAATTATTAAATTCAAATAAAATAATATTTTGCGAAAATGCAAAAGCTTACTACAGATCAGGTAATCCCAGTTTAAGTAGTAATAAAGATATAAAAGCGGTCAAATCCTATTTTAAAGTTTGTGAATTTTGCGAAAAAATGATTTTGGATCGAGAATGTAGCGACAGAACCAAATTAGCATGTGCAAATATGTGGCAATTTTTTCTTTATCAAATCTATCCTGATCATCCTGAAATATTGCTTGAAGCTGAAAAAGAAATAAATTCTCTTGGCGGTTCAAATTTAAAAATAGATGAAAGACCACTAATTCAAAATATGACAAATATAATAGGTTGGAAAATAACAAAACGTATTTTAATAACTTACCAAAAATTCAAAAACTTATACTTATTTTAAAATAGTAGGTATTAGTTTGAACTAATAATAAAAAATCATGTTAAAGAAACTTCATATATTAATAATCATGGATCCATTAATAGAAGTTCCACCAAAATATTATGGTGGAATTGAACGAGTAGTTGCAGACTTAATTGATTCTTTACTTAACAGAGGACACAAAGTAACTCTTTGGGCTTCTCCAAATTCAAATGTGAAATGTGAATTTAAACCTTTTGGTAAAGAAGGTGAGTGGAATACATTTAGTAACATCAAAAACATTCTTAAAATTCAATATAGACACTATAAGTATTATTCAAAATTTGATGTTGTACATAATTTTGGCCGTCTCTTTTACCTTGTTGGTATTACTAATTTAAATATTCCTAAAATTCAGACTTACATGCGGAAAATAAACCCAGCTAATATTAAAAAAATACAAATGTTTGGTTCAAAAAATATTCATTTCACAGCAGTAAGTGAAGCTATTAAAAATACAGGTTTAGTTGGAGGAGGTGATTGGTCTGTTATTTATAATTGTGCACCAGAAAACCATTACCAATTAAAAGAAGATATAGATTCAGATAATGCGCCATTGGTTTTTTTAGGTAGATTGGAGAGATGTAAAGGTGCTCATACTGCAATTTCAGTTGCTAAAAAACTTAACCGTAGATTAATAATTGCCGGTAATCTTTCAAAATTAACTCAAGAAATTGAGTATTTTGAAAATGAAATACAACCACATATAGATGGTGATCTGATTAATTACATTGGAATGGTTGATGATAATCAAAAAGTTGAATTGCTTGGAAACGCAGCAGCACTTTTATTGCCTATAGAATGGTTGGAACCATTCCCTATTGTACTCCCTGAAGCAATGCTTTGTGGTACTCCAGTTATATCTTTTAGAATGGGAGGAGTTCCTGAGGGTATAGAACATGGCAAAACAGGTTTTGTTTGTGATACTGAAGAAGAAATGATTCAATCTATACTGAATTTGAAAAACATCGATAGATCATATTGCAGAAAAGTTGCTGAGAATAGATTTAGCATAAATAAAATTGTCAGTGATTATGAGCAATTATACTTTAAAATGGTTGAAAAAATTGATTAAAAGGATTTGAATTATAATACTTAAAATTAATCTAATTCTTAGGAGAATTGTTCGATTTCTTTCTAATCACAGCACATATTTACATAACAAACTCCATAAATTGCCTTATTCTAAGTATAACAATTTAGCATATTCCCTATTTAATGGGAAAGAAATATTTGATTACTTTGGCACAAAAATAAATGTCAATCCTGGAGATAATCTTGGATTCTATCTTTATTTTTTTGATGATTATGAAAACAATGTTATTGATAAACTTTTAGAAATTTGTAAAAAATATAAAGTATTTTTAGATGTAGGTGCTAATTATGGTTGGATTTCACTTGCTGTTTCTAATAGTAATAATTCAATAAAGATTTTTTCATTTGAACCGGATAAAAAAAATTATGAAGAATTTAATTTTAATTTAAATATGAATCATGAACTGAAATCAAGAATAAATCTAGTTGATAAAGCAGTTTATGATATTGATGGAACTGTAAGTTTTAAACCAAGTCAATCACTAAAGAACCCCGGTATTTCAAGAATAGATAATAATGAAATATCAGATGGTTATGAAGTGCAAGCTGTGAGTCTGGATTCATTCTGTCTTGCTGAACAAATTAACCCCGATGTTGTAAAAATTGACGTAGAAGGGGCAGAATTAAAAGTTTTGAAAGGCATGAAAAACCTTTTATCTGAAAAAAAAGTTAAAGCCCTT
Source organism: Deltaproteobacteria bacterium (assembly GCA_029262295.1). GTDB lineage: Bacteria > Desulfobacterota_D > UBA1144 > Nemesobacterales > Nemesobacteraceae > JAJCZR01. The sequence goes on along the minus strand of JAJCZR010000050.1, from coordinate 66,444 downwards.
ATAGTTGAAGTTCATGGGTTTTATTATGAAAATGATGTCATAAAGTTTAATTCTGATGTAATAAATGAGCTTGAAAATCATGGCTACAAAATATTTTTTCTGGATAATGAAAAACTTGTTCCTTATAAAGATGAATTTAATAAACTTTCAAAAATGCATATATTTGCATACTCTTAAAGTTTTTCTTCAAAACTGAATGCCAAAAATATGTTTAATTTCAACCGGCCAACCTTCCACAAATCCAAGATTAGTTAAAGAAGCAGATGCCTTATCTGAAGAAGGTTATGAAGTTACAGCACTATGTTCGTATTGGTCGGATTGGGCTTATGAATTTGATAAAGAGATACTAAAGAACGCAAAGTGGGCCTGCCGATACATAGGCGGCGTGCCTCCGTCAATAAAATACAGCTATTCCAGATTTCGTTTCCGATTGGTAAGAGAAGCATATATAAGAAATATTAAATTTTTGAGAGAAAAAGCATTAAGTAGAACTACTCCTGATTTAATTAGTGCAGCCAGAAAATTCAAAGCTGATCTTTACATAGGACATAATCTTGGAGCTTTACCTGCTGTTGTAGAAGCAGCAAGGTTTAATAAAGGCAAAGCTGGTTTTGATGCTGAAGATTTTCATTCGGGCATGGGTTTCGAAAATGATGTTTATTCTGTTGATAATAAGTTGGCTGAAGATTTTGAGGGCATGTATTTAAATAAGTGCGACTATATAACTACTGCCTCATACAGGATTTCGCAGGAGTATTCCAAAAAGTATAAATTAGATACTCCTGAAACGATATTAAATGTATTTCCTTTATCATTAAGACCACCAAAATTTAGGGAACACCAAAAGAATCAACCATTGAAGCTATTTTGGTTTTCACAAACAATAGGGCAGGGCAGGGGTTTGGAAGATATAGTTGAAGCTTTAGGTGTTTTGAACAAACCAGACATTGAGTTTCATTTGTTAGGTAATTGTAGTGATGAGTATAAAAAAAGTCTATTGGAACTTTGTAAAAATAATAACTTAAGTCCAATTAAATTAATTTTTCATTCACCCATTGAACCAAACGAGATTATTAAATTTGCATCAAATTTTGATATAGGTTTAGCACTTGAACCGGGAAGAGATTTCAACAATTCGATTGCTTTGTCTAATAAAATATTCACTTATTTCCTTGCCGGAAATGCAATAATTGCAACCAATACTAAAGGACAGGAAGATATAACCAAAGTTGCTTCAAATACCATAAAATCTTATAAGCCTCATGATATAAAAACACTTGTTACAATTATTGGATATTGGTATGAAAATAGAAATGAACTTGAAGAAGCAAGAAAATCATCATGGGAATATGGAACTTCAAAATACAATTGGGATTTAGAAAAAAAGAAGTTTCTGGATTGTATTGAGAGAGCCTTAATCTAAACTCAAATCATGAAAAGAGTTCTAATAATTTCCCCTTATTTTCCTCCTCTAAACGCTGCTGATATGCAAAGAGTGAGATTATCTTTGCCCTTTTATAAAGAGTTTGGATGGGAGCCTATAGTTCTGACTATAGATCAAAATTATGTTGAAGGTGTTTCAGATGAGTTGCTATTAAAAACTTTTCCTGATGATATTGAAGTGCATAAAGTAAAAGCACTTTCATCCAATAATAAAAGTTTTTTTGGGTTAAATAATCCGGGAATAAGAGCTATTCCATATCTTTACAAAAAGGGGTTGGAGATAATTAGAGAAAAGAATATTTCTTTGGTTTTTTTTACTACTACTTCTTTTCATGTTTTGTTTCTTGGAAGATTATGGAAGAAAAAAGTAAATGTCCCCTATGTAATTGATATGCAGGATCCATGGTTTAGTGATACGGACTATAATAGAAACTTTAATATTAGCTGGAAATATAAAATTGACAGGCAGATCCATAAGCACCTTGAAGCATGGACAATGAAAAGGGTAGGTGGGGTGATATCAGTTTCAGATGCTTATATAGACACTTTAAAAAAACGTTATAAAACCCTTGATTATAAACCAACTAAAACCATAACTTTCGGTGCTTCAGATATAGATTTTGATGTGCTTGAAAAAAATTCTCATAAAAACAGATTTTTCTCTAAAAACAAAGATCAAATAGTCGGTGTTTATATTGGAAGGGCAGGCAGTGATATGGAATCTTCACTTAGTATTATTTTTAAGTCACTTAAAATTGGTTTAGAAAAATCACCTGAGATTTTTAAAAAGATTAAACTTTATTTTATTGGTACGGACTATGCACCTACTCATCTTGCAAAAAAAACAGTCGAACCGGTTGCTGAAAAATTTGGAGTTTCTGATTATGTCGAAGAACATACAGAAAGAATTGCCTACTTTGAGTCACTGCAAATCCTAAAGGATAGTGATTTTCTTATTGTTCCGGGATCGGATGAAGCCCGTTACAGTGCTTCAAAGATATATCCCTATATAATGTCAAAAAAACCAATGATCTCGGTTTTTCATAAAGACAGCCCGGTAATTGAGATAATCAGGGTACTAAATTGTGGAGAATATATTCCATTTACTCCAAATTCTGATCTTAGTCATTACTCAGATGATCTTTTTTCAAAATGGAAAGAATTGTTAGAAAAACTTCCCTTTATTCCATCAACTAACTGGCAGAACTTTAAAAAATATACTTCGAAAGAATTAACAAAAAAACAATGTCAATTGTTTGATCAGGTTTTATAACAAAAATAAGTGCCTAAAAAATGTCCTATAAGATTGGAATTTTAATTACCCATCCGGTTCAGTACTATTCACCCTGGTTTAAGCACCTTGATAAAAAGCTTGATCTTGAAGTTTTTTATACAGTAAAGCAAACAGCTAAAGGTCAGGCTGACGCAGGATTTGGAGTGGAGTTTGAATGGGATACTAATCTGCTTGAAGGTTATAAATACAGATGGCTCGAGAATGTATCAAAAAATCCGGATGTTAATTCATTTTTTGGATCTGATACTCCTGAAATCTATAAAATCATTGAAAATAAAAAATTTGATGCTTTTTTAATAATTGGCTGGAATTACAAAAGTGCAATTCAGGCAACCTATGCTTGTAAAAAAAATGGCATACCTGTTTTTATGAGAGGTGATTCACATCTTTTAACTGAACGTTCATTTTTAAAAAGATTATTGAAATATATCCCTTTTAGAATTTTTCTCCATATGTTTAATCATTTATATGTGGGAAAGCTTAACAAGGAATATTTAATTTATTACGGAGTGTCTGAAAAAAAGCTATTTTTTGTACCACAATTTGTGGATAATCAATTTTTTTCTGAAAAATCACAAAACTGTAGAGAAAGGAATATAAACAAAGTAATTAGAAAATCTCATAATATCCCTGAAAATTCGTTTGTAATTCTATTTGTTGGGAAGTTAATTGATAAAAAAAGACCAGATGATTTAATAAATGCCTGTATTCTGATTTTTGACTCAAATCCCGAAATTAATATTCATCTATTAATAGTTGGTGATGGCCCGTTAAAACATAGTCTTGAAGATCAAAACTTTAAATATAAAGATAGAATTCATTTTGCAGGGTTTATAAACCAGACAGAATTACCATGTTACTACACTGCATCAGACGTTTTAGCCTTGCCTTCGGATGGACGTGAAACATGGGGATTAGTTGTAAATGAAGCTATGGCCTGTGGAATACCAGCAATAGTTAGTGATAACGTTGGTTGTGCTCCTGATTTAATTATTAATGGAAAAACGGGTTTTATTTACCCCAATTCTCAAACTTCTTCATTAGCTCAATGCATATTAAAAATAAAAGAAATATTAACTAGTCAAAAAAATGATATTCAAAATAATATATCAGAGGTAATGTCGATATATAATATTGAAAATGCATCTGAGAATCTTTTCAGCGCCATTGCAAAATCTCACCGAAAACTTTTATGAAAATCACAACCAAAATCACTTCTTTAAAAAGATCTTATGCAGTATCTAAAAATGGATATGGAATCAAAGATAAAATAGTTCTTTTCACTATTGGGATATTAAATCAGGCTGATCCAATAAAGTGGGTATATTTACGCTATTTATTAAAACAAATAATCAATATTTCATCAAGCAATGAGATTTGCAAATTATCTATGAATTCCTCAATTCCTTCTAAAAAAATTGAAGTCAGATTCAGACTGAACAATAACGCTGATTATCAAAGTATATATGAATGTTTAGATTCAAATATGTATGTAGTGCCTAAAGGTGAGATAAAACATTTATTTGATGGCGGAGCAAATATTGGATTTTTTACAATTTCGAATTCGTACTTACCTAATTTAAAAGAAATAGTTGCAGTAGAACCTAACCCAGAGAATATTCCCTTGCTTGAAAATAACTTGTTGGGATTAAAAGATGCTATTGATATTACTATTCATGAATTAGCTATAAGTGATGTTAAAGGAAAAGCAATATTCGAGATTTTTTCTTCAAATAACAGTCAATTGGAAACATCTCCCGGATTTGGAAGTTCAACAGAGAAAGTTGAGGTGATAACAGACTCTATATTGAATTTAATACCATCAAATTGGGATATGTCTAAAACCTGGTTAAAACTTGATATTGAAGGCGCTGAATACAAAGTTGTAGATCAACTTTTGGAAAGTGAATTAAGACCAGCGGCTATATCAATGGAAATACATGATTATCTGAATTCAGGGGGAGAGAGTCTTGTAAAAAGACTTAATGAATGTGGTTATACAGTTGAAATTTCAGGTTATGGCAATTCAGGTTATGTTTGCAGACAAATTACTGCAAGACTTAACATTTTAATACAAATTTTAGAATGAAAAACAAAATTTTAGTAATAGGTATGGGAGCTTCTGCTTTTGGCCTTGAAAAACAGACAGTTGAGTCTTTTAAATTTATGAAAGATATTGAACCCTATTTTCTAATTTCAAAATATGAAGATGGCAGTGTTAGTAAATTGTTGAATGAAAATAAATTCAATTTTGAATATGTACCGACAGGCTATATTGGAAGGGCAAATTTAATCTGGACATTCATTACATTTTTTCAAATACCAATTCTGTATTTAAAAATTCTTTCAGCATATTTTAAAAATAGATGCAGTTCTGTGCTAATTCTAAATACGCATCCAATAATAAATGCAACTTTAGTTTTCTTATTACTCAAATACTTTTTCAATACAAAAATATTGTTTTACTTTCACAACATCCCAACAAACTTAAAGTCTTTCAACAATTTCTTTTATTATATTATCGAAAAAATATCTTTTAAGATTATTGCGGTTTCACATTTTGTTAAAGACAAACTTGTTGAAGTGGGTATTAGTAACAACAAAGTTGTTATTATTTATAATGGAATTGATATTGAAAAATTTGGAAAGATTAATGCTAATAAAAATAGTAATAAATTTACAGTCGGATATGTGGGTCAGTTTTATAGAGAAAAGGGTATCTTTGATTTTGTGGATGCCGCAAATTTACTCTTATCCAAAGATAAAAACTTTTTGTTTTTAATGTCTGGGAAAATTAATTCGGATCATATGATCCTTATGGATTATTTAAACCAATTAAATATTTCAAAATATTTTCAGTTTGCAGGTTGGATTGATGAAATTGAAAAAATATATTCTTCCTTAAATGTTTTAGTAGTTCCATCAGTAATTGAAGAAGGATTTGGTCTTGTGAATATTGAGGCAATGGCATGTAAAGTACCTGTAATTGCTGCAAATTCTGGTGCAATAAAAGAAATAGTTGTTGATGGGGAAACTGGATATCTGGTTGAAAAAAACAGCCCTGAACAAATAAGAGACCGTATAATTGAAATAGTAAATAATTCGCAGCTCGCAAAAAAAATGGGTGAGGCTGGAAGATCAAGAGTTGAACAGCTCTTCAACATAGAAAAGAACTCAAAAAAAATTGAACAATTATTATAAAATTTGAAATGACAATATTAAATCTTGGGTGCGGTACTAAAACTTCAAAAAACAAGAATGTTATCAATATTGATTGGTCTGCATATTTACGAATAAGAAAAAATCCAATTCTCAGTTTTTTCGCCCCGATTTTTCTTAAAGGTGAGAGATTTGAGAGGTATAAATCTTTATCACAAAACATTTTAGTTCATGACCTTAGAAAGGGAATTCCTTTTGAATCCGGGACAGTTGATGCAGTCTACCATTCACATGTTCTGGAACATATTGACAGAAATTTTGTTGATACATTTCTTCTTGAGATTAAAAGGGTATTAAAACCTGGCGGTATACTGAGAATAGTAGTTCCTGATATGGAAAATCTTTGCAGGGAATATATTTCACATATAGATATATGCGAAAAAAATATTCAAGAAATTGATAGTCACGATCAATATATTTCAAATATTCTTGAGCAATCGGTAAGAAGAGATGCCCATGGTACTGAGAAACAAAATATTTTCAGGAAAACAATTGAAAGAATGCTACTGGGAGATGCGAGAAAAAGGGGAGAAACTCATCAGTGGATGTACGATAGGTTTAATCTGAGGAATATTTTGGAAAAACTGGGTTTTGATTCAATTGAATTAAAGGATTTTAATAATAGTAATATTCCCGATTGGAACTCTTATTCCCTGGAAGTTGATGAAAATGGTAAAGAATACAAACCAGGTTCACTCTATATAGAGACGGTAAAATAGGCAAATGTATTATAATCTAAAAAGTAGATATCCATTTGCGAAAATATTGTTATTATTTGGTCTTATTTCAGGCGCAATACTTTCTGCAATTTTTTCCTCTATGCTTCTTGGTTTTTCCTTTTTTGCTATTATAGCGTGTGTTGGTTTTCTTTGGGATCAAAACGAAATGCCGGTATTTCCATTTTGTTTTATCTATCAGTTTGCATTTGTTATAACCGGTTACATTTTTTATTTAGTATACGATTACTACCCTCAGCTAATTTTTGTAAGAAATATAGATAAAGCTGTTTTCTTTTCTGTTATTGGACTAATTTTTGTTTTCATTGGGATAAGATTTGCCTTTTCATTTTTTAATAAAGCTATAGTACGTAATAGAAAAATTAAAATTGAAAAGGTTCAGTATTATATTCCGGTACTGTTTTGGGTTGTAATAATTACAAATATTTTAAATCTTTTTGTGGGTGTAAACCCTACCTCAATATCATCAAGAGCTTCACAGTTTATTATATTTGCACTTTCGTTTAAGAATGTATTGGTATTCTTACTGTTTCTTGAAATCCTACAGCAAAGACGTGGTTATAAATACGGAATTATAGCTTTTGCATTTGTACTAATTCCAAGCTTTGCATCTTTTTTCTCTGATTTTAAATACATTTTTTTTATAATCATTATTATAATTGCCAGTGAAATTAAACCTGTTCAATATTCAAGGCTGGCAAAAAAAAGAAACAAAATAATTATTCTTTCTTTTATAGTGGTTTTGGTAAGTTTGTTTTTCTTTGCACTTTACTGGGAAGGCGGAATAAAAGGTGATTGGAGAAAATCAATTGGGAGGGGTGAAGTTACAGGAACCCCTTTAGAGAAAGCAGGTCAGTTCTATGGGCATTTAAAATCCGCTCATTCAAATTTTGATTTTGAAGATAACCTGGAATCTCTTTCTTCCAGACTTTCATCAGGTTTAGGATATTTTTCATACGTTGTTGAAAGAGTACCCAGAGATATTTCTCATGAAGATGGTGCATTAACAAAGAGAGCATTAGAGCATGTTTTTAAACCACGGATTTTATTTCCCGACAAACCAAGTTTGGGAGGTGATTCCTGGCTTGTAAGAAAATATGCCGGCCTTTGGGTTGCAGGAGAAGAACTTAATGCATCAATAGCTTTAGGATATATTCCCGAATTTTACATTGATTACGGTATTTATGGAATATTAATATTATCTTTGATATATGGATTTCTTGTTGGTTTAATGTATAAAAGTTTTATACTTGTTTCCCCATCCTACAACTTATATTTTAGTGTTTCTTCCATATTTTTGCTAAACTGTTTTACAGCTTTTGAAGGTGAAATTGCAAAATTGCTTGGATCTTTATTACTAAATTTTATAATATTTTTTATTTTAACACGAACAGCAGGAAGATTTATGCATAGAAGAATACTTCCAAAATTTAAGTATAGAGAAACATACAATCAGAATAATCAGATTAGCAAGAATATTTCGTCAATAAAATTTAATTAATAAGTTTAAATCAGATTGAAAAATAAAAATATTACTGATTACAATTGGAATTCATCTCATAATCTATCCCCTGATTATGTAGTAAAAGAGGTTGTTTCTTCTTTTGATAAATATTTACCTGAAAAATCTTTAAGTATTATTGATTGTGGTTGTGGAGGGGGATTTCTTTTAAATTGGCTATATAAGAACGGATATGAAAATATCTGGGGTTTTGATGTATCCAAAAGTGGCATTGATATCTCAAAAGACAAATATCCTAAATTAGAAGATAGATTTGTGGAACATGATGCATCATGTTCCAAACTACCACAAAGCTTGCCTCAAAAGCCTTATGATGTTGCCTTATCAATTGAAGTTATAGAACATTTGTTTAATCCCAGAACATATTTAAAAAATATAAATTCATGGCTAAAACCTGGAGGTTATCTTATTATTTCTACTCCTTATCATGGATACATCAAAAATTTATTAATCTCTATTTTGGGGCTTCACGACAAACATTTTAATCCGAGTTGGGAAGGTGGACATATAAAGTTTTTCTCTAAATCCACTCTTGCAAGTTTATTAATAGAAGAATCTTTTGAAATAATTGATTTTATAGGTTGTGGAAGATTACCATACTTGTGGAAGTCCATGTTAATTGTTACTAGAAAAATTTAGAAATATTATAAATTATGAGACCTAATTTAAATTCTAAATACTTAAATTTGGGATGTGGCATTGATGCTCCTGAAGAATGGTTGAATGTTGATGTTTCCCCTCAAGTCTTATTGACAAAATATAAATTGTTGATCGGATTTTTTAATAAGTTTGGGCTTGTAGATATGAATAACAAATGGCCTGAAAATGTAATGTGGTTAAATTTAAACAAAAAGTTGCCATTTCCAAATAATAGTTTTCTTGGAATATACTCTTCTCACACTTTTGAACACCTTTATTATGAAAATGCTACAAATCTTACAAAAGAGTGTATTCGGGTATTAAAACCAGGGGGAACTCTTAGACTTGTACTACCTGATTTGCACTCAACTGTTAAAAAATATTTCAATTCTGAAACGAATTTTATTGAAAGTGGGGAAGCTGCAATCAAACTTAATGAAGAGTTAATGTTTTGCCCCAAAAAAGAAGAAAGTGGATTAAAGGGGTTTTATTATAAATTTACAGGTTTCCATAAGCATAAGTGGATGTACGATAAATGGAGTTTGAAAAAATTATTTAATGATGCTGGTTTTAGAAATATAAACTTTCCAGAATTTAGAAAAAGTAATCTTCCTGATTTATCCAAAATTGAAAACGAATCTCGTGTTTTTAACGGTGCAGGAATAATTGTTGAGGGAATTAAGTAAGTTTGAATATTTTACATGTAATACCTGCAATTGCTCCTGAATATGGTGGCCCAAGCAAAGTTATCCTTCAAATTTGTCAGAATCTTAACGAGAATAGAATTGAAACGAAAATTGCTTCAACCAATGCTGGTTTTCCTAAAAATAAATATCCATTAAATAAAGATTTTAAATATGAAGAAATAGATACAATCTTTTTCAAAAAACAGTTCAGTGAAGCCTTTAAATATTCAAAACCTCTTGAGAACTGGCTTAATGAAAATGTTTCAGAATATGATCTTGTTCATATCCATGCTGTCTTTTCCCATTCAAGCATTGCCGCATCTAAGGCGTGTATAAGATTAAAAGTGCCTTATATTCTAAGACCTTTAGGTTCACTTGATCCGTGGAGCTTAAAGCAAAAAAAAATACTAAAAGAGTTTTTATTTAAATTGTATGTTACCAAAATGATAAATAATGCTTCAATGATTCATTATACAACTGAAAAAGAAAGGGAATTGGCAGAAAACAGTATCAATAATAAAAATGGTTTTGTTATTCCGCTTTCAGTGGATGAGAGCTTTTTTAATTTCAAGAATGGATCTGATATTTTAAGAAAGTATGGAATTGATGATGATTATATTTTTTTTCTGTCCAGAATACATCACAAAAAGGGATTAGAGCTTTTAATAGAGGCTTTCAATAAACTGGCTGATAATGAAAGGTTTAAGAATTTAAAGCTTATAATTGCAGGTGATGGAGAAAAGGATTATGTGGAAAAAATTAAAAAGATAGCAGGTAGAAATGTTGTTTTCACAGGGTGGATGAAAGACATAGATAAAAAGAATCTTATTTCTAATACGAAATTACTTGTGCTCCCCTCATACCAGGAAAATTTTGGTCTCTGTTTAATTGAAGCAATGGCAATGGAAGTGCCAGTCTTAACTACTCAAAATGTCAATTTATGGAAAGAAATTTCATCTGCTTCAGCCGGTTGGATCTGTGATTTGACCTCAGATTCTATTTATAACTCATTTGTTTCAATACTTGAAAATGAAAGGGAGAGAAAAGAATTTGGGATTAATGGAAGAAATTTGGTTAAGAAAAACTATACAAATAAAGTTGTCACGGAAAAATTGATTGATATGTATAATCAGGTTTTGACACAGTAGAATAATATGAAACCAAAACTCCCAATTTCAGTAATTATTCTCACATATAACGAAGAATTAAATATCGAAAAATGCCTTAAAAGTATTACAAATTATGTTAATAATATTTATATTGTTGATTCATACTCAGACGACAAAACACTGGAAATAGCTAATAAATTCAATAATGTAGATGTGTTACAACACGAATTTGAGACTCATTCTAAGCAATGGCTTTGGGCATTAGAAAACCTATCTATTGAGACCGAGTGGATATTTGGGCTTGATTCTGACCAGACTATTACAAAAGAGCTTTGGAGTGAACTTGAAAGTCTATTTCCTGTTCTTCCTGAAGATGTTCACGGTTTGTATGTAAAAAGAAAATATATTTTTATGGGTAAGTGGATCAGATATGGTGGTTTTTATCCTAAATATCTGCTTAAAATATTCAAAAAAGATAAAGTCAGAATTGATTCAGATGAACTTGTAGACCATCACTTTTATATAGATGGGAGAACGAAGCTTCTAAATAACGATATTATTGAAGAAAACCATAAGGAAGATGATCTTTCATTCTGGACAGACAAACACATTAAATATGCAGAAAGGTTTGCACTTGAATACACAAAGAAAAATGGAAGTTCGGGTAAGGCCTCTACTAAAGGCTCTCCGGATCAAAGAATTAGCCAGAATAAATCTATCTTTTATAAACTTCCTCCTTTTTTAAGACCATTCCTGTATTTCTTTTACAGATACATCATAAGATTGGGATTTCTTGATGGTAAACAGGGATTAATATTTCATTTTCTACATGCACTTTGGTTCAGGTTCTTAGTGGATGCAAAAATTTATGAATTGAAAAAGAATAACACCCCTAAATGAAAAAACAGATCACAAGTGTGAATGTTTTAAGGGGGTTGGCATCTCTTTTTGTTTGCTGGTTTCATTTTACTAATGGTAACTCCAACTTTTTAGATGAAGGTCTTCTTAAATCAAGTGGAAAATACGGATGGCTTGGTGTGGAGATGTTCTTTGTAATATCTGGTTTTATAATTCCTTATTCTCTATACAGAGGAAGATATAAACTTTCCAAATTTTTAATATTTGCTAAAAAAAGATTAATTAGAATTTATCCCGCATTTTTTGCATCGGTTTTTATTTATATTTTTCTTCACTTTATATCATCATTGATGCCTTTTTATAGAGATGAATCAGTTGAATATGGTTTTGGGTTAATACTTTCAAATCTTACTTATTTTTCAGAACTCCTAGGTTACTCATGGATCAATCCTGTATTTTGGACCCTTGCTATTGAGATACAGTTTTATATTTTTTGTGGAGTACTGTTTGGCCTTCTAAAAAATAAATATTATGCATTAGTAATCTTTTTATTATGTATTTCTGCAAACTATATATTTAATATCCAGGGACTATTTTTCAGGTTTACTCCTCTTTTTTTTCTTGGAATATTTTCATTTCTTTATTTTTGCGAGCTTATAAAAATAAAAGAATTTGTGGTCTTAATGCTGTTTACAGTCATTACCTTGTATTTCGTATTAAGTATTCCACAGACAGTTGCAGGTGTTGTAGCGATAACATTAATTTTTGTTTTTAACAGTAATTCTAAAGTGCTTAATTTTTTAGGTGATATATCCTATTCTTTATATTTAATTCATGTTCCAATTGGAGGCAGAATTATAAATTTGGGAGTGAGATATGCAGATCAATTATATGAAAAAATTATTTTTATAGCTTTAGCTCTTTTTATATCAATTGTTTTTTCATATATCTTGTACAGGTTAACGGAACTTCCGACAAAAAAACTATCATCATCAATTAAATATTATGAAAAAAGTTGATCTAAGTAAATTTTCTAATAATTGGTACAATCCGGGAAGTGCTTTAAAAAGAGCCCTTTGGTACCTGACAAACATATTTTTCTTTAAGTGTTCGGTTCCATATCCAAACAGTTTAAAGACAAGTCTGTTAAAGTTTTTTGGAGCAAAAGTAGCTGAAGGAATAGTAATAAAACCAAATGTAAATATTAAGTACCCATGGTTTTTAGAGATTGGTAATAATAGCTGGATAGGTGAGGGCGTCTGGATAGATAATCTTGCCAAAGTATCTATAGGAAATAATGCTTGTGTCTCGCAGGGTTCATATTTATGTACTGGAAACCATAACTATAAATCCGAGTCTTTTGATCTTATAACAGGTGAAATTAATATTGAAGATGGTGTATGGATTGGAGCTAAGTCAATTATATGTCCTGGAGTTACATTGAGATCACACAGTGTTATTACAGCAGGATGTATTGTTACTGAAGATACCGAATCTTATACTATTTATAAAACTAATGAGACTGTTGCTGTTAAGAGCAGGGTGATTGAGTAGCTATTATCACCCTCACCTAAATCCTCTCCCATCAAGGGAGAGGAAATTTACTTGTTGAATGAAAATCTCAGTAATTACAGTTGTTTACAATAATGAAAAATATATTAAAGATTGTATAGATAGTGTTAATTCTCAGACTTACCAAGATATTGAACATATAATTGTCGACGGTGAATCCACAGACAAAACCCTAAAGATCATTAAAGAAAATAATAATCCTAAAATAAGGCTAATATCAGGAATAGATTTGGGCATTTATGATGCAATGAATAAGGGTGTTCAGTTATCTACTGGCGAAATTATAGGTTTTTTAAATTCTGACGATATTTTTTATGATGAAAATACAGTTGCAAAAATAGCTAATGTTTTTAAAAAGAAAGATGTTGATAGTTGCTACGGCGATCTAGTCTATGTGGACAAATCAGATACTGATAAAGTAATTCGCAACTGGAAATCAAATGAGTTCAAGATTAGCCTTTTAAGAAAAGGATGGCATCCTCCTCATCCAACTTTTTATGTAAGAAAGAAGATTTTTGAAAAGTATGGGATGTATGATCTCAGTTATAAAATCGCATCTGATTACGCATTAATGGTGAAACTCCTCTTTAAGGAAAGAATATCGAATCACTACTTAACTGAGATAATAGTAAGAATGAGAATGGGCGGTACAAGTAACAGGAATATTAAAAATATTATTTTGGCAAACTATGAATGTTACAAGTCATGTAAAAAAATAGGTCTTAATGTCTCTCCACTTCTTATAATAAGAAAACCTTTTGGAAAACTATTTCAATTTGTGGATATATACACAATATTAAAACGCATATTTGATGTTGTTTTATCTTTATTTGGTTTAACCATATCTTTTCCTCTTTGGATTATAATTGCAGCACTTATCAAAGTTGAAGATAATGGAGCCGTGTTCTATAAACAACAAAGGGTAGGTCTTCAAGGACAAGAGTTTACAGCATATAAGTTCAGGACAATGATTGAAGATTCAGATGAGCTTTACGGTCCCCTGCAGGCAAAAGAAAATGACAAGAGAATTACAAGAATTGGAAAGATTTTACGAAGCTCGGCAATGGATGAACTCCCACAACTTTTAAGTATATTCAAAGGTTATATGAGTTTTGTTGGCCCAAGGGCACTTTCACCTAATGAGATTGAAACTAATAGTAAAGGTAAGAACCTTAGTATTGAAGATATTCCGGGTTATAAAGAGAGGCACACCGTTGTCCCAGGGTTAACAGGTATTGCCCAAATATATGCCCCCAGAGATATAAAGAGACAACATAAGTTCAGATATGATAGATTGTATATAAAAAAGAGAAGCTTTTTTCTGGATTTAAGGCTTATTTTTCTTTCATTCTGGATCACTTTTAAAGGTACCTGGGAGTCTCGTGATAAGAAGTTTTAAATTCAATAACTTTAATAATTCCCCAAAAATGATAAATTGTAACTCTATTTTATTCAGGAGGCATTAAATAACATGGAAAGATTTGTAATCCCGCACGATCACTTTATTAGAAAAGAAGATAGAAGAAAATTAAATAAACACGGATCAGTAATTGTATGGTTCACCGGGCTTCCAAGTTCAGGTAAATCCACGCTTGCCAATGAAGTTGAAAAGGTGTTGATACAGCGCCATATCAGAACTTATATTCTTGATGGAGATAATATAAGGGTAGGGCTATGTAATGACCTTGGTTTTTCAGCTGAAGACAGAGAAGAGAATATAAGAAGAATTGGTGAGGTTTCTAAACTGTTTGTTGATGCCGGAGTTTTGGTTTTATCTGCATTTGTCTCACCTTACAGAAAAGACCGCGACAGAATAAGGGAAATTGTTGAAGACGCAGAGTTTATTGAAGTGTTTGTAGATTGCCCGGTAGAAGAGTGTGAAAACAGAGATGTTAAAGGGCTTTATAAGAAAGCAAGAGAAGGAATTATAAAGGGATTCACAGGTATAGATGATCCTTATGAAGAACCTTTGAATGCAGAAATAACGGTTAAAACCAAAGACAGGACTATTGAAGACTCTACAGCGGAACTTGTTGCATACCTCGAAGATAAAGGGTTAATTCCCAAAGGTTAGATGAAAAGGAAAATACTTGTAACAGGTGGGGCAGGTTTTATTGGCTCACACCTTTGTGAGAGACTCCTTAAAGAAGGTGAAGATGTACTTTGTGTGGATAACTTTTATACCGGCACAAAAGAAAATATTTCACATCTTTTAGATAATAATTTTTTTGAAGTAATGCGCCATGATATTTGCTTCCCACTTTATGTGGAAGTAGATCAAATATATAACCTTGCTTGTCCAGCATCACCGGTTCACTATCAGTTTGACCCTGTCCAGACAACTAAAGTAAATGTGTCAGGGGCAATAAATATGCTTGGCCTCGCAAAAAGGGTCAGGTGCAGAATACTTCAAGCATCCACGAGTGAAGTTTATGGTGATCCCAAAGTACATCCACAGACTGAAGAGTATTGGGGCCATGTAAACCCTATTGGCCCAAGATCATGCTATGATGAGGGTAAAAGATGTGCAGAAACTTTGTTTTTTGATTACCACCGTCAGCATGCCCTCGATATAAAAGTTGTGAGGATATTTAATACTTACGGACCTAAAATGCATCCGAGTGACGGAAGGGTTGTAAGTAACTTTATTGTTCAGGCGCTGAATAATGAAGATATAACTATTTATGGAGATGGGAATCAGACACGCTCTTTTTGCTATATTGATGATCTTGTAGAAGGCCTTATGCTTATGATGAAGTCAAGGGAAGGAGTGACAGGTCCTATTAATCTTGGAAACCCTGATGATGAAAGAACAATCCTGGACCTTGCAGAGCTGATAATTAAGCTTACAGGATCGAAATCAAGTATTATTAATAAAGAACTTCCCGAAAACGATCCAGTGAGAAGAAAACCTGATATAACTAAAGCTAAGAACGAGCTTAACTGGAAACCAAAAGTTGATCTTGAAGACGGGTTAAAAGAAGCTATTAAATATTTTAAAACAATTCTCTAAGAAATGAAAAAAGCACTAATAACAGGAATTACCGGGCAAGATGGTTCCTATCTTGCAGAACTTCTTTTATCAAAAGGTTATGAAGTCCATGGGATAATAAGAAGATCAAGTAATTTCAATACTGATAGAATAGATCATATTTATACAGATCCGCACAATCAAAATGTTGAACTTTATCTGCACTATGGTGACCTTTCGGATTCAAGTCATCTAACCAACCTTATTTACGAAATTGAGCCTGAGGAAATATATCATTTAGGTGCTCAAAGCCATGTGAAAGTAAGTTTTGATATTCCGGAGTATAGCTCTGATATCACTGGTTTGGGAACACTCAGAATACTTGAATCCATTAGAAGAAGTGGTGTGAAATGTAAATTCTATCAGGCATCAAGCAGTGAGATGTTTGGTGAGGCAAAACCTCCCCAAAACGAAAACACCTCTTTTAGACCGCAAAGCCCATATGCCTGCTCAAAGCTTTATGCTCACTGGACAGTTGTTAATTATAGGGAAGGCTATGATATCTTTGCAATAAGTGGGATTTTATTTAATCACGAATCTCCGAGAAGGGGCGAGCGTTTTGTAACAAGAAAGATAACCAGGGCAATTGCGAATATTCTTGCCGGAAATCAGGATTTTCTTTTCCTTGGAAACCTTGAACCTAAAAGAGACTGGGGTTTTGCACCAGAGTATGTTGAAGTGATGTACAACCTTATGCAGCTTGAAGAGCCCACAGATATTGTGATTGGCACTGGAGAGCAGCATAGCGTAGCTGAATTTGTAGAAAAAGCTTTTCATTATGCGGGACTTGATTGGAATAAACATGTCAAAATAGATGAAAAATATTTCAGGCCTACAGAAGTAAACAGTCTTCTTTGTGATCCCGAAAAAGCAGAAAAAATCCTTAACTGGAAAGCAAAAATCACTTTTGATGACCTTCTTAAAATAATGGTTGATGCTGATATGAAGAAACTATCATTAAAACCCGTGGGTGAAGGTGATAAAATACTCAAAGAAAAATTTTCCAATCGATGGTGGAATTCCGACTAGAAAAATGGATCTTTCCTCAAAAAGAATACTTCTTACGGGCGGGGCAGGTTTCCTGGGTACTTTTGTTAAACAAAAGTTGCAGGAAAGAGGTGCCAATGATAAAAACATTATTATTCCAAGAAGTAAGGAATATGATCTTAGAGTATGGGAAAATTGTTATAATCTAGTAAAAAGTGCAGATATTGTAATTCACCTTGCTGCAAGGGTAGGTGGTATTGGATATAACATAAAATATCCTGGCGAACTTTTCTATGATAATGCTATTATGGGCATTCAGTTACTGGAAGCCGCAAGAAGGTGCGAGATAGAAAAATTTGTGGCTGTCGGCACCGTATGTGCTTACCCAAAATTTACACCAGTGCCTTTTAGTGAGGATGATCTTTGGAACGGTTTTCCTGAGGAAACAAATGCACCTTACGGAATTGCCAAAAAAATCCTGCAGGTACAGTCCGAATCATATAGAAAACAGTACGGTTTAAACTCAATATTTTTACTTCCTGTAAACCTTTACGGACCAGGTGATCACTTTCATCTTGAACACTCTCATGTAATTCCCGCTTTAATTATGAAGTTTGTAGAAGCAAAAGAAGAAGAGCTTGAAAGTGTAACTGTATGGGGTACCGGCACTCCTTCAAGAGAGTTTTTGTATGTTGAAGATGCGGCAGAAGGTATTTTGCTTGCACTTGAAAATTATAATAGTAGTGAGCCAGTAAATCTCGGTTCTTCTGAGGAAATAGTAATAAACGACTTAGTTGGGTTAATAAAGAAACTTGTTGGTTATGAGGGTGAAGTTATTTGGGATGAGAAAAGACCTGATGGGCAACCCAGAAGAAAGCTGGATATTGTAAAAGCTCAAAAAGAATTTGGTTTTAAATCTAAAACCAGTCTTACAGACGGATTAAAATCTACAATTGAATGGTACTACAAAAATAAATAATTCAGATTTATTTTTATAATGAATAGTATATGCATACTCACACCTGTTTATAATGACTGGGAATCCTTGGAATTCCTTCTTGAGGAAATCTCAAAACTAAATCTAGAAAATATAGAAGATATTAGTGTTGTAATTGTAAATGATGGTTCAACTGAAAAAATCGTCTGTGATACTTGTAATACAGATAGAATAAAAAGCTTTCAGGTTATTGAATTAACAAGAAATATTGGACATCAACGAGCAATTGCTATTGGACTTTGTTATATAAATGAAAATATTGAAGTTGATTCTGTTATTGTCATGGATAGTGATGGGGAAGATAAACCAGAGGATATAATTAAGCTAATTGAAGCACAAAAAAGAAATTCTGACAAAATAATTTTTGCCAAAAGAAAAAAGCGCACAGAAGATTTTTTCTTTAAAATATTTTATTCTACATATAAATTGTTTTTCTATCTTCTTACCGGAGAAAACATCCAATTTGGTAATTTTAGTATAATCCCTGGAAAATTGTTAAGAAGGCTCGTTTCGATTTCCGAAATTTGGAATCACTATTCAGCAGGTATTATAAGGTCGAAAATTCCTTTTGATAGTGTTCCGCTCGATAGAGGCAACAGATATTCAGGTATATCAAAAATGAATTTTGAAAATTTGATACTTCATGGTTTGAGTTCAATTTCAATCTATATAGACAAAGTCGGGATAAGAATAATGTCT
Source organism: Deltaproteobacteria bacterium (assembly GCA_029262295.1). Taxonomy (GTDB): domain Bacteria; phylum Desulfobacterota_D; class UBA1144; order Nemesobacterales; family Nemesobacteraceae; genus JAJCZR01. The sequence continues at coordinate 47,651 of JAJCZR010000050.1, read as the reverse complement.
ATTTCAGCTGGTATTGTCCTACTTTCTTTTATTGGCACTTTAGTTGTATTATTTAAAAAGTTTGTACTTTTTCAAAGTATAGAAGGCTGGGCTTCAACAATGATAATTGGACTTATTATCATTGCTCTTCAGTCTTTGTTGATATCTATTTTTATGACATTTTTAATATTAAGCCACAGATCTCAATCAAATTTCATTCCTATTAAAGACTATAAATTTTTTATTAGTAGTTTGAAAAAAATCAAATAGATTTATTAAAAACATCATCTTGACTTTAACCTTCCAGTTATAATAAAATTTATTACTTTTTAAAAGGTGTATCTTATGTCTGAGACTGTCTCTAAAAAACCTGTGAATATGAAGAATATTCAACAAATTATTTTTGATATAGCTAAAAATTCCAAAGAAGCTTCCATTAAGCTTTCAGGATCACCTTCAAAACAAAAAGATGATGCTTTGCTTCTAATGGCCAAATTACTTGTGGAAAATGAAGATATCCTCATAAATGAGAATAAAGTTGATGTAAAAAATGCTGAATCTAAAGGTTTATCAGATGCAATGATAGACAGGCTAAGACTTACACCTGAGAGAATTAAAAAAGTTGCAGTCGGGCTGATTGAAGTGTCAAAGTTAAATGACCCGGTTGGAGAAGTTACAAAGATGTGGAAAAGGCCAAATGGCCTTCTTGTTGGTAAGAAAAGGATCCCACTTGGTGTAATTGGAATAATCTATGAATCTCGCCCAAACGTTACAGCCGATGCAGCAGGGCTTTGCCTCAAGTCAGGAAATGCCGTTATTCTTAGAGGTGGTTCTGAAACTATTAACTCTAATCTTGCAATCTCAAAGATTCTTAGAGAAGCACTTGTAGAATGTAATCTTCCAGAAAATTCAATCCAGGTAGTTCCAGTTACTGATAGGGAAATAATCCTTGAAATGTTAAAGCTTGAAGACCAAATTGATCTAATTATTCCAAGAGGTGGGGAAGGGCTGATCAGATTTGTTTCTGAGAATTCAAGAATACCTGTTCTAAAGCATTATAAAGGTGTTTGCCATACTTATGTGGATGAATTTGCCAACCTTAATATGGCAGAAGAGATTTGCTTAAATGCTAAAGTGCAGCGCCCTGGTGTTTGCAATGCAATGGAGACAATGCTTGTACATAAAAATGTTGCCGAAGAGTTTCTTCCTAAAATGATAAAGTCTTTTGTGGACAAAGGCGTACAAATAAAAGGTTGTGAGGAGACAAGGAAGATCGTGTCAACAGTTTACAGTGTTGCCCCTGATGATTGGCACAAAGAATATCTCGATTTAATACTAAATGTAAAAATTGTTGGTAGCATGGATGATGCAATAAGCCATATTTCTCAATATGGCTCAATGCACACAGAGGCAATAGTTACAAGCAATTACGAAAATTCACAAAAATTCCTGGACAGGGTTGATGCATCAGCAGTAATTATAAATGCATCAACAAGGTTTAATGATGGTTTTGAGCTGGGCCTCGGAGCTGAAATAGGGATTAGCACCTCCAAACTTCATGCTTTCGGGCCAATGGGGCTGGAAGAGCTGACAACATCAAAGTTTATTATTTACGGAGGTGGGCAGGTAAGAACTTAGTTTCTGTATGATGATAGTTTATGAGAAAATTAAGTTTTAGAACCAAAACCCATTTTGGAATAAATAACAAAGTATCTCCTAATAGATAATAAAAATTCAAAGGAGTCTCTTTCTGAAAGGCTTTCTTAAATATAACTAATGCTTTTAGAGCTAAAACTTACAAATTTTGCAATAATTGATGCCCTTTCGATCAACTTCGAAAGTGGACTTAATATAATCACTGGCGAAACCGGCACAGGTAAATCCATTATCATTGATGCCATTAATATTATTATGGGTGATAAATTCAACACTGATTATATCAGAACAGGCGAGAAAGAATCAACTATTGAAGCCCTTTTTGAGATACCAAAAGAGCTTGAAATAAACTCTTTAATGGAAGATCTTGGTTTTGAGAGCCCCGGCGGCGAGCTTATTATAAAAAGAGTAGTAAACCTGAGTGGAAGAAATAAAACCTATATTAATAATTCAATTTGTAAGCTGAGTGTACTTCAAAAGATAACAGATGGGCTTGTGAATGTGTTTGGACAACATGAGCACCAAAACCTTTTGAGAAAAAACAATCATTTAAGTTATTTAGATAATTTTTCTCAAGTAATGCATGAACTATTAAATTATAAAGAATCATTTAAAAAATTAACGCAACTTAAAAAAGAGTATGAAGAATTAAGTGCTTTAGACCTGGATAAATCTGAAAGGCAGGATTTTTTAAAATTTCAGCTAAAGGAAATAAAAACCGCAAATCTAAAGCCAGGTGAAGATGAAGAGCTTGAAAAAGAAAGAATTATTCTTAGTAATTCCGAGAATTTTTCTTCTTCGCTTAGAACTTCATACAGGCTTCTTTATGACGCAGAAGGTTCGGCATTTGCTAGTCTTAAACAGGCTTTAAACAGCATTTCGCAAATTACCGGTTTAGATAAAAAAATTGACGAGATAGATAAAAGACTTGATCCAATTTTGATTGAAATAGAAGATATTTCTTATGAAGTAAGGGAGTTTCTTGATAAGGTTAAACATGATCCACAGAGGCTTGAAACTGTGATCTCAAGGCTAAACGATATCGGACGGTTAAAAAAGAAGTATGGGAGTTCAGTAGACGAAGTAATAAAAAAACAAGATGATATAGAAAAAGAACTCTCCAATTTTGAAAATCATGAAGAAATTCTTAATAAGCTTCAAAAGCAAATTGAATCAGTCGAAAATAATACACATGGGCTTGCATTAAAGCTTTCAGAAAAAAGAAAAAGCAGCTCCCTGAAATTAAAAAAAATGTTTCGGGATGAAGTAGAATCAGTTGGCCTCAAAGGGGCATTTCTAGAAATTGAATTTAGCACTAAAGATTTATCACCGGATGGTAAAGACAACATTAATTTTCTTTTTTCAGCAAACCCGGATCAAAGCCCCAAACCACTTGCAAAAGTGGCCTCAGGTGGTGAACTTTCAAGGATAATGCTAATATTAAAGGGTTTTGTTTCAAGCAACAGTAAGGGATCTATACTTATTTTTGATGAAGCAGACACAGGAATAGGCGGGGCAGTGGCAGAAACAATTGGGATTAAAATTAAAAGCCTTTCAACACTTAACCAGGTGATTTGTATCACACATCTCCCACAGGTTGCTAAATTTGCAGACCACCATCTTGTTGTAAATAAAGTGATTGAGGACAACAAGACTGAGGTGTTTATAGATGATCTTGATGATAATGGAAGGATACATGAAATAGGAAGGATGCTTGCCGGAAAAAATATTTCGAAAAACACTTTGCAAGTGGCAAAAGAATTAATTTCAGGAAAGCATTAGTGTCACGGCTTATATGAAGCAAAAACTACAGATGTGACAACCGTTGTCCAGACACCATTTTTATTACCAACAGCAGTTTGTGTGATATTTCTTGTTTTAACCTGATGTCCGCTTATCTGCCATATATCTTTTTGTTCGTCATAGCTTTTATCTGGATCAAAAGGTGCACCCAAAGTTGTGGCCAACATATATGCAGCAAGGTCTTCAGCATATTCACCAGCTACCTTTTCTTTTTGTCCGAAACTGTGATGCTCTGAGATGTAACCGTATCTTTCCTTTTCTTTAGGCAGTGCTAAGCCACATGAAGCTGCTATTAAACGATTAGGTTCATCTGTGGCATTCTCGCTCATTACCACAAATACAATCTGTCCGGGTGAAAGATTTTCCAAACCTTCCTTTCGTGATACTAGCTTGCAATTTGGAGGGAATATACTTGAAACTTTAACAAGGTTAAACTGGGCAATTCCGGCATTTCTAAGTGCCATTTCAAAACTTGTAAGCTTCTCTTTATGTTTTCCAACACCTTTTGTTATAAACGCTTTTGTAGGTACCATTTTTATTTCTCCTGGAAAGTTTGGAATTAAATTATACTTATATAAATTTTTGTCAATTAAGGAAATATTAATATGAATTTTGGAGCCCATGTTTCAATTGCGGGTGGTATATACAATGCACCTGAAAGAGCTATTAATTTGGGTTGTGAGTGCTTTCAGATGTTCACAAGATCCCCAAGAGGTGGCAAACCCCCGGAGTTAAAAGATGAGATAGTTGAAAAATTTTTTGAAAATTGTAAACATGCTTCACTAACGAACTACTATGTACATACTCCGTATTTTATAAATCTTGCTTCCCATAAGTCTGAGTTACGTGAGAATAGTATAAACCTTGTAAGGGAAGAGCTCAGCAGATCAAGCCTGCTCAAAGTAAAATCCATGATGACACATATCGGAAGTTCAAAAGATATGAAAAGAAGTGATGCTATAGAGAATGTTGTAGATTCATTAAACAGGGTACTCGATGCTTATGATGGCCACACGGAGCTTTTGCTTGAAAATACGGCGGGTCAGGGTCACACAATTGGTATTACCTTTGAGGAGATTGCTGAGATACTTAATAAGGCAGAATCAAAGAAAATCGGGGTTTGCATTGACACTGCCCATATGTTTGCTTCAGGGTATGATCTAAGAACAGATAAAGATATTAAAGACCTTGAAAATATAATTAAAAATACAGTTACATTTGATAAAATAAAGTTGATCCATGGAAATGATTCAAAAGTGGATTTTAATTCCGGGAAAGACAGGCATGAACATATAGGAAAAGGAAAAATTGGCGAAGGCGGGTTTCGCTCAATAATTAATAATAAGCAACTGAATAAATTTGATATGATTGTTGAAACTCCACCTGAAGGAGTGAAAGAAGATATACAAGTTTTAAAAGAATTAAGGGATAAAGCGGAAAGTTAAATTGAATAAAAAAATAATAAATCCTATTGCCTATATCCTTTTGGTTTTGATAATCGGAACCGTGGGATTTCATATAATAAAAATTACTTTCTCAGACGGACAAGTTGATTCAAATATTCTTGATGCGCTTTATTTTGCTGTAATCACACTTACCACTGTTGGTTATGGGGACAACCTGGAACTACTAAATCTTAGCGAACCAGGGCATTCAATAGGAATTGTTTTTACGGTATTATATATACTCATTGGCTATGGAATAGTTCTTTGGGCTTTTTCAAGCCTGATTGCGAACCTTGTAGAAGGCACATTAAGCGGGTCTAAAAAGGAAAAAGAGATGTTAAAAAAAATTGAATCATTAAATAACCATTACATCCTCTGCGGGATTGCAAAAACAGGGTTAACAATAATTGATGAGTTTATTAAAACTGAAAAGAGCTTTGTGGTGGTAAGTGAAATCCAGGAGGAACTTGATAACCTTATAAGTTCATGTGGTGAGAATGAGATATTATTTATTAAGGGTGATTCAACAGAAGAAGCCACTTTGCTAAACGCAGGAATTGAAAATGCAGTCGGGCTTATCTGTAACCTTCCAAGTGATAAAGACAATGTGTTTCTGGCATTAACTGCAAGGCCTTTAAACAAACAAATGAGAATTATCTCACACGCGCTTGATAAAAAAAGCCGGGAAAAGTTTTTAAAAGCCGGGGTGAACAATGTGGTGTTTTCAGAACAAATAGGTGCATTCCGAATGGTATCTGAAGTTATAAGACCAACGGTTGTTTCATTTCTTGATGTTATGCTCAAGGATTCCAGTACTAAAAGGATCTCGGAGGTTTATCTTTCCGAAAAATCCAAATATGTTGGGAAAAAAGTGGCTGAATCAGATATTTTTAAAGACACGGGTTTAGTTGTAGTAGCAGTTTTTGAGCCTGAGAAAAATAACTTCATATATAATCCTGGCCCTGACGAACAGCTAAATGCAGGCAATACACTTGTTGTGATAGGTGATGTGAATCAGGTGAAAAAGCTTGAGTCGCTTGCAAACCCCGTTTGAAAACTAAACCCTTATTATCATTCCTTCTTCAAGAACTGTGATCTTTTCTCTTATGCCCTGCTTTTCAATATCTTTTATATTCTTAATAACTTTAGCCCTGTCAGATGGTTTTATGTGGGTTACATAAATTTCAAGGTTATCTTTTTCAAGCTTCTTTAATTCCTGGAGCAATAGTTCAACAGTGAGGTGTTTAGTGAGTTTTGCCCTGTCTTCATAACCAGTTGGAAAACTCACATCAATAATAAGTGCTTTTAGATTTTTCTTCTTGTTACACTCTTCCCAAAACTGATCAGTAATGTATGTGTCTGCAGTAAAACCCAAAGATGAGTCTCCATCATCAAAGATAAACCCATTAGTAGGGACTGTGTGATTTACAGGAATTGAAATAATTTCGTAGCCAGAAACATTGAAAGCTTCAAGGTGATTAAAAACTTTCCATTCAAGCTTATCTGAAATTTGAAACAGGTCAGGCCAGATACTAAAATTAAATATATGGGTAAAAATTGCGGTCTTTGTCTCTTTCGAACTATAAACAGTAAAATTTCCATCTTTTTCTTCAATTATTGATTGAAGTAAAAAGGGTAGGTCGGCAATATGGTCAAAATGCATATGTGTTAAAAGAAGAGAGTCAAGGGCACGAATATCCCTCATATCCAGTTTTCTCATGACAGTTCCAACATCTATCAGGACCTTGTCATCCAACTGAAATGCAGTAGGTCCAAAATTTCTATACTTTCCACCAGAGCAGCCAAGTATTTTAAAAATCATTTAATTCTACTCCCCTCTATAAATCAAAAATACTAATCTAACTACACTTTGATTTATTAGTTTAAAAGCCTTTATAATTTTCAAGATTAATTATACTCTCAAAGTCTTTGAAACTAATTTTATCATCAAAACCTAATGAAAAACCATTATTCTTCAAATATTCAAAACTGTTTTTTAAAGCAAAAGCAGTTGAGAAAAGTCCGGTAAGTGGAAAAACTACTATTTTATAGCCTAATTCTTTAAGTTCATCTGAACTCAGAACAGGGGTTTTCCCGCCCTCAACCATATTTGCGAATAGATAATTTTGTTTAAAACAGCTGGCAATTTCCTCTAATTCATTTTTGGATTCCGGTGCCTCAATAAAAAGAATGTCAGCTCCGGCTTCAAGATATTTCTCACCTCTTTTTATTGCCTCCCTTAATCCCAGGACTGCCCTTGAATCTGTTCTGGCTACTATAACAAGGTCATTATCAACAGATCTTGCTGCTTTTATTTTCTCAACATGCTCATCTGCATCAATAACCATTTTTCCTTCCATATGGCCACATCTCTTAGGCCACTTCTGATCTTCAAGGATCACTCCTGCCACATCATGTCTCATTAACTGCTCTACGGCCCTTATTACATTCAAATAGTTGCCATAGCCATTATCAATATCAGCAACGAGTGGAATGTTAATGGAATCGCTAATTCTGCAAATTGAGGTAATCATTTCAGAAGATGAAACTATTCCATAATCTGGCTTGCCAAAAGCCGAAGCTGCAATACCAAAACCACTTGTAAAAAGTGTCTCAAAACCTGTTTTTTCTGCGATCATAGCACTCAGGCAGTCATACACTCCCGGCACTATTAGAATATTATCTTCACTTAAGAGTTGTCTTAAAATTTGCGATTTTTTCATAATTTCAAATCAAGATATTACCTTCTAACAAAAAATTATTCTAAAAATTCCAACCTGAATAATTACACTTTCATCCTAAAAACTTATCTGTACAATTTAGGCAATTTGTACATCAGTTTAGCTTTATCTTAACTCCATTAATTTTTATAGTATTAATACTGATATAAAGTTATTATATATTCTGATCATCATAGATAGAAATCCTACCAACGACTGATTATTAGTCTCTTTTGTCTTGGCAGTCTGCCAGTATCACTTTCTATTTAGAAGTATTGTATCTTCTAAAAAACATCAAATAACTCTCCTGATTATTTTGAGATAAACTGGGAGATAAAATGTTAATATTATTTGAATTTATCATAAGAGAATGAGAGAAAAATGAATGTTCTTCATATAGCTACTCTAAATCGACCTATAAAACAAAATTTAGGCTACGGTCCAATCGAAACGGTTATTTATAATATTGACAAAGGACTTCATAAATTAGGTCATCATTCGATTGTTGCATGCTCCGGTGATTCATGTGTCGTTGGAGAACAATATACAACTATTGAAAAAAGTTTCAGTGAATATTGGAGTAAGAATACAGCAATACAGCGCGAGAATATGCGCAAACATCTTGTACTATCACTAGAAAGGGCAAAAAAAGGGGATATTGATATCATCCATATGCATGATGCTATCATGGTGGAATACATTTTTAAGGGAGTTTTTAAAAGTCCTGTTCCCATTGTTATGACACTACATGTGCCCGCTGCTGAAAAAGTTGCATTTGACCGGTGGAATGAATCTTTTATTCCTACATCCAATGTATATTTTGTACCGATTAGTGAATATCAAAAAAAACAGCATCATGGATTAGTAAATATGCAGAATGTTATTCATCACGGTGTTGACGTGGAAGATTATCCATTCAGTAGTACCTCTAAAAAACATGACTACATGTTTTCAATCGGACGAATCACACCTGATAAAGGGCAGGATAAGGCCATCGAGGTTGCAAAAAAATCCGGCTCCAGACTTGTAATTGCCGGAAATGTTCAAAACAAAGCAAAAGACCGGGCTTTTTTTAGGACATTGGAAAAATCATTCGACCATGTTGTTAATGCAAATAAACCCTTTGCAGGTAGTAAATATTATGAAGAAGTAATGAAACCTATAATAGATTTAGACAATCAGATTACTTACATAGGTGAAATTGACAGTACTCAAAAAAAACTCTGGTATCAACATGCTAAAGCAACGCTCTTTCCTATTCAATGGGGAGAACCTTTTGGACTTGTGCTTATTGAATCTATGGCTTGTGGCACACCGGTATTGGCATTAAACAAAGGTTCAGTCCTTGAAATTATTGTTGATGGTAAAACAGGATTTGTTGTTGATACAGTTGATAATATGGTCAGTGCTGTAGATAAAATCCATCAGATTAACCCTGATGACTGCCGTAAACACATTAAAGATAATTTTTCTATTTCAAGCATGGCAAGTAAATATCTAAAACTTTATCAATCTATTCTTGAGGATAATTAAGTATGCCAAAAGACCTCCCCGTAAGTAACGGATCATTTCTTTTAAATTTTGATTCTGATTACCAAATCAGAGACATCTATTTCCCCTATATCGGGCAGGAAAACCATTCAAACGGACATCCTTTTCAATTTGGGGTATGGGTTGATGGACAATATTCATGGATGGGGCCTGAATGGAAAAAAGATTTACGATATCACAATAATAGTCTTGTGACCGATGTTTTTTTAAAAAACGAAACTTTAGAGTTGGAGCTCAAATGTTCGGATGTAGTAGATTTAGACATGAATATCTACATAAAGAAAATTGAAGTAAATAACCTTACAAACAAACACCGTCAGATACGGCTTTTTTTCAGCCACGAATTCAATCTTTATGGTAATGAGATAGGAGGGACAGCTTATTTTGATCCTAGAAGTTGTTCGATAATCCATTACAAAATAAACAGGTATTTTCTTATCAGTTACCGGGCTAATGATGAATGGGGTGTTAAACATTTTGGATGTGGCAGAAGAAAGGCATCAGGGGAATTAGATACTTTTAAAGAGAATGAAAATGGGGAATTAAACGGCGAAGCCTCAGCATGGGGAACTCCTCATTCCAGTGTTAGCATTTGGATGGAACTACCCGCCAAAGGTAAAGCAAATGCTTATTATTGGATAGCAGCTGGGATGTCATATTCTGAAGTTGCAAATATAAATTTAGAAGTACATAAAATAACACCTGAAAATCTCCTGAAACGTTCATCAAAATATTGGCAAACATGGATTCATAAAGAATCATTACAGCTGGAAGAACTGCCTAAATCTGTTACAGATATTTTTAGTCGAAGCCTTCTAATACTAAGGACACAAATTGATAACAATGGTGCTATTATTGCCGCCAATGATTCTGATATTATCCGATTTGGAAAAGATACTTATTCCTATATGTGGGGAAGAGACGGCGCTTTTGTTGCCGCCGCTTTATCAAAGGCAGGTTACTCGCATGCGTGTATGAAATATTTTGACTTTTGTGCCCGCGTTTTATCCAAAGAAGGTTATTTATTCCAACATTATAATCCTGACGGCTCCCTTGCAAGTAATTGGCATTCCTGGTTGGTTGAGGGAAAAGAAGTGCTTCCCATCCAGGAAGATTCAACGGCTCTGACTCTTTGGGCGCTTTGGATATATTACCAGAGCCTGCATGATGTAGAATTTATTAGGCCTCTTTACAGTAAGCTAATAAAAAAAGCGGCTGACTTCTTAGTAGATTACCGTGATCCTCAAACTCATTTACCATTACCTTCATACGATCTTTGGGAAGAACGTTACGCCCTACACACCTATACGGTTGCATCTGTAATTGCTGGTCTTAGAGCTGCGGCAAATTTTGCGAATCTCTTTCTGGATTATTCACTTGCAGAAAAATATAATTCCGTTGCTAATGAGATGACTGCTGAAATTAATAATCATCTATACGATGACAAGTTAAAACGGTTTGCTCGATCAGGTTCCAGAATAGAAGGTGGTTATGAGCTTGATAAAGTAATTGATATTAGCCTTTTGAGTTTAACAACTCTTGGAATTTTAGACCCAAGAGATCCACGAATGATTTCTACTGCAGAAGCTGTTCGTGAGCAACTTTGGCTTAAAACGCCTGTTGAAGGCTGTGCTAGATACGAGGGAGATTTATATCAGCGTGCAGAAGACAGCCCAAATGATATTCCTGGAAATCCATGGTTCATTTCAACTTTATGGCTTGCAGAATATTATATAGATCATGCAGAGAATCATGAGCAGCTTCAAGCAACACTTCCATATCTGGAATGGTGTGGAAAAAATGCATTACCTTCCGGGGTGCTCGCAGAGCAGGTACATCCAGTAAATGGATCGCCTCTTTGTGTTTCGCCTCTTACATGGAGTCATTCTGCATATGTATGGACTGTAATGCTATACACAGAGAAAGATAAAATGCTTAAAAAAAATAATAATAAAGGAGATAACTAATGGGAGACAAAGGATTAAAAGATAAAACAAAAAGAGATAAGCAGAAAAAATCAAAACAAAATAAAAAACCAAAGAAAAATAAGTAAGTTTAACTATTAACACTTCTGTTTTTGTTATACTTTAGATTGGATCAACTTTCTTGCCTTATGGAAAATTGTACAATAAAAAATAGCAACACTTTTCTCTTAATTGATATTATTTGTCTCAGTTTTTTTGATTAGTAATGATCCTCTAAATTTGATTTAACAAAAAATATTTTTAGTCCAAAAACATTTCCTAAGAAATATATAAGATGAATTTGCTGTATTAGTTAAAATTTAATCTATATGGCAAAGCAAAAATTTGAATATCTGATAGTTGGAGCAGGCATACTTGGCTCTGCAGTAGCATATCATCTTTCCAAACGATTAGTTGAAATGAATATTAGTCCTTCAATTGCAGTTCTTGATCTGGATCTCGAAGGTGAATTTTCATCAACGCTAAAAAATGCAGGCGGAGTTAGAGCCACATGGAGAAATGCATCCAATATCCAACTCTGTAAATACTCAATAGAATTTTATGAAAAAATATCCAGTGAAATAGGCTTTAAACAAAAAGGTTATTACTGGATTCACAACGAAAAAACATGGGAAGAGATGAACAATAATATGAAACTATATCAAAGCCTTGATCTTGATATTGAACTTGTCTCAAAAAATAAAATAAAAGAGATACTTCCCTTTATTGATAATACAGATGGAATTTTTGGACTTTCAATATCAAAGAATGCAGGATTAATAGATCATTATTCACTGAGAGAATATTTTAGAAAAGTTGCAAAAGAGAATGGCGTTAATTTTTTTGACAGACAATATGTAACTTCCGTTGAAGTTTCAAATGGAATTGGCAAGAAAGTTTTAACAAAAGATTTTTCTCATATTCTCAAGCATAACGATAGTGAGAAAATCAAGGAAATTTTAAAAGATGAATCAAAAGCTGATACGAAAATAAATGAATTTGATTTTAACACTCTTATAAACTGCACAGGTGCATGGTCTTCTAAATTATCATCTCTATATGGGTTTGATGAAGACGAGAATAAACCGAGAAGAAGACAGCTTGAGTTAATTAGTTGCCCTGAAATTGATCTCAGTAATTACGGAATGATAATTGACACATCCGACATATATTTTCACAGTGAAGGTGAAAATATATTAGTTGGTTATTCAAATATGGACGAGCCATTTGGGGTTAACTTTAAATTTGATTTTTTTTCCTACGATGAAGAAAGCCCATTTATAAAATATGTTTGGAAACCGCTTGTAAAAAGAAGCTCTTTATTTGAAAATTTAAAATTCATAAGGGGCTGGGCAGGAATTTATGGGGAAACTCCCGACAGATCAGGCTACATTGGGAAAGTGCCGGGATTAAACAATATTTTTGAATGTGTGGGTCACACGGGTAGGGGGCTTATGATCTCTTATGGGGCTTCTAAAGCTCTTGTGGACATGATAATAAATGGAAAGACGGATAATGATCTTTCATTTGCCAATGCACTCTGCAGATCAAGGCCAGATGGACCACAATATGAAGAACTTCATTTATAAAAGAAATCCTTTTTCATTCATTTTCTTTCCGTCTACATATACAATATTTTTTTCATCAATCTTTACTCTCCCATTTGCAATTAAATCATGAACGACAAACGGAAATAGTTGCCATTCACCTTCTTCCCTTATTTTCTTACCAATATCGGCTGTTTTGTTCTTAGAATGATTTTTAAGAGAAATTTTCTTGGATTGCGCAATTGCTGTTCCAAATCTTTTAGTGGGTTCATTCTCGATATAACACGTACACCTTAAGCTATCTTCATTGTTTTCTACAGCTTGCACAAAAGCCTGTTTTCCAGTCACAAGGTAGTTCTTTGTTATATCCCCAGGGTAAAGATTTATTATTTTGTTTTTATATTTGTTTATAAAAAGCTCACTTAACTTTCTTCTGTATCCTGCAAGGACTATCAGATCGGGTTTCAAATATTGCTCAATTAAAGAAATAACAGCGGCATCATAAGTTTTTCTATGGCTTTCATTATTAGGAGATTCCCCAAGAAGTTCAAAAAACTTTTTTGAACTGAGTGAGATGGTTTTAATCCCGTAACTTTCAGCCTTCTTTAAAACTTCAGCGTCTGGGTTATTTGAGAATACAAGGTTTACGTTTGCAAAATTAATTTCACTTTGTTTCTCAAGTTGTTTTTGCCTTTCATATATCTTTTCAAAATTTGTTCCGCTTCCGGATGCAAATATGGCAATTTTCATCGGAATATTAATATTACTATATAAATTAATAGGCATTTAAGTGTCCCTTGTGGTTCTTTCCATGTATATTGATTGGAATTATTTTATCATGAAAAACCTTAAAAAAAGATTAATGACGGCATTTGTTGCCATCCCGCTTCTGTATATTACATTTTATCTTGGTGGTTTTTATTTTCTTCTTCTTGTTCTGGGAATATCAATTCTTTCTTCAATTGAGTTTTTTGATTTTGCAAAAATGCATATATCAAAGCTGAGAAGAGGTTATATACTTACTATTTGTACACTGCTGATTCTTGGTGCATTTCAAAGCCCAATCTACTTAAAGATGTTTCTCACACTTTTTATAATAATCTCTGTTATCTTTGAATTTCATACAAAAGATTTCAGTAATTGCCTCCTTAACCTTGGTTTAAACCTCTTTTCACTACTTTATTTTGGATGGATGCTTGCGCATGCAATACTACTTCGGAATATATCTAATAATGAAGCAATTGTTGCATATTCAACAGAAACCCAGGGATTAGAGAATCCGGGATTCTTTTTTATCGCTTTAGTTGTTACATGCACTTTCTTGAATGATACGGGTGGATTTAGTATTGGAAACAAGATTGGAAGAATAAAGCTTGCACCATATATTAGCCCCGGGAAAACAGTTGAAGGCACTATTGGCGGTTTTATTTTTTCTTTAGTGGGCGCAGTGTTAACAAATATGGTTTTTTCCTGTCCTATTCCTCATAAATGGGCATTACTCTACGGACTTGTTGTATCAATAGCCGCCATTTTTGGTGATCTTTTTGAATCAGCTATTAAAAGGGGGGCTGGTGTAAAGGACTCAGGATCGATCCTCCCGGGTCATGGTGGTATTCTCGACAGATTTGATAGCCTGATTTTTGTGTTCCCCTGTGCATACTATATAACAGTGATCTACTATTATTTCAGCGGAATTACACTTTTTTAGAAAGATTTTTCGTCTATAATATCTCTTAAAGTTTTATTTTCCAGAGTGTCACTTATAGCGTTTTCAATATTTTCGGACACTCTGTTAACTTCAGAAATAACTTTAAAGTTATCTTGTAAGCTTTTGTTATTCTTTGTTTTTCTTACTGAATATAGTATTTCTTTTAACTTTATAGTCTCTAGTGACTTATTTGGTAAATATTCATTTTCCTCTACATCAGTCTCTGTTAAAAGATTATTTTCAACAAGCTTATCAATACAATCCAATACTGTGTCATGAGGTATGCTCAAGTGGTCTACAAGTTTATTGACTGTCCATTTTTCACGTCCGTAAAAATAGTTCTTCCCGATCAGGTACATAACTATCAGGGAAAGCTTCTCTTTTAAATCTGTGCCAATATTTGAAGCTAGTTTTCCAAGTCTGTAGGATCTCAAATTTTGAAAACAAAAGGCTATTTGTGCCCCTAATAGTACTATTAACCAGTTGATGTAGAGCCACATCATAAAAAATATTAAAATTGCGAGGCTTGAGTAGATTTCAACCTTTTGTGTTGATTCCTTTACAACGTATGCAAATATCCACCCGGCAAACTGCCATGAAATTCCGGCAATAATTCCTCCAATTAATGCAGATCTTAGTTTCACCTCTGTATTTGGCACAAGTTTGTAGATAAACGTAAAAAATAGTGAAACAATTATTAGAGGGAGCAGTTTGCCCCAAATTATAATCAAACTGCCAATGATCTCATAAGATAAAAGCTTCTGGACAATAGTATTACTCGCTAATGATGCTGTTAAACCAATCGCAGCAAACATTATCACAGGTCCGATAAGAGTAATGCTAATATAGTCGCTAAACCTTCTTGCTATACTTCTGCCTTTACCTACTTTCCAAATTTTATTAAGTGAACTCTCAATTTTATTTATAAGAGAAAATACTGTGTAAAGCAGCACCAAAAGCCCAACAAAACCCAAGACACCAAAGTTGGTCCTATCAATAAACTCAAGTATCTGGTTGCTTATCTCGATCCCTTTCTCCCCAAGAGGGTCCAGAAACCTGATGAGTAATGGCTGAAATTTATTTTGGACAACACCAAATGCCTTTAGTATTGAGAAGCTAAGTGCCAGAAGCGGCACCAAAGAGAGTAGGGTGATATACACCATGCTCATTGCCCTGATCGCAAGTTCGTTTTTGTTTGTCTCTTTAAACAGAAAACTAAAGAAATTGACTACATTCAGAAGATGTCTATTCTTTATTGCCTTTTTAAATACTGTGTTAATAAAGCTGGAGGATTGAGTGAAAAAATTTCTGGTATTTTTTATGAATTCATTCATGGCAATGATTTTAGCACTGTTTTAAATTCATACAAAATTAAAATATATTAATTAGCTATGGAAATTGATATTTTAGATAAAGAGAATTTTTTGGATAACCATCAAAAAAAAGAAATGGTTCAAGACTCAAAAAAAATATTAAGTTTTTTAAATCTGCCAAATGAAACAGAGTTGAGCCTGTCAGTAGTTAATGATGTGCAAATACGAAAGCTCAACAAAGATTATCGAAATATAGACAGGGCCACAGATATACTTTCATTTTCCCAACAGTTTGGAACAAACAACAATGTTCTTGGCGATTTAGTTATATCTTATGAGACAGCTCTCAGGCACAGCAAAAAATATGAGATAACAATCAAACAAGAACTAAAAAAACTCCTTGTCCATGGAATACTTCATCTTTTAGGTCATGATCATAAAAAGAAAAAAGAAAGAGAAACAATGAGAGATAAGGAAAAAGAGATATTAAACTTTTTGTTATAAGAAATAGAGTAGGGGCACCAAATATAAATAATGAAAATCTGTTTGTTTGATACTGGTATTGCAAATAATGAAGGAGCTCTCAGTTCCAATCTCGGAGATGTTTTTATTCAAGAGGCGGTGGAAAGGGAAATTCAAAATATCTTTAAAAATTATGAATTTCTTAGAATATCAACACATGATTTTCCCACAGAAGAATTAATTAAAAAATCAAAGGAGTGTTCATTCATTTTTGTGGGAGGAACTAATCTTCTTTCATCCAATCTTGATAAATACAGACAGTGGAGAATATCCACAAGACAGATGCTCAGATTACCAAGGGTAATATTACTTGGTGTAGGCTGGCATTCTTATCAGGGGCATCCAAACATTTTTAGCAGATTTTTTTTGAATTTTTTACTGTCAAAAAAAATTTATCACTCAGTTAGAGACAGCTATGCAAAAAACAAACTTAACTCTGCCGGTATAAGTAATGTTATTAATACAGGTTGCCCGACGATGTGGCCGCTTAAAGATTATACTGCCAATTGTTTTCCAAAAGAAAAAGCACAAAATGTATTGGTTATGCTGACTGATTATGCAAAAGATCCCGAGATGGATAAAAATCTATTGAAAATTGTTAGGGAAAACTATGATAAGGTTTTTTTCTGGCCTCAGGGGAGCGATGATATCACCTACTTATCCGGATTGATTGAGGATAAAAGTAAAATATCCATCTTAAAAAACACCACAAAAGACTTAAATGATTTTATAGATAGCGGAATTGATTTTGATTATATTGGTACAAGGCTTCATGGTGGAATAAAGTGCCTTTTATCCAAGAAAAGGTCTATAATTATTGAGGTAGACAATAGGGCAGCTGAGATATTTCTTGATACAAATTTACCTACAATAAAAAGAAATGATTTTCCAGGATTAATAAAGTGGATTAATAATTCCCCGCCAATTAAAATAAAATTGGATACAAATGCAATTAATTTATGGAGAACACAATTTAATCCCTTTAGAAATGAAAATACTACAAATAAACTATTCGGATAACAAAGGAGGGGCGGCTAAGGCAGCTTTCAGACTCAATCAATCGTTAAATGATAATGGTATAAGTTCTAAACTACTTGTCTTAGATAAAAACATTAATAATGATTTTATAATACCCTATGAAACTAGTAATAGTATTTATAGTAGAGCAATAAAAAATTATAGAAAACTTAAAGTCGATCACAAATTAAAGAAAATTTCAAATCACGACATTTGTAATTATGAAATATTCACCACGCATCACTCAATATACAAAGAGCTTGTAAATTATGTAGATAATTACGACTTAGTGAATTTACATTGGGTATCAGGTTTTCTTGATTTCAATTCTTTTTTCCTTAATTTCCCCAAAAACATTCCAATAGTATGGACACTTCATGATATGAATCCTTTTACAGGTGGTTGTCACTACGATAATGGGTGTGAAAGGTTCCAAACTAGATGCGGAAAATGTCCACAGCTTAATTCTGAAATTGCAAATGATATCACACGTAACGCAATAGTCTCAAAAAATAAGACATTAAACGACATGCGAAATAAAAAACTAAATTTTGTGAGTCCAAGTAAATGGCTGAAAAGCAAATTAGATAATAGCTATCTCTTTTCAGGATGTAATTCCACAGTTATACCAAACAGTATTGATACTAATAGCTTTCAGCCAAGAGACAAAGTCACAGCAAGAAGAATATTAGAATTACCAATATATAAAAAGATAATTTTAATCGGTTCATATTCTTTAAAAACTGAAAGAAAGGGTTATTCCATTGCTAAAGAAGCACTGAAAAATATTAATGATGATGACTTATTTGTAGCAAGTTTTGGAAGTGGAAAATTAGATATTGAAAACAAAAATTATAAGCACCTCGGTTTCATAACTGATGATATTTTGTTATCAATTTTGTATAGCGCGGCGGATCTCTTTTTAATCACTTCAATCCAAGACAATCTGCCAAATACAGTTATTGAATCAATTTCTTGTGGTACACCAGTAGTAAGTTTTGAGGTAGGCGGCATTCCTGAAATTATTACAAATGATTTCAATGGAATGATATTAAAAGGAAGAAGCGTAGTAGATCTTAAAAAAAGTTTGAGACTGCTGTTAAATAATGAAAAAAAACTTGCTCAAATGTCTATTAATGCAAGAAAATCTGCCATAGATAAATATGATTTAAAAATCCAGTCTGGAAGATATAAAAAGTTTTATGAAAACTTAATTTTCAATTAGTTCTAATAATAAAAAAGAGACCTGACTAAAAAACCAGGCCTCTAAACTATCAAGCATACACAAATAAATCTATTGTTTATTTGGTTTTATTTTTTACCTTTTTTGTCGCTGTCACTATCAGAATCAGAATCGCTATCTTCCTGATTCTGGTTGCTGTCATTATTGTTTCCATCACTATCACTGTCTGAATCGGAATCAGAATCTCCATCAGAGTCTGAGTCAGAGTCGCTATCATCATCTTCAAAATCTGCAGGACAAAGTGGGAGGTCATTATTTCGACTGAATCCCTCCACAATCTCAAAATCACCACTAATTAGCCCTGGTCCTATTGGCCTGGAACAGCTTGTATGAATTTTTGTATTCAAATATCCATCAACAAAAACCTTTATTTCTGTGCCTAGTGTTCCTTTTTTCCATGTTCCTGCAAAAGTGAATTCTCCATCAGGTTGTACAGTATTACTAAAGACTACATCACCATCTTTCTTTTGAATCACTTCAATTTCAGCTTCGTTTGAACCAAGATATTTAAGTGTTAGTTCTGTAACTTTTCCATCACACTCATCACATTCAATATTTGTATCCAAACCGCATACACCAACACCATCAATATCGTATCCACATGATTCACCAACATGAAGGCTTTTTTGTGTGAAATCAGTAACTATTAAACTTTCCGCACAGCCACCGAATGCGTCAAGTGCACCATTTATATCAATTCCAATTCTTCCATCGCCGCCCTGTTCATTAGTTACGTTTTCTATTACAACACATGTTGCATCATTTCCAGCTTCTATACATGCTTCAACTTGTGCTGTCTCAATTGGGAATATGTCTCTAAAAAAGGTTGTTTCCTGAATCACAATATCGATTCCTTCTACATCGCAAAATCTTTGTGTTGTAGAACTTCCAATGCTTCCACCAAATATAAGTTCAACAAAACCACCAAACACCTGATCTCCAGGAATGTTAAGAAAATATCCAGGGCCAAAAAACTCATTTCCAACTAAAGGTGGTGCAATAACCATTTCAGGTAAACCAAGTGCATTTTCCGGGTTACTTCTTTCCAGCAAAACAGGAGTACTATCTAGTCTTGTTCCTTGCAAAAAATCAAATACACCAGTAGCCCAGTTTATACCTTCATTATCAAGTTCATCAATACAGGTGCTGACTACAGGTAAATTAGTATTACTGTCACCATCACTGTCAGAGTCGCTATCAGAATCAGAGTCTGAGTCAGAATCACTATCGGAGTCTGAATCACCTTGATTATAAGTCTTATATTTATCTGCTTTATACTTATTATATTTTTTTGCAGAAGAGTCGAACTGAAAAGCAAAAAGAACCAATAGGAAAATAATTGGTATTATTAAGATTTTTGATAAATATCCATTCATCGTAATGCCTCCATAAATTTAGGAATATATTGCTTAAGTCCTTCGGCAGTCCGGCTGTCTTATTAAAAAGACCCGTGACATTCCGTACCTTCATTCCTAAAGGCGTGGCATTTCGGGACAATTACCAAAATTGTCATTTCCCATCCGTAAATTGTAATTTACAACATTATTTGTCATGTTGTCAATAGTTTTTTTAAACTTTTTATGGAAATTAACAAAAAGCTATGATGTGTACGAGTTAAATAAAAAAATGGTTTAAAGATCTTAATGAACTAATCTGTATCGGATTGTTCTAAATCTTCATTAATTTTTTCAATTTCTTTCAGGGTAGGGAGGTCCTTTAAACTTTTAAGGCTGAATGTTTCTAAAAATGTATCAGTTGTCCCATAAACAAAAGGTTTTCCTGGAACATCCTTCCTTCCCTTTATCTCCAAAAACCTTTTTTCAAGGAGTACATTAACAACTCCTGAACAGTCGACACCACGAATTTTTTCCACTTCTACTTTTGTTACGGGCTGCTTATAGGCAATAATTGCCAATACTTCTAATGCCGCCCTGCTAAGCCTAAACTTTTTTATCTCTTTATTAAACTCAACAATATGCTCTGAGAAAGTAGGTTTTGTTCTGAACTGGTAACCCTCAGCAATATTTTCAAGAGAGAAGCTTCTATTTATATCTATCCAATCTTTTTCAAGGGATTTAAGTGAAGCTCTTATATCCTTTTTTTCAATTTCTGGAAATACATCTGAGAGTTCCTTTACTGTTACAGGTGAGTCTGATGCAAAGATTATAGACTCAAAAATTTTTTTCAAACTGTTTGTATTACTCATTCGACACCAAGATAAATTATTTTAATGTTTTTTGATTCATCACTCATTTCAATCCCAATATAGCCGTTTTTTGTGAGCTCAAGGACTGATAGGAATGTAACCACAAGTTCAGGTTTAGTCTTATCATCTTCAAAAAGGTCTTTAAAAAGAATTTGGTTTTTGCCTTTAATAAACTCAAGAAGCTTTTCTGATCTTTCTTCAACCGTAAGAGTCTCAACAGAAAAAAAGATGTCTTCTTTATATGAAAGTTCTTTTCGCTCTAATATCTCCCTAAAAGCATCAATTAATGACCAGACATCAGTTTTTACATACTCTGTTTCTTCAAGTGGTTCGCCAAAAACTTCCCTTTGATCTGCACCCCTGGTAAAGATTTCCCTACCAAGGATATCCATATCTTTAAGATCTTCAGCAGCATCCTTATATCTTTCATATTCAAGCAACCGCCTGACGAGCTCTTCTCTTGGATCTTCTTCGTCTTCCTCATCATCATGAATCTTGGGAAGAAGCATCCTTGATTTTATATAGCCAAGCTCAGCAGCAAGGGCTAGATAATCACCAACAAGTTCAAGATTCACAACATCCAAAAACTCAAGGTAAGCCAGATACTGATCTGTTATTTTTGCAATTGGAATATCATATATATCAACTTCATTTTTCTTTATTAAATGAAGAAGAAGATCCAATGGACCTTCAAATAATTCAAGCTTTACGGTGTAGGGTAGTTCCAGTTGTTCTTCCAATATACTCAACCGCTTCTTAGTATGGAAAAGATTAAATTTAGTTCTTCACTGCTAAAGTTACAGGTTCCTATAAAAAGCGCCACGGGAAACTGAAGTATGTATCCAAAAATATTTCCACCAAATATAAATAGGGCAAACACAATTAGTATTCCATATATTTCAATTTTACGGTACTGCTTTGCTAAATTTTCAGGCAAAATCGCATGCAATACCCTTGATCCGTCCAATGGAGGAATTGGGATCATATTAAATACAGCTAGCACTATTCCAATGAAAATAAGCCATACAAGTGCACTCATTAACGGTTCAATAAAAGATAGTGAAGTTTGAAGTGATTCAAAGTTTGCAAAAATTAATTTTAATATAATCGCAGCAACAATTGCAGTGATTATATTTGATATCGGACCTGCAATTGCAACAAGCAGCATATCCTTTTTTGGGTTTTTAAAATTCCGAGGGTCAACCGGCACTGGCTTTGCCCAACCAAACTTTGCTATCACAAGTAAAATTGTGCCAATGGGATCCAGATGTGAAAGTGGGTTAAGCGTAAGCCTGCCTTGATTTTTAGCTGTATCGTCACCTAGTTTATAAGCTATATATGCATGAGCAAATTCATGGATTGTTAATGAAAACAATACAACAGGTATTAATATCAGATAAAAGTTTAGATTTATATCCATTTATGATCTTGGATGAAACTTTTTGTGTATTTGTTTTAACTTTTCCTTTTGCACATGTGTATAGATCTGGGTTGTAGAAATATCAGAATGCCCAAGCATTACCTGGATTACCCGCAGATCAGCCCCGCGCTCAAGAAGATGTGTTGCAAATGAGTGCCTTAAAGTATGGGGTGTAATTTTAGAATTAATTCCTGCCATAAGTGTGTATTGTTTGATGAGCTTCCAAAATCCCTGACGTGTCATTTTTGTGCCTCTTCTTGTGACGAAAAGAAACTTTGACACCTTTTCTCTTAAAAGTTTTGATCTCGAGTCTATAAGATAATTTTTTATTTTCTCAAGAGACACTTTTCCAAGTGGAATTATTCTTTCCTTGTCTCCCTTACCCAAAACAATTATATATCCATGATCCATATTTACCCTGTTTAACTCAATTGAAATTAGTTCTGAAACCCTAACACCTGTGGAATACAGAACTTCCAGCATTGCAGTATCTCTAACCGAGTTAGCGGTGTCTTTTACCTCAGGCATTGATAGTAATTTCTCCACCTGTTCTATAGAAAGAACATCAGGAATTGATTTATTAAGTTTTGGAGTATTTACATTTGCAAATGGATCGTTTGATACAATTTCATTTGATATCAAGTATTTAAAGAACTGCCTTGTTGAAACAATATGTCTATTAATTGTTTTAATGCTGAGTTTTCTTTTCTGAAGTTCACTTAAAAATTCTGCCACATGAAACTCTTTCACATCATGTGGTCTAATTACATTTAGTTTTTCTATGAATTTAATGAATGAAGAAACATCCCTGGAATAAGATTCCAGGGTGTTTCGTGAAAGTCCTTTATTTACAGTTAAATAAGTAAGGAATGAATCGAGATGTTCATCCATATCATTTTATGTTCCAAATTCCCAGGAACTTAGATATTTCTTTTGCTCCGCAGTGAGGGTGTCAATTTTCACGCCAAGGGCTTTTAATTTGATCTTTGAAACAGATTTATCAATCTGTGTTGGTACATCATGAACATCATTATCGAGCTTATCATGATTTTTTGCAACATACTCAGCACAAAGTGCCTGGTTGGCAAAACTCATATCCATTACGCTTGATGGGTGCCCTTCAGCAGCAGCAAGGTTTATAAGCCTCCCTCCGCCAAGCACATTTACCTTTCTTCCGTTTTTAAGGGTGTGTTCTTCAACGTATTCTCTTATCTCTCTTTTTGATTTTGTAATTTTGTCTAAACCTTCAAGGTCTAATTCAACATTAAAATGACCTGAATTTGCAACGATAGCACCATTTTTCATCTTTTGAAAATGTTCTTTTCTTATAACATGAATATTTCCTGTGACTGTACAAAAGAAATCTCCAATAGGTGCAGCCTGGGCCATCGGCATAACCCTAAAACCGTCCATGCTTGCTTCAAGTGCTGCAAGTGGTTCAACCTCGGTTACAACAACTTCTGCTCCAAGTCCCCTGGCACGCATTGCCAAACCTTTCCCGCACCAGCCATATCCTACAACAACAAAAGTGGTGCCGGAAACCAGCCTGTTAGTTGCACGGATTATTCCATCCAGTGTGCTTTGTCCGGTTCCGTATCTGTTATCAAAAAAATGTTTTGTATCAGCATCATTTACTGCAATAATTGGATATTTAAGAACTCCATCCTTTGCCATACTTTTAAGTCTGATTACTCCAGTTGTTGTTTCCTCAGTGCCACCAATCAGGTTGTCAATAAGCTTTACTTTACTTTTATGAAGTGTCGAAACAAGATCAGCTCCATCATCCATCGTGATGTTTGGTTTAGCATCTAAAACACTGTTTATATGCTTATAATAAGTTTTGTTATTTTCACCTTTAATCGCAAAAACTGAAATTTTATGGTTTTTAACAAGATGTGCCGCCACATCATCCTGAGTACTAAGAGGGTTGGATGCACATAAAAAAACATTTGCCCCACCTTCTTTTAAAGTAACCATGAGATTTCCTGTTTCAGTTGTCACATGAAGACAAGCCGCTATTGTAAGTCCTTTTAATGGCTTTTCTTTTTTGAATCTCGCGCTAATCTCAGCAAGAACCGGCATTTCCTGACCAGCCCATTCACTTCTTAACTTTCCTTGATTTGCAAGTTTTAAATCCTTTACATCGTAATCCATTACTGCCTCCAATTTTATATGTTTGTAAAGTGAGTTTACTTTAATGTTTAAATTGATTTTTTAAGTACGTCAACCTTATCGGTTTTTTCCCAGCTAAAGCTTTCATCATTTCTTCCGAAATGTCCGTAAGCTGCTGTATTTGTGTAGATTGGCTTAAGAAGATCCAGAGTTGAAATTATACCTTGGGGAGAAAGATCAAAAACTTCTCTAACTGCACTTGAAATTCTTTCTTCAGATTCTTGGCCAGTGCCAAATGTATCTATCATTACCGAAACAGGTTCAGGAACGCCAATAGCATATGCAAGCTGTACTTCACACTCACTGGCTAGCCCGCTTGCCACTATATTTTTTGCAACATATCTTGCCATGTAAGCTGCACTTCTATCCACTTTTGAAGGGTCTTTTCCAGAAAATGCACCGCCGCCATGCCTTGCCCAACCACCATAAGTATCAATAATAATTTTTCTTCCTGTAAGCCCTGCATCACCCATTGGGCCGCCAACAACAAATCTGCCAGTCGGATTTATATAAACTTTTGTATCTTTAGTTAGCAAGCCTTTATCAATAGAAGGATTAATGACTTCTTCTCTTATACCTTCATGTATCGTTTTGTTATCCACTTCATCAGAATGCTGTGAAGAAATTACAACTGCTTCAATTGCAACTGGTTTTCTGTTTTCATATTTGAAGGTCACCTGTGATTTTCCATCAGGTCTTAGAAAGGGAAGGGTGCCATTTTTTCTTACTTCTGAAAGTTTTTTTGCGAGCTTGTGTGCATACATAATAGGGGAAGGCATAAGCTCATCATTTTCATCACAGGCATAACCAAACATAAGACCCTGATCACCTGCACCCTGTGCTTTGTTTTCATCTGAATCAACACCCTGGGCGATATCACCTGATTGTTTATCAAGAGTGACCATTACAGAGCAGGTCGCGGCATCAAAACCCATGTCGCTTTGGGTATAACCAATATTAGTTACAGTTTGCCTGACAACTTCTGGCACGTTCACTACGCTTTTACTTGTTATCTCACCTGAGACTACAACAAGCCCAGTGGTAATTAGAGTTTCGCATGCTACTCTACTCTTTGGATCCTGAGATAACATTGCGTCAAGGACTGAATCGGATATCTGGTCAGCCATTTTATCCGGATGGCCTTCAGTTACAGATTCAGATGTAAAAATGAAATTTTTTAAAGACATTGAGCACCTTGTGATTGAGATTTACGGATTAAAAACTAGAACAATATAAATACTTTAGCTTTCATGTCAACAAACCAACGATCTAAAACTAATAGTAAAATTGCAAGTGCAAGATCAATTGCACTCAGCATTATTAATAAAATCTTAATTGACGGTGCCTATCCTGATTTGGCGGTTCAAGATGAGATATCAAAACATAAAATTACAGATGTAAATATTATATCTTTTATAAATGAGATTGTTTATGGGGTAATAAGGTGGAAACTCACAATTGATTATAAAATTGAGGATAATATCTCAAAAGAAATAAAGAAAACTAATATCCACAACCTTCTTCGTATGGGGGTTTACCAACTAAAGTTCATGGGTGGAGTAAAAGATTATGCATCAATTAACGAGACAGTAAAAATAGGAAAACAGTTTTTTGGGAATAGCATAGGTAATTTCATAAATGCAGTGCTAAGAAACATTCAGAGAAAAGATTACTCCGACATAAAATTTATAGACAAGGTAGATGAAATTTCAGTTAAAAGATCATTCCCCAAATGGATAATTAATTATTGGCTTGAAAACTTTGATCTGAATAAAGTTGATAATCTCTGCAGTTCTTTAAATCAAATACCATCAATTTCACTCAGGGTAAACAACCTCAAAATTGAGAGAGACCTGCTTTTAGACAGGTTTAAGAGGGTAGGGATAGAAGCCGAAAAATCGAAATACAGCAATGTAGGCATTAATCTTGTAAAAAGAATTAACCCAGTTTCTTCAGGGTTTTATAAAGAAGGCTTATATTCAGTGCAGGATGAAGCAGCCCAAATAGTTTGCTTTCTGCTTGATCCCAAGCCTGGAGAAAAGGTTCTTGATGCCTGTTCAGCCCCTGGTGGAAAATCAACACATTTAGCAGAATTAATGAACAATAATGGCGAAGTTATTTCAGCTGATATAAATAAAAACAGGCTTAGACTTGTAAATAATAATATTAAAAGACTCGGAACTACTATAGTTAAAACTGAAAATATTGATCTCTTGGCGAGTAATAACACTAATAAATACAAAAACTATTTTGATAAAATTCTATTGGATGCCCCCTGTTCCGGGCTTGGGACAATAAGAAGAAATCCCGATATAAAATGGAAGAGAAAGATGTCTGATATTCATGAGCTTTCAGAGATTCAGTATAAAATTCTTCAAAATATTTCTTCATACCTTAAAACCAATGGTGTTTTAGTTTATTCAGTTTGTACTTTGTCAAAATATGAGAACGAGAAAGTTATAGATAAGTTTCTAAAAAATAATCCTGATTTTGAGTTAGAAGAAATAAAAAATAGTGTTAATATAGAAAAACAATTTATTGAGAATAATTTTTTTGTTTCTTATACGAATCTATTCAATATGGACTGTTTTTTTGCGGCAAAACTAAAGAGAGTTAATTAAAGTTTTGTCATTCTGAAGGAGCACTTCTACAAGTTTAGTCCAAATTGTGCGACTGAAGAATCTAATTTACAATACTAGACTCTTCGCTTTGCTCAGAGTGACAAAAGGTTAAAAGGATTTTATGATGAAAAAACTTTTGGTTCCATCAATATTGTCATGTGATTTCGCAAGGCTAAAAGAAGAAATACTTGAAGTAAAAGATGCCGGGGTTGACTGGATACATGTGGATGTAATGGATGGTCATTTCGTTCCAAACATCAGTATTGGAATACCTATTGTTGAAGCTCTTCGAAGCATTGGGCCACCACCCATGGATATACATCTCATGATAGATAATCCGGATGATTATGTAGTGAAGTTTATAGAGGCAGGTGAGCCTCATGTAAAGCTTATTACAGTGCAGGTGGAAAGCTGTAAATTACTTTATAGTACGATTGCTGCCATCAAATCGAAAGGAGTAATGGCTGGTATTGCAATTAATCCTGCAACACCACTTAGTGCAATTGATCAGGTAATTGATCTTGTTGATCTTGTTTTAGTTATGACTGTTGAACCAGGGTTTGGAGGACAAAAATTCATTTCTGAAATGATTCCAAAAATAAAGGAACTTAGAAAAATTATAGACAACAAAGACGGCAACAAACCTCTGATTGAAGTTGATGGCGGAATTAAGCTTGAAAATATAAAAGAAGTGGCCGAGGCTGGAGTGGATGTGATTGTATCAGGTTCTGGAATTTATAAGTCAGACAATTATAAAAAGACAATTGATGAAATGAGAGGAATAATTAATTCAGTGTAAAAACATGCAAGAGAAAAATCCGGGTTATATAAAAGATATTGAAAAGTATTTTTTAAAAGTCACTGGAAAAGGCTTAATGCTTTCGGGGAAAGACTACAACCTTATAAACAGTTGGCAGGAAAGATCAGTTTCAAAAGAAACTGTGTTTAAAGCAATTCAAAATTCACTTAAAGAAAAAGATTTGAGTAAACTTAGAGGTATATATTCAATTGAAGATAATATTGAAGATTATATAAAATCTACTAAGGTTGAAGTGGTTACTCACAAAGACAGTCCCAGTAATTTATCTAAAACTAATTCACTAAAACCTGTACTTAAAAAAATTGATTCTATTATTAATTCTCAAGTTGACGATAATGTAAAAAGTGCTTTAATCAAAACAAGGTATAAAATAGATCAATTGAAGAGTTACAAAACAGACAATTTTTACTCTGAATTAAAGAGGATAGAAAGTGATTTTTTTGATACACTGTATAAAAAACTGGATAACAAATCAAAACAAGATATAAGAAATGAAGCTGAAAATAAACTTCCAAAAGAAGCAAAACACTTTGATAAAGAAACAAAGGAAAAAACAGTTAATGCTTTTCGTAATGAGATAGTGAAGAGAAACTTCAATCTAAATAATATCTTTGAATTGAAATAGTATGGCAAAAAAAAAGAATAAACCTGTTTGCAAAGAATGCCACAACCAAGGCTATGTGGTTGCAAGAAATGGCGAATATGCTTATGCTGAGGTTTGCAAGTGTGTTTCAGATTGTAATGATTGCGATGGTGAGGGTTTTATTCTTAAAGAAAATCAAAGAGGGTATAGCTACCTTGAAAAATGCACCGAATGCAGTTCAACAAGACTTAGAGTAAAACGGTATAATAAAGCTCAAATACCTTCGAAATACTATAAAATACTTCAGGCTGATAGCCTGATCCCGAAAGATAAAAGTCATTAT
This sequence comes from Deltaproteobacteria bacterium, assembly GCA_029262295.1. Lineage (GTDB taxonomy): Bacteria > Desulfobacterota_D > UBA1144 > Nemesobacterales > Nemesobacteraceae > JAJCZR01. The sequence goes on along the minus strand of JAJCZR010000050.1, from coordinate 19,018 downwards.
GCTGCCCTTTCGTATGCCAAGGAAGATTTTGTGGATAAATTCCCTTTTAACAGAGGGTTTATTCTCATGGGGCCGTCAGGAGTGGGGAAAACGCATTTGGCAATTGGTACCATTGCTGAGTTAACCCTTAAAAAAGGGGTTAACTGTATGTTTAAGGATTTTTTCTTTCTCCTTAATGAATTAAAAAAGGCATATTCAGACGGAGTTGCCGAGAACGATATTATTAGCCCACTCGTTGAAACTGAAGTTTTAGTAATTGATGAACTTGGAAAAGGAAAAAGCAATGAATGGGAAATCAATATTCTCGACCAACTTATCTCTAAAAGATACAATTCTTCAAAGAAAACACTTATAACCACAAACTACATTTCAAAAGATAAGCTTAACAAGGGAAGCCATACAACTGAAATTCTTGAAGATAGGATAGGGGAGAGGATCTCTTCAAGGCTCTATGAGATGTGCGAACTTTACCTGCTTGAAGGCAGGGATTATAGAAAAGAAAACAGTGCTAACCCCAATAACTAGAACTTCCAATATGGTGAATAAACTTCTTTAACCTCATCTATAGTGTGATCACACATAGTGTTTTCTTTAGTAAATTCTGTTGAAGAAACATTTATATCAAGGATTTCTTCTACAACTTCTTTCGCAATATTTCCAAGTTCTCCAAGGTTGTAACCACCCTCTAGAGCAAAAGCTATTTTATTGTCAGAATGATCTTTTGCAGCATCCATTACAAAACGTGTTAACTTTGCAAAACCATTTGCAGTAATCCTCATTCCACCTAACGGATCAATAAAAAAGGCGTCAAAACCTGCTGAAATTATTGTGAACTGGGGTTTGTATTGAGTAATTACCGGTTTTAATATTTCTTGAAATATTCTTAAATAATCATCATCTCCAAACATAGATGGAATAGGTACATTCACATTATATCCAAGTCCTTTATCGTAACCCAACTCCTTAAGGCTTCCAGTACCCGGGTAAAATGGATACTGATGAATAGAAAAGAAAAGCACCCTGGGATCATCAAAAAATATGTTTTGTGTGCCATTCCCGTGGTGTACATCCCAGTCAATTATTAGTACACGATCCATTTTATGTTTATGCAACAAATGGGCAGCCGCAACGGCTACATAGTTGAAAAGGCAAAAACCCATTGGCTTATTTTTTTCTGCATGATGTCCTGCAGGACGGGCAAAAGTAAAAGCAGTATCAATTTCTCCAGAAAGTATGTGGTCAAAAGATGAAATTAATGATCCTGAGGCCATCATTGCAGCATCAAAGGATACAGGACAAGTGGCAGTATCTTCATCCAATTTAACAAACTCTTTACCTGCTGTAGCTTTTATCCTATCGAAATGCTCTTTCGTATGAACCCTGGTTATATCTTCTTCTGTGGCGGGGCTAAAATCTATTGATACAGTCTTGTCTATTAGTTTTGTCTCTTCAAGTTTATTAAAAATGCTTGTCAACCTTTCAGCACACTCTGGATGATTAGGTCCGTTTGTGTGTTGAAAGAAAAGATCATCTTTTACCAGTGCCAGTTTTTTCATTAATTACCTCTTTTTTAAGATATCCGATTAAGTATAAAGAACCGCTTACACATGAAGGGCTATTATAACTTTTAAGCTCATTAAACGCATCTTCAGGGTCTTTTATAATCTCGTATTTGGAAAATTTCTGATTTTTAACAGCTCTTTCTATTTCGTCAGAAGTAAATGATAACTTATCAGGAATTTCTGTAATTATTAATTGAGATGAAACATTTTGTATTTCTTTCAAAAAACCATCTAAATCTTTTGTGTTAAGCATAGAGATGAGAAAATTAAATTTCGTATCTGGATAAAGGTTTATTAAAGAAACAACAAGATTCTTTGCAGCATCCACATTATGTCCACCATCAATAATTAAAGGCGGATTTTCTCTTAAAATCTCGAATCTTCCCTCAAAAATAGTATTGTTTATTGCTTTCTCAAGCTTGAGTGCATCAATTTTATAGTTAAAGTGTTTATTTAGAATATCAGCACAAGCTACTGATAGCACTATATTTTTTTCTTGATATTTTGGTTTAAATGTTAAGTTGAGGTCTTTTAAAATTGATTTGTTTTCTATATTATACAGTTTAGCCGAAACCTCATTTGATTTAGCTTCAATAACCTCTAAGGCTTCGGTTTCTGCCGTAGTTAAAACAATTCCGTTTTTCTTAATAATTTCAGCTTTTTCAGCTGCTATTTCCTTTATTGTGTTACCTAAATACTTTGTATGATCCAGTGAAACATTTGTAATAACTGAAATAAGTGGCTCAACTACGTTTGTTGCATCCCATCTTCCGCCCATTCCCACCTCAAGTATTCCAATATCAATACTGTTTTTATCAAAATATATAAATGCAGCTGCAGTAACAAGTTCAAAATAGCTGAGTTTAACTTCATTTTCATGACAAATACTAAATATCTGACCCAATAGATTGTCTAATTCAGTTTCAGATATTTGTTTTCCATCAATCTTTATCCTTTCAGTGGCACTAATAAGGTGGGGAGAAGTATATAATCCTGTTTTATAGCCATTTTCTTCTAATATTTTTGCAAGAAAAGTACAAACTGAACCCTTCCCATTAGTACCACCAACAATCACAAATTTTCTTTTATTATGAGGGAAATCAAGTAATTCAAGCACTTTCTCAATTCGTTCAAGGCTTGGCTTTATATTAAAAAGGCCAGTATTAAATAGCTTTTCAATGTTTTTTTGCATTTGAAAAATTACTTTTTATTTTTGATTTGTTGAGCAGTATGAATTACTGCAAGTATATCTATCTGTCCTTCTTTTATTAGGTATATAATTCGGTAGGGATTTTCTATCAATTCACGTATTTTGTCGCTTTTATACTCAGGAACAACTCGACCTGAATTTGGAAAAAAATTTAGTTGTTCAGAACGATCGATAAGTTTTTCTAAAACATTATTGGCATAAATTTCTGAATTTTGAGATATGTATTCGTGTATTGAAATTAAGTGATCGACAGCTGAATTTGTCCATTTGACTTTCACTACTTGAGACCAAATTTTGAACGTACTTCATTTAGTTTCTGAGTTTTATTATTCTCACTATCCTTAAGTCCAGAATCAATCGCCTTTCTCACATATATTTTATACATCAGATCATCCCATGATGCATCGTCTGAGAGTTCTTCAATAAGGATTTTTGCTTCATCTTTAACTTTAGTAGTTTCCATATCTCAATCTCCCCAAAATCTATATTTACTTGAAATATATCATATATTTCCCAATTTCATTATACTAAAGCCTTTAAAACTTGAAGAAAGACTTTATAATTATTCCCCGCCTATGGAATTAATAAACCTTATTGCAATAATAATAACCATTTCAGCACTCTTTAGTTATATCAATTATAAGTTCATAAAGCTTCCAACAACCATTGGAGTTATGGCAATTGCACTTGTCGCATCTCTAATCTTGATTCTTTTGAGTCAATTTGGCTATTCGGGATTGGAAGATAAGGCTGAAATACTTATTTCAAATATTGATTTTGATGAAACTCTAATGCAGGGAATGCTTAGCTTTCTTCTCTTCGCAGGTGCTCTTCATGTAAACATAAATGATCTAAGAGATCAGAAATGGATAATCGCAATTCTGGCCACTTTTGGAGTAGTACTCTCTACATTTATTATTGGTGCTGCTTCTTTCTATATATTTAACTTTATTGGAATTAGTTTGCCGTTTATCTATTGTTTATTATTCGGAGCTTTGATCTCACCCACGGATCCAATAGCAGTACTCGGGATACTTAAAAAAGCTGGTATACCAAAATCTCTTGAAACAAAAGTAGTTGGTGAATCCCTGTTTAACGATGGGGTAGGGGTCGTAGTCTTTTTAATCATACTAGAGATTGCCACTTCTACTCATGAATTTCACCTCACTGATGGAATTAAGCTTTTTGTTGTTGAAGCAGTTGGTGGTGGGGTATTTGGTTTTGCAACTGGATATATAGTTTATAAAATGCTAAAGACGGTCAACAACTACCAGGTGGAAATACTATTAACTCTTGCGCTAGTAATGGGTGGATATGGTCTTGCTTCGTATCTTCATTTGTCAGGCCCAATTGCAGTAGTAATTGCGGGTCTTTTAATTGGTAATAGGGGAAGGCATTTTGCAATGAGCGATGAAACACGTGAGAATTTAGACAAATTTTGGGAATTGATTGATGAAATATTAAATGTCGTGCTTTTTGTTTTAATCGGTTTGGAAATAATAATTCTTACTTTCAATAATAATTATCTGTTTGCAGGTCTTTTAATTATTCCAACCGTTTTGTTTGCAAGATATATTGTTGTAAAAATTCCTGTCACTTTACTTAATAATTTTAAAGATTTTAGCCCAAATGCAGTAAAAATCATGACTTGGGGAGCTCTCAGGGGCGGCATTTCTGTAGCACTTGCCCTTTCTATTCCATTAGGAGCAGAGAGAGAAGTCATAGTCTCAATAACTTATTTGGTTGTGCTATTTTCTATTCTTGTACAGGGATTGACGATTAGTAAAATCACTTAAATGAAATCATAATGTGCTAACTTTTATGCTTTTTCAAATTCTTCTATAGATTTTAGTAATCTACTTGCATTTTTTGGGCTTTTTAAAAGATAAAGTGTTTCTTTATAAGATTTATATTCCTGTAAAGACATTATAACAAAGTTTCCTATCTTACTTTTTATTTTAGTTGGCTTTTTCGTTTTGTTTACTTTTTCGACAAGCTTTGAAAATTTAATATCATCACCAGAAATATTTAAAGTATTCATAATAAAAGATTCTACCAGCTTTTAGATAAAATATTACTGACTCCTTTAGTCAATTCTTCCATAAGTTCTTTTACAGAGAGAGTTTTACTCATTCTTATTCCCTGACCTGACCAAAGCGACATATACTCTGGTTTATTGCTTTTCGCTGCTGACTGACGGAGCTCTCGGGTTAAAGTATTTTGAATGGGGTAGGGCGGCACATCATTCTCGTACTTTTGAAAGTCATCAATAAATTTGTTTCTTATACCTCTTGCCATCTTTCCAGAAAAAACTTTTGTGGTAACGGTATCACTTTCCTTACTTTCAAGAATAGCATTTTTGTGAAGATCATTTGCCCCACTTTCTTTACATGTAAGAAATGCACTTCCCATCTGCACACCACTTGCACCAAGGACAAGAGCGGCAACAATTCCCCTGGCATCCATGATTCCACCAGCAGCTACAACAGGTATTGAAACATTATCTACAACCTGAGGGACTAATGCCATTGTGCCAATAAGGCTATCTTCAAACTTACCTTTAAAAGTGCCTCTGTGCCCACCAGACTCACTTCCCTGAGCAACAACTACATCTGCACCTTTATTCTCTAGTTCAATCGCTTCATCAACAGTTGTTGCAGTTCCAATCAGAATTACATCTTCATCCTTTAATCTTTTTATCCAATCTTCAGATGAAACACCAAAAGTGAAACTTAAAATTTTAATATCTTCTTCCAGAATTATATTTAACTGCTCATCAAAAGATTGTTGTATAGAACTAATTTCAGGTGCTTCGGTAAGCCCAAGTTCTTTTCTATAAGGTTTTAGGAGTTCAATAATTTTTTCTTTTTGTTCAATATTATCTTCAGGAAACTCAGGAACAAAAAGGTTTATTGAAATTGGTTTGTCTGTAAGCTCTTTAGTCTTTTTAATTTCTTCCCTGAGTTTTTTGGGAGCAAGATAACCGGCTCCAAGTGAACCAAGTCCACCATTATTAGAAACAGCTGCTATAAGTTCAGGTGTTGTAGGGCCACCTGCCATAGGGGCCTGAATTATTGGATATTTAATATCTAGAAGTTTTGTTAATTTATTCTCATTCCACATAATGTTATGAAAAAGTCAGTTTAATATTAAATTTAGATTTAGTTGGAGTTAAGTTCGGTTCTAAAATATTCAGTTTTCAAAAATCACTACTGCCACTGAATAATCTTTTTCATGGGAAATTGATAAATGAATATTGCTAACCCCTTTTTTAGCGACGGCGTCTTTAACTTTACCATGAGTATCAATATAAGGTTTACCCAAGCTGTCTCTTTTAACTTCTATATATTTGAATTTCATTCCACTTCTAAAACCAGTGCCCATAGCTTTAACAAATGCTTCTTTAGCGGCATAATTTGCAGCTAACCTCTGATCCTTATTCCTGGTTTTATCGAGTGAATTAATTTCATTGTCACTAAAAAATTTATTAAGGAACTTGTCTCCCCATTTTTTTACAACACTTTCTATACGTTCATTTTGAATGATATCAACACCAAGCCCGACTACCATTTCAACTAAACCTCACACAGATAGACCATATCTCTTACCGCTTCATCCATTCCTACAAGCACAGCTCTGGATACAATACTATGACCAATATTTAATTCTTCAATTCCATCAATTGATACGACTTCTCTTACATTAAAGTAATTTAGCCCATGTCCGGCTGAAACTCTCATTCCAATAGATAGTGCTGTTTCAACAGAATCTTTTACTTTTTTAAGTTCATTAATTTGATCCATCTCAGTTTTTGCATCAGCATAACTTCCTGTATGAAACTCAACCATCTGCGCACCTGAATCTTTTGAAGATTGAATCTGTGAATCTTCTGGATCAATAAAAAGGCTGACAAAAATATCCGACTTTTTTAATTTGTTTACGGTATCTTTAATTAGCTCAAAATTACCGGTTACATCCAAACCGCCTTCAGTTGTAACTTCTTGTCTTTTTTCTGGGACCAGGGTTACCATATCAGGCTTAATTTTCTTTGCTATCCCAACCATTTCTGAAGTGGCAGCCATTTCCATATTAAGTTTTGTTTTTAAAGTTTTTCTTAAAATCTCAATATCCCTATCCTGAGCGTGCCTTCTATCTTCTCTTAAATGAACAACTATTCCACTTGCACCTGCAAGTTCACAAATAGTGGCAGCAGCAACTGGATCAGGGTCATTACCACCACGAGCCTGTCTAATTGTTGCAACATGGTCAATATTAACGTTTAACCTCGGCATTAATTCTCTCCAATACTTTCCTGAATAAAACTTGAAATATCATCCGCAATTCTATTTATTTTAACTTCGTCTTCTCCCTCAACCATTACACGGGCAAGTTGTTCTGTGCCAGAATATCTTAGGTTTATTCTTCCACTAGTGTTAAGCTCATTTTCAAATTTTGAGACCAGATCACTTAACCCTGTAATATTTTTAAAAGGTTTTTTCTCCAACACTTTAATATTATTTAATGTTTGTGGGAAGAGCTCTATAATCTCAGCAAGTCTGGAAAGAGGTTTGTTATTCTTTTTCATTATTGATAGAAGTTGCAACGAAGCTAAAAGTCCATCACCAGTTGTTGTATGATCCAGATAAATAAGATGTCCTGATTTTTCACCGCCCAGGTTTGAACCATTTTTTTTCATAGCTTCCACAACATACCTATCACCCACATTTGTTCTTTCAAGCTTAATTCCTTTATCGTTCAAATATTTCTCAAGGGCTATGTTGCTCATCTGTGTTGCCACAACAATGTCTGATTTTAAAGTATTATTTTCAATCATATCAGTGGCGGAAATTGCGATTATCTTGTCACCATCAACCTCACTGCCATTTTCATCACAGAATATCACCCTGTCTGCATCTCCATCTAGCGCAATTCCAATATCAGCACCAATCTCAAGAACTTTATCAATAAGTATTTGGGGATTAAGGCTGCCACAATCGACATTAATATTTTTTCCATCAGGCTTTGCTCCAATTGTAGTAACATCTGCCCCTAGTTCTTCAAAAACAATTGGGGCAACTTTATAAGCAGCACCATTTGCACAGTCAATAACAATTTTTAATCCATCAAGAGTGAGATCACTAGGAAATGTGTTTTTTAGAAAAACAATATATCTTCCAATTGCATCATCAATTCTTTTTGCTTTACCTATTTCTGAGGGAATGCCCTCAAGTGAATTAATATCATCTAAAATAAGCTTTTCAATTTCAGATTCAATATCGTCTGGAAGTTTAAAACCATTTCTATCAAATATTTTAATTCCATTATCCTGATAAGGGTTATGTGAAGCGGAAATAACAATTCCTGCATCAGCTCTCATATTAGAGGTTAAAAATGCAATTGCAGGTGTTGGCAATGGTCCCACAAGTATTACCTCACCACCCATCGAAGTGATACCCGCTGATATTGCCTGCTCAAATATATAACCGGAAAGCCTTGTGTCTTTTCCAATCAGGATTTTGGGTGAGTGAGAAATATGGTTTTTTAAAAAACTTGTTATGGATTTTCCAAGTTTTAATGATATCTCAGGTGTCATAGGATGCTTATTGGCAATTCCTCTGATACCATCAGTTCCAAAAAGTTTTCTATTATTCAACTGTGATTAGTCCTCCCGGTAAAACTAATTAATTCTTATTTTAACCGTTTCTGGAGAAATCTTTGTAAGTTTAAGTGAGTCGGGGTAGGGGTAGATTACATTAACCTTTAGGTTTTCAGATTTTTTCTTCTCTTTACTAATATCGCTTCCATCAAGAAACACTTCAATATCATCACTTTTAAGACTGTTAATAATATTATATGGGCCATCAAAAACAACATCTGCCTTGAGATTTGAATCAATTTCATAACTTAGCTCATTGAAATTTTTAAGAGAAATCTCTACATTTCGAAACTCTTTTTCAAGGACCACCTGATTTAGTTCTACAATAACCCTTGCAAGTTGTTCTTTTTGGGTTTGAATCAAAGATGAAGGAAGTTGCAAAGGAACCTGGATTGTAAATTTAGAGGTTTCACCGTTAAGCGATATCCTTGAAGTATTAATAGAATCTAATTTTGATAAAAGCCTCTCTGGGCCTAAGACCACAACTTTTGAGGGTGTAACTAAAGGAGAACCGGATATTTCAAACCCTCTGTCAGGTTCACCAATTATGGGATTCACAACCACTGATTTACTTACAATTTTATCTACCTCAACTTCAAATTCCCCGGGGCTTATAGTAACTATTTGTACTTCTTCAGGAATTGTTAGCTTCTCAGTCTGTACATCAATCTTAGAACTGCCATTTTGAACAGCAGCAAGATCAAATGTTAAGTTTAGGTTTGAATCAGCAAAATTAGAAAGTTCACTTCTTGGGCCTCTTGCCCTAAGACTTACGTTTTTAGGAACATCATTTACTACAATTAAGCTTTTATCCAGATTTACAAAATTTATTGGAACTTCTATATTTCTTTCTATATCAAACTCAAGGTTTGCAACAATCCATAAAGCAATAGCAATTACTATTGCTATTGTTTTTTTTCCAAGATTTAGAAAAAATGGATTGCTATCTTTACTTATATTTATTTTCCACATATTGAATCAAGAGCCTTTTGAAAACAATTTTTTCTTATTTTTCTCAGGCTTTTTCTTTACTCCAAGAATTTCAACTAAACTATTGTTTAAAGACGCTGCATCAAGCCCTCTTGTTATTTCGCCTTGAGAAGAAATTGATATTAAGCCAGTTTCTTCCGAGACAACTACCACAACAGCGTCAGTCTCAGAGGAAAGGCCGATTGCAGCCCTGTGCCTTGTGCCTAACTCCCTTCCAATATCAGGATCTGTCTCAATTGGAAAAAAAGAACCAGCAGAAAGTATTTTATTGTTTCTTATTATTATTGCCCCATCATGAAGAGGAGATTGAGTATTAAAGATGCTTATTATAAGCTCAGTAGAAATATTTGCATCAATTTCCATTCCAATCTCAATAAAGTCATTTAGTATATTTGATCTCTCAATAGCAATCAGGGCACCTATTTTTCTTGAAGACATATAAGTGGAAGCCTTAACCAATTTATCAATAGTAGATTCTTCTGCATCGGTTCGGCTAAACCTGAAAAGCGATGGCCGCTTTCCTATTCTTGCAAGTGCATTCCTGATATCGTTTTGAAACAAAATTACAACTATCAGTATTATTGATCCAAGAAAATGTCCTAAAAGCCAGTTAAGTGTAAAAAGCCCCCATTGTTGAGAAACAAAGAACAGTAAAAACAGTAAGAAAAGCCCTATAAGTATTTGAGATGCCCTGGTCCCTTCAATAATTCTAAGAATATAGTAGAAAATAAGGGCGACCAGAAAGATATCCAATGTATCCCACAGATATCTAAAATTTTCTATTGATTCAAGCATTTATATTCCTTTGAGAAATATTATAAAAAACATCTAATATCTTAAAGGCCTGCTTAGTCTCTTCAACATCATGCACTCTTATAATTGATGCACCGTTTAAAGCAGAAGCAACAGCAGTAACAACTGATCCAATTAATCTTTTTTCTGAAGGAAGACCATTTAGAATCTTACCTATAAATGATTTTCTGGATGTGCCTATCAACACTGGATAACCTAATTTGGTAAATTTATTTAGATTTCTTATTATCTCTATATTTTGCCCGGCAGTTTTGCCAAACCCTATTCCCGGGTCCAAAATGATTTTATCATGTGGAATAAAACTGCTAACTGCAATATCAATAGAGTTTCTTAAATAATCAAGAATATCTTCAATCAAAGAGCTGTAATTAGTATTACTTTGCATATCAACTGGCCTTGAACTTGAATGCATAAGGATTATTGCAGCATTGTACTTTGCTACATGTTTTGTAATTTCAGGCTCAAACTTCAGGCCACTAATATCATTAACTAACGATGCTCCAGACAATAATGCCTGTTCCACAACTTTCTGTTTAGTTGAATCAATTGATATTATTGGATCAAACTCTTTTTTGGTTCTTTCAATAATGGGAATGACCCTTGATAATTCTTCATTTATTGAAACACTTTTTGATTCTGGTCTTGTTGATTCACCACCTATATCTATAATATCAGCACCCTCATTAAGCAATTTTTCTATCCGCATGAGTGCTTTATCAACCGTATTGTATTTTCCTCCATCAAAAAAAGAGTCAGGGGTGAAATTTACAATCCCCATTATTAAAGGGCCGTTATTAAAATCTAAAACTTTATCCCCAAACTGCATTTTTGAAACTTTAGAAGAAAAATGCTGATCTTTAATTACAGATCTCTTTTCCAACGATGGTTTTTCCTTTATTGAAATTATTCTAAAATTTCAAAGAGAGCACTTAGGGCCAATCTAATCGGGAAGAGAAGCTGATTAGCTTACTGTACTTTCCTTGGCTTTAAATATGCTTTCGGACTTTACTTTTGATACCAGGCTATCTAGTTCACTTGAATCAATCACTTCTTTATCAAGTAAAAGATTTGCGAGATCATGAAGAAGATCAATATTCTCATTTAATAGATCAAACACTTTTGTATAATTGGAATCAACAATATTCTTAATCTCTTTATCTATTTGCATGGCAGTATCTTCACTATAATCAGCATTTTTGGAAAGTTCTCTTCCAAGAAAAGGTTGTTGTTCAGATTTACCAAAAGTAACCGGGCCCACAACCTCACTCATTCCCCATTCGCAAACCATTCTTCTTGCAATTTCAGTAACTCTTTCAAGATCATTTCCTGCGCCGCTTGTTCTTTCATCGAAAATAATTTCTTCAGCAGCCCTGCCACCCAGTAAAACCATAATTGTAGCATTAAGGTAGCTTCTTGAATGAGTGTATTTGTCTTCGATTGGAAGTTGCTGGGTAACCCCAAGTGCCATACCTCTTGGGATTATTGTCACTTTATGAATAGGATCAGCCTCAGGGGTAAGTTTAGCAACAAGGGCATGACCTGCTTCATGAAAAGCAGTAATTTTCTTTTCGTTATCACTTATGAGCATACTTTTTCTTTCCACACCCATTATCACTTTGTCCTTTGCATACTCAAAATCTTCCTTAGTTATCTGATTTCTACTGCATCTTGCAGCGTGAAGCGCAGATTCATTAACTAGATTTTCAAGATCAGCCCCAGAGAACCCAGGGGTAGATCTGGCTATGAGGGAAAGATCTACATCATTTCCAATAGGGGTGTCTTTGGAATGTACTTCAAGTATAGCTTCTCTTCCTCTAACATCAGGCCTTGGCACAACAACCTGTCTGTCGAATCTTCCTGGACGAAGAAGGGCAGGGTCCAAAACATCAGGTCGGTTTGTGGCAGCCATTACTATAATTCCTTCGTTGCCTTCAAAACCATCCATTTCTACAAGAAGTTGATTTAAAGTTTGTTCCCTTTCATCGTGACCACCACCAAGTCCAGCACCTCTATGTCTTCCAACGGCATCAAGTTCATCAACAAATATGATACAAGGGGCGTGTTTTTTAGCCTGTATAAATAGGTCTCTTACTCTGGAAGCACCTACACCCACAAACATTTCAACAAAATCACTACCACTAATTATAAAGAACGGCACACCTGCTTCACCGGCAATTGCTTTAGCCAGTAGGGTTTTCCCGGTACCCGGAGGGCCTACAAGTAGTATTCCTTTAGGTATTCTTCCACCTAATCTTGTGAATTTTTTTGGGTTTTTAAGAAAATCAACAATCTCACTAACTTCTTCTTTTGCTTCATCCACCCCAGCAACATCTTTAAAGGTAATCTTATTTTGACCTTCGGTGAGCATTCTTGCTTTATTTTTTCCAAATGACATTGCTTTTGTGCCACCAGTTTGAATCTGTCTCATAAAAAAGACCATCAATGCAACAAGAATTAATAACGGGGCCCAATTAATAAGGATTTGAGTCAGTGAACTCTGATTTTTCTCAGTGAATTTAAAAGAAATGTCTTTCTTCTCAAGTCTGCTAATAAGTTCGTCGCTGGCCGGACCAACTGCTTTAAAACCACTTTCGGGCTGTCCGACGCTTTTATCTTTAAACTTTCCTTTTATTGAATTTTCACCAAATTCAATGTTTTCTATATTCTCATCTTCAACCTGGCTGAGAAACTCACTATAAGAAATTTCAACAAAATTGTTTCTTGGAGTGTTGATAAATTGATACATTGCAAATATTGCAACAAAAACAACAAGCCAAATCATTAAATTTTTAAAAATATTACTTGTCACATTAACCTCGGAAAACTAGGGATATAAACTTCCACGGAAAAGGATAACACAGTTAAATTTCCATTTCAATTAAAAGAGATTTATTAATAATTACATATATTTAAAGCGTAATAATATCTATTTTGCTAATTATAAATGTCCATACTCAGATATCTCTCACCTGTATCGCAAAAAATTGTAAGGACCTGTTTTCCAGATCCTAAATCTTTTGCAATATTAATTGAAGCAAAACAAGAGGCACCTGATGAAGTACCTACAAGTATACCTTCTTCAATTGATAGCCTTTTCGTAAATTCAATAGCCTGTTCAGATGAAACCCTGTAAATATCATCAATTAAATTCAAATCAAGAATATTGGGAATAAAACCTGCTCCAATACCATAAATCATATGCTCACCTGCCTGCTTACCTGACAAAACAGCACTTTCTTTGGGTTCAACTGCTATAATTTTAATATTTGGATACTTTTCCTTTAATAAAGATGCAACTCCTGTTATTGTGCCGCCTGTTCCCACACCCATAATAAATGCATCCAGTTCCCCTTCTATTTGATCACAAATCTCAACAGCAGTTCCCATCTTATGAGTATAAGGATTTAAATTGTTTTCAAACTGATCAAGAAGGTAATAATCTTCATTATTTGCAACAAGGTCACTCGCCATTTCCAAAGCGCCTCCCATTCTTTTGGAAGAATCAGAAAACATCACCTCTCCACCATATACATTTATTATCTGTTTTCTTTCTTTGTTTACATACTCAGGCATCACTATAATAAGGTTGTAGCCTTTTATCTTGCAATAAACAGCCATGCTAATGCCTGTATTGCCGCTTGATGCCTCAACAATAGTTGTTTTCCCGGGGCTTATAAGACCTTTTCTTTCAGCATCATCAATTATTGAAACACATATTCTTTCTTTCAGGCTTCCGGCGGGATTTAGGTTCTCGAGCTTTGCCCAAATAACGGCGCTATTTTTTTCGACAATATTATTCAGTTTAACTATAGGCGTATTGCCAATATGTTTTGTAATACTCATAATTTTTTGGAATAAACTATCAGACAATAAGAGGAGCTATATCTAAAAGCACTTTACTGTTTTTTTCTTTAATGGAATTTAAGATTTCCTTTATTTGCTGCCAACTTGCATCATCTTTCATCATCTCGTTCTTAAGTTTCAAAAGTAGGACTTTAATATCCTGATCAGAAAGATTCTTTATGTAAGAACTTAAATCATTTATTTCTTGATTTTTTGAGTTGCCCATTGTTAAATATAATAACTAAAACTAAATTAAGATTAAGTAGCAAAATTTCAATTACTTAAAAACCCTCGACATGCCACCTAAAAAAAACAAAAGCAGAGCCATTTTAAAATTCTTACTTGTTACATTTATCTTCCTTTTTATTTTAGGTGGAGTAGCCATATTTGCAACATACAAATATTTTGCAAGAGATCTTCCAAATTTAACAGACATAACAGGTTATGCACCAACGCTTGTGAATGAATTTTATTCTTCCGATGGCACTTTGATTGCTGAATACGGGGTTGAAAAACGTAAGCTTGTTGACCTGAAAGATATACCGGATCATGTAGTAAATTCGTTTATAGCAATTGAAGACAGACGATTTTATGACCACCAGGGATTTGATGTTAAAGGTATTTTAAGGGCACTTATTCAAAATACTTTGGAAGGGGAGGTTGTCTCAGGGGCAAGTACTATTACCCAACAGGTGACAAAAAACCTTATTCTGTCACCCAAAAAAACATATAGTAGAAAGATAAAAGAACTTATTCTTTCGTACAGAATTGAAAAAAACCTTTCAAAAGAAGAGATACTCTATCTTTATTTAAATCATATTTACCTTGCAGATGGTAACTACGGTGTACAGTCTGCAAGCCAGAACTTTTTTGGAAAAGATGTTAATGAAATTGGCATAGCAGAAGCTGCCCTTCTTGCTGGTATTCCTAAAAGGCCAGAACATTACTCGCCCAGAAAAAATCTTGACAACGCACTCCAGCGCCAAAAAACAGTTCTTAATATTATGCAAGTAGAAGGCCTTATTACTTCAAAGCAAAAACAGTTTGCTCTCGAATATAAAATAAACATTACTCCAAGAAAACAGCTTGATTCGCAAATTGCACCTTATTTCGCAGAATTTGTAAGGAAATACCTTGAGGGCAAAGTTGGAACTGCTGAATACAAAAAAGGTGGTTTCAGGATATTCACAACCCTTGATATAGAACAAAGCCTGGCTGCTCAATGGGCAGTAAAAAAAGGGATTTACGACTATGAGAAAAGGCAGGGTAGGGGTTTTGTAGTAAAAAGACTGAAAAATCAGTCAGATATACAAAACTTTTTAAATGCTCAAAGAAATACCAATATAAAAGATAACTCACTATACAAAGCTGTAGTTACATCTGTTAAAAACAGTTCAAATGGGTTTTCCGAGGCTGATATAAAGCTTGGAGATATGCAAAGCAGCTTTAAATTTTTTGTAAGCAATCCCTTTGGAAATCCGTCATCTTCACTAAAATCAAATAAATTTTCAAACAAGTATGCACCAATATCCACATTTAGAGGCGTAGATGCAATTCCTGAAGCTATTTCCGTGGGCGATGTTATTTATGTAAAAGTAAATATCTATAATGGAAAACTTACTTATGTAACCCCGATGCTTAACTCTCAAGCCCAAAGTGCATTAATATCAATGGACACAAGCGGCAATGTTTTATCATTAATTGGTGGATATGATTTTAATACCTCACAGTTCAACAGGGCAATTCAGGCAAGGCGCCAGCCAGGTTCTTCCTTTAAACCTATTGTGTATTCTGCTGCAGTTGATAAGGGCTATACCGAAACAAGTGTTTTATACGATATTCCTGTTGTAATAAAAGACTGGATTCCAAGCAACTATGATGGATCTTACGAAGGGGCACTTGTGCTTAGAAAGGCGCTGGCTAAATCAAGAAACCTGGCATCTATAAGGCTTATTATGGATATTGACCCTAGCTACGTGGTCGATTACTCCAAAAATTTTGGGTTTGAATCCAATCTAAATGCATTTCCATCACTGGCCCTTGGCGGATCAGATGTGACTTTACTTGAAATGGTAAATGCTTTCTCAGTGTTTGCAAATGAAGGTGTCTATAAAAAACCAAAGTTTATACTTCGTATTTACGATCGAAATGGAAGGATAATTGAGGACAACACAGGAAATAGATATCTTGAGTATGAAAGGGTGTTAACCAAAGAAAGGGAGAATAAAAGATTTCAGATACTAAAAGAACTTGCTGCAAAAAAAGGTTTTGAAACAGAGTTTAAACCAGAAACTAAAACTAAACCTTCAGAAAAAGATATAAAGCAAAAGACTGAAGAAAACTTTCTAACTTCAGATGAGTTTATAGAACTTATTAAAAAAATTCCGCTTTCATATTTTGTTGATGATGAAAACAGCAAACAGGTAATTACTCCTGAAACAGCATTTATTATGACAGACCTGCTTAAAGCAGTTGTGAATGAAGGCACCGGAAGAAAAGCATCAAAGCTTAATGAGCTAAGCCAGGTAGCAGGAAAAACCGGCACTACAAATGATTACACTGACGCCTGGTTTGTAGGTTATAGCCCAAGTATTGTTACGGGGGTCTGGGTGGGAAAAGATAACAGCAGTCCACTTGGCAGAAAAGAAGCAGGTTCAAAAGCAGCTCTTCCTATATGGGTGGAATTTATGGAAGACGCACTACAAAAACATAAAGGGGAGAGCTTTAAACAACCTTCCGGCATAAAATTTATTGATACTCCTTATGGCAATATTCCCTATAAAGTTGCAACAATAAGGGAAAGTGTAATTGAGATGTTAAAAGCAAAAGTAAATAATCCAAATGGAAATTCAGGAAAAAAAGTTGAAGATGTTGATTTTGATAACGATCAATCCGAAATAGATTTTCTATTAAGAAGATAACTAAAACAAACCTTTATTAAGCCCACCATCAATCTGTATAGTATTTCCTGTAATATAACTTGAGCGCTGCGAGGAAAGAAAAGTTACAAGATCTGCAAATTCTTTGGGCGTGCCTATTCGGCCCAGTGGAATATCATTCTTCATATTTTCAAGAGCTGTCTCATAACTGATACCAGATTCTTTTGATCTTTCGGAAGCAATATTTTTTATCCTGTCTGTCAGAATTCTTCCAGGGCAAACATTATTGACAGTGATATTATATTTACCCAGTTCATTTGAAAGGGTTTTAGAAAAACCTATTACTCCTGCCCTGGCAGTATTTGAAAGTATAAGTCCATCAATAGGCTGCTTAACAGCAATTGATGTTATATTTATTATTCTTCCCCATTTATTATTTTTCATTAAAGGCACAACTCTTTTTGATAAATAAATTGTGCTTAAAAGGTTTAAATCAAAAGCTTTTTTCCAATCTTCCAACTCAAGATCATCAAAAAAGCCAAAGGGTGGGCCGCCAGCATTGTTTATTAGAATATCAACGTTAGAAAAGTTTTGTAGCGAAATATCAACAACTCTATCAAGATCATACGTTTTGGCCGCATCTGCTTTAACTGATACAACTTTCACACCATGTTTTTCTTGAATTTCATTTGCAGTTTTGTCGATATCCTCTTTAGTCCTGGAAAAAATAGTGAGGTTTACACCTTCATTTGCAAGTCCAAATGCCACAGCTTTTCCAAGTCCTTTACTTGAGGCACCAACAATAGCAGTTTTACCTGTAATTCCAAGATCCATATTAAGATTCTTTAGAAGATTTTTTTGCTTTGGATGTATCTGACTTTATTGAATCAAGGGTTGATTTAGCTTCATTTGCAGTGTGGGCTCCACCTGTATCTACAGGTTTGTCACTTGATGAACTATCCGAAGTTGCAGGTGCAGCAGTATCGGTATTATTTTTAAGTTCTTTTTCATGTGAAACTTTTTTCTTGCCATAATCAGTTTCATACCATCCGGAACCTTTCAAATGAAAAGCTGACAGTGATATAAGTTTTTCCAACTTTCCACCACATTCCTCACATTTTTTTGGGGGTTCCTCATTAAATCCATGAAGGATTTCAAAGACTTCACTACATTTTTTACATTGATATTCATAAATTGGCAATTGCAAGTACCTCCAAAAAACTAAAAGCAAAGTTTAATATAATAATTTCAATCGCTCAAGCAAATATTTTCTGTCTTTTAATATCCATTCTATTAATTATTATAAAATTACAAATTATCGGAGGAAAAAATGAGAATTATTACGCTTACGTTACTATTAATTACACTGTGTACCCAGAGTCTTTATAGTCAACAAAGTAACAACTATCTAATGTATACTCCTGAAAGCGATAAATATACAATTCTTATTAAGGAGATAATACTTAAATCCAAACTTTTGGATTTAGAGGAAAAAGAGAAGGGCTATATTGAATACCTGGAAAGGTTTTATCTTAAAATACTAAATGAGAAGACTAAAGATTTTAAAAAAAACAGCACTAGAATTACAGAAACTATTAATAGTAAAAACCGAAGTTTAAAAGATGCTAGAAAATCAGTAAGAAAAAATGCCCAACTTTACCTTGAGATAGGTTATACATTTATTGAATCATTGGATTACCTCAAAAAGAACCTTGGAAGAACAAAGTTTGATAAACTGTTTTATTCAGACGAATTAAGTTTATTTATTGAAAAAGATGAAGATTTAGGAAGAAAAAGCAATAACGCCGATGAATCAGATGATCAGTATGATTTTGAACAAACCGGGATAGAAGAAGAGGGTGAAATTGAGGAGTAGCTAAATACCGAGAATAAACTCAATTTTATATTAGTTTACATAATATACATTATCGGACGTAAAATATATGAGCAAATTAAAAGACAAGAAGATACTGGTTACAGGAGGTAGCAAAGGTATTGGCAAGGGAATCAGCAAGGTTTTCCTTCAAAATGGTGCTAAAATCTTTATATGCAGCCGCAATAAAGC